>JAFUBX010000112.1 GCA_017459985.1 Parasporobacterium sp.
TGGCCGGATCCGGAGGAGAACTTTAAAGAAGTTAACCGGATCCTGAAGGATGGAGGCCGGTTTGTTGTGATCAATAATTATGGAGACCCGAAGGTGGACTGGGAGAAAAAGGTCCCCTGCATGACACGGTACACAGCAGAACAGATTGGTGAATTCATGAAGAATGCAGGTTTTGAAGATGTGGAAGTGTTTAAGAAAGAAAATCTGTTCTGTGTGGTTGGCGTGAAGATATTAGTCGTGTGAAGGTATATCCGCTGAAATGAAGTCTTTTTGACAAGAAAAGGCTGTATTGAACAGGAATTTCGATTTCTGGAAGGATGGATGTAGTAATGGTTGTTCAGGAATTTGGCAAAGAAAATGCAGCGACATTTCTGCTGCTTCCCGGCACAAGCTGTACCTGGGAGATCAATTTCAACATGCTCCTGGAGCCTCTCTCAAAGGAATTTCATGTTCTCTGTGTAAACTATACGGGATTTGACGGAGAAAACGCTCTGTTTGATACGCAGGAGGCGGAAACCGGCAGGATCGAAGCGTATGTGATCAAACATTTTGGCGGTCATCTGGATGCGATGGGAAGCAAATATCTGAAACGGTATCACAAGCATTATGCGGATCCGGAGATCATCTCCTTTCCCTGCGGCCATGAAGGCTGGCTTGGGAATCCGCAGCTGATGATCGAAACATTTCACAGATGCATGAAAACAGAAACTGTAACGAGGTGAGCAGGAAGCATGAATTTTATTGTTGAGCTGATGGCGTCCGGTGCAAGAAAGCAGTTCCCCAAAGAAGAATACCGGCAGATCCGGAAGGAAGCAAACGCCCGCTTCCGAAAGCTGACACAGGAAAATCTGAGTCTTCCAAAAGCCATGAAGCAGCATACAGGGATGAATATATTCCCGGCGATTGCTGTATATAAGACCCTTGTCCAGCATGGGATGAGGAAGGAAGGGGCCGTGGATGTGATTCGAAGGTTCTTTGTCAGGATCTGCGGAGCCATGTTCAAAGTGGCGTCCTGGTATCTGCATATCGGAGGCAACTATCACAAATATCCTGCTGGAATGGTAAAGAACTCGCTTCGGGATTTCAGCCCGGATGCCGGATTTGAATACAGGATGCCGGAAAAGACCAATCCTGCCGTGGCCAGGTTTGATATTGTTTCCTGCCCATACTATACCATGTGTAAAAAATACAATTGCCTGGAACTGAATGCTGCTTTCTGTGACTGTGATGATGCCAAATACGGGAACCTGCATAAAAATCTGAAATGGGCGCGTACGGGAACAATCGGAAAAGGGGCATCATGCTGTGATTTCCGGATCATTGATATCAGCAGGTGTCCGGATTATAAAGATTAAGCCATCTGCTGTGTTGGAAACGCCTTTCTGTTTGGAGGGCTGTTGGCAACACTTCCGGAAGGGCTTAACCACTGCCAGCGGATATCTGGGGATTCTGAAGCTTATGCAGAAATGCTGAGAAAGATCATAGAAGAGTAATGGTCGCGCCGCCAGGGAAATCGGGGAAGGAGTTATCCATGAATAAAACACGAACGACCCCCATCGGGGAATTTACAGCGCAGATCGAACCGGTTCTCGGGAAAAAGATCGAGGCCTACCTCGGCATCCCGTATGCAAAGGCGGCGCCTTTTGCGCGGCCGGAGAGCGTGGACAGCTATTCCGAAAAACCGGCGAACGCCGGATGCGGCCTCCGGTTCCCGCAGCAGGATGTCCCTCCGCTGATGAACCGTTTCCTGAAAATGCCGATGATGCGCCCGGAGATCCTGACGAATACGGACAAGACCGCGGAGGACGCCTTCGTCCTGAATATCTGGACGGACGGAACAGCGGAGAAGAAGCCGGTACTGGTCTTTCTCCACGGCGGAGGCTTCACCTACGGCTCCGGCACGACGCCGCTCTATCACGGCAAATACCTGGCGGCAAAAGGGATCATTGTCGTGACGGTCAACTACCGGCTGGGGATCGCCGGCTTTCTGCCGGTGGTGAAGGACGACGGCACGCTCTCTGCCAACCGGGGCTTTTATGACCAGCAATGCGCCCTTCGCTGGGTGAGGAAGCATATCGCCTTGTTCGGCGGGGACGAGACCAACATCACGCTCATGGGGCAGTCCGCCGGAGGACTGTCCGCGTTCACGCAGATGCTCTCCATCAAAGGTCCGCAGTATTTTGACAAGCTGATCGTCTGCTCCGCCGGGGAGCCCAAGTGCCTGACGAAAGAACGGGCCGTGGAGATCTGGGAGGATTTCAAAAAGCGGAATCGTATTTCATCCGCCGGGCAGCTGACGAGGATGCCTGGGAAGAAGCTGCTGAAGTACAAAATGCCGCTGGAGATCACGTCCTCTCCCGTGATGGACGGCGTCCTGCTTTCAGAGGATACCGCCTCCATCATGCCGGAGGGCAGATTCCCGGGCAAGCCGGTATTGGTGGGCTCCACCGGAGATGAGATGAAGATGGTGGACAATAAGTCCTGGTATAAAAAGCTGGGCATCGCCATGAACGAGGCGGACTTCCGGAAGAAGTGCGAGACCGTCTACGGCGAGGCGGGAACGCGGCTGGCGGAGGCGATCCGCCCCACGGCAAAGGATCTCCCGGACCTGCAGTTCAAGGTCATCGAGATCCCCATGTTCCACGCTTCCGTCCTGAAAGCGCTGGAGCGATTCGCGAAGAAAACCGACGCTTACGGCTATCGCATGAACTATGTCCCGGGCATCTGGAATGGCATGCGAGGTGCGTATCACTGTGCGGAGCTGCCGCTGCTTTTCGGCACCGTCCGGGAAATCCCCGATATCCCGATGGCGGCCATGGAGCGGAACCTGCGTCAGTCGGAGGTCCTGCAGAACGACTGGATCGCCTTTATGAAAACCGGCGCTCTCCCCGGCGGGAAGCTTTCGCAGTCTCTGAACAGATCCGCATCTATGACGGAACGGGCTATGAGGATCGGCCCTTCCCGCAGAAGGAGGAGATCCGGGACGTTTATGACAGCGACCTCTTTGACCGCCTGCAGAAGGACTTCATGCGCGGGCGGGATGCGGGCTTTATTGCTTGAGAGGTAAAAAGGAGATGAACGGCATGAGGATCTATGAGTATGGAAAAGGAAACCCGGAATGCATCCTGTTGATCCATCCGTCACTGGTGACCTGGGACTACTTTGAAAACGTCATTCCGCTTTTGGAAAAGGACTATCACCTGCTGATCCCCGCGCTCCCGGGATATGACCTGGAGAATGGCTCCGAGTTCAGCACGGTGGAGCGGATCGCGTCAGAGTTGGCGGATGACCTTCTGGAAAAAGGGATCCGTGAAGTAAAGGCGATCTACGGCTGCTCCATGGGCGGCAGCATCGTTCTGAGAATGGCGGTTGATGGAAAGCTGAAAGCGCGGCACTACGTCATGGACGGAGGGATCACGCCCTATCAGCTGCCGTGGCTCCTGACCCGGTTTATCGCGCTGCGCGATTTCGGCATGATGGCGCTGGGAAAGCTGGGCGGGGAAAAAGTGATCGTGAAGGCCTTCAGCTCCACCCAGTACAGCGAGGAGGATCTGAAATATGTGGCCAACATGTTCCGCCACTGCACGTATAAGACGCTGTGGAACACCTTTGATTCTTGCAACAACTATCAAATGCCGAAGAAAACCATGCGTTTTCCCGGCGAGATTCATTACTGGTATGCGGAAAAAGAACGCAAAGCCAGAGACTGGGATCTGAAATACATGCAGAAGTTTGTCTCGGATACGGTTTTTAAAAGCTTCGAGGGAATGGATCACGGAGATATGGCGCTGTTTTATCCGGAACGGATGGCGCAGGAGCTCCGCAGCCTGGAGCCATGAAGCTGCCGAAGGGAACGAGGCTCGCGATCCGGCAAGCTTTGGAAAAAACACATTCCGCTTCTGAGAGAAAAAGGATCCTGACGCGGACGCAGACGCTGTACAACTCTTTTATCCGGGAGGCGCCTGCTCCGGGCGGAATGAATTTTCTTCGCTCTCAGTATTACGGCGGCTTGTCTGTGTTTGCTTTTTATGAGGCGATGGACAGGAACGTCGAACCGGATGTCCTGCAGGAGATCCTCTGGCGTATGCTGCTTGGCGGCGGAGATATCCGCAAAGGAACTCCCCTCCGGTTCCGCTTCAGCGGGACCCGGCTGCAAAGACTTGCCTATGCGGTCCTGCAGCGATATGCCTCCTTCGCAAATAAACGGGTGGACAGCGGACGCTGGAAAAACACCTGGAAATTTGCGGTCAATCCGGAGAGGCACAAAAACGGAATCAGTATGCCGCTGATGAACTGCCCAGTTGCGGCTTTTGCAAAGAAGCACGGGTATGAACACCTGATGCCGTTGTTCTGCGGTTCGGATTTCAAAGTGGCGGAGCGATACGGGATGCGCCTGATCCGGGAGCATACGGAAGCGGAGGGCTTTCCCGACTGCGATTTCTGGTATCTGATGGAAAACGACGCGGAACGGTGATCCCGTGAAAGCCTTCAGGCTGGCTGGCGGCAACAAAGCTGATCAAACGTCAGTCATTTTGCAATCCCCATGCGCAGAAACACATGGCTTTTAAAGCTAATGTTCCGGTCTGAGCGGCAATCTCCTCAGGAGTGCGCCGCAGAACGGGCGGATCTGTCGGAACAGGCGGTCGATTTCATTCAGAATCACTGGAAATAATAACCGGATCGCATAGCTGGAGGTGTTGAATAATGACAACTTTTCCAATAAAAGCTGTAGTGCTTTGCTTGCTCTTCCATCTGGTGATCTGGCGACAGGCAGGAAGAAGCAGATCCTGCGGAACGATGGAAGGCCTTATATCGTCAGCCCATACACTCTAATCTGGAACGGCGACTATTACTATCTGGTCGGCTGGAACCATGAACAGGAAGAAACGCGGACTTACCGTGTGGACCGGATCCTAAAAACACCGGACATCCTGCGAGATGATGCACAGCCGGTACCGGAGGATTTCGATGTGGCCCACTATACCCGGGAAGTTTTCCGCATGTATGACAATGAAGAGCCGGAGGAAGTGACACTCCTCTGCGACAACGAAGTCATGAAGGGCGTTCTGGATAAGTTCGGTATGGAGATCACTGTCAAAAAAGCTGATCCGCAACACTTCCGCACGAAAGTGAAGGTCTGCACGACTCCCACCTTCTACAGCTGGGTATTCCAGTGGGGAGGCAAGATACGGATCGAAGGGCCGGAGGATGCGGTGATGGAGTATAAAGAGATGGCGCGGAAGGCGCTGGAGGAATAGATCGGAGGCATTATGTACGATCTTACAAGATATATAAAAGCACAGGAGCGGACACATGCATCCGCTTTGCGGGAACTTCAGAATGGTTATAAATCCTCCCACTGGTCCTGGTGGGAGATACCCCAGATTATCGGCCTTGGCATGACATCCACATCCAGAGAATACGCCATCAAAGATCTGGAGGAAGCGAGGGAATACCTGAAGAACGATACGCTCCGCACCCATTTGCTGGAGCTGTGTGATGCCCTGCTTTCTCTGGAAACGAATGACGCGGAGTATGTCATGGGCTATCCGGATGATCTGAAGCTCCGGTCGTGCATGACACTATTTATGGCAGCGGATCCGGACTGCGGGACATTTCAGGCGGTACTTGATAAGTTCTTCGGCGGAAAACCGGATGAGAAAACACTGCGGATCTTAAAGAATTAGGAGTCAAGATCATGAAAACAGCAATCGTTTATTATTCCAAACACCACGGCAATACAAAGAAACTTCTTGATGCCATCGCGGCAGCGGCTGATGTCGATCTCATCGATGTGACGGCAGATAAGACTGCGGATCTCTCCATATATGACAGGATCGGCTTCGCCTCCGGCATTTACTACAGCGGTTTTGCGAAGCAGATCATTGCGTTTGCGGAGGATAATCTTCCGGATGAGAAGCCGGTCTTCTTCATCTATACACACGGAGCGCCGAAAGGCGATTTCCTGAAAGGAATCCGCGCTGTCACCAAGAAAAAGAATTGTTCTGAGCTCGGAGAATACCGATGTCAGGGATATGACACCTTTGGACCGTTCAAGCTGGTGGGCGGCATCGCCAAAGGACACCCAACGGCGGATGAGATCAGGAAAGCTGTGGAGTTTTATAAGAATCTGGAGTGATAACAGATGGCATCAAATCATATGACGATCAAACAGCTCCCCTATGGTGAACCAGTGAAAAAATGGCTGGCGGAGCGGTACGGAGTGCCTCAGGCAAAGAAGATCTGGCATCAGACGAAGAAGAATTATCAGAACTATCTGAGTGATCTGCCGGATTACGGCGGGAGTAAAAACGGTCATGCCCGGGCTATTACGGAGGGCTGCTGATATTTGCCCTGTATCCTGCCCTGCCGGATCAGCCGCCGGTTTCTGAACTGCAGAATTTCGTAAGCGAGCTGTTTATGGGGCCCTTTACAAAGCTTGGAAAGATCTTCGATCTAAACCGGCCTTTTGACATGTGGCTTATCGATAAGGTTTTCCGAAAATCCGGCAATAAAGACCGGAAGGATGCGGTGAAATATCCTGACGGGTTCATCAATGTCGATGCTCCCTATGACAGGAAACATCATGCTGCAAGATACAGCTTCACGCAGTGTCCGAACGCGGAATTTGCCAAAAAGCATGATCTTCTGCATGTGCTTCCTCTGCTGTGCAACAGTGATTTCTTCGGGATTGGTGAGATACATGGACAGCTGATCCGATGCGGCACCTGCGGGAACAGTGATGTATGTGATTACATGGTCGTCGGGAGCAGTAATCCGATTGCCCAAAGATACGAGACAGTGACGGACGAGGGAGGCTTTCTGGTCAGCAGAAGAAAATATGAAGACAATCAGTAAGAGGCGGCGGAAGAAACAGGTAAAAAACGAGTCGGTCTATATCGATCCATATCCTGATATGGATGGCGAATTTGCCTATATTGCCGGGTATACATCCGGCGGCGCACCATACGGAGTGAGATGGGAGGATGTGGGCATTGATTCCGAGCTCCCTTTTGAAGAAAAAGTCCGGCTGTATATGGATCAGATGAAGGATCGGGCAGATACGTTACCGGTGGATGATATGGAAGAACTGCCTTTTGACTGATCAGACACGTTATTAAGATGGAGGAACCTACGTATGAGAGGCATACCCGGCGTAAATGAGAAAGACTGGAAACTGTTCCGAAGCAGGATCCCTGACTGGCAGGAAGCCTATATGGACA
>JAFUBX010000113.1 GCA_017459985.1 Parasporobacterium sp.
CATCAGAAGATCTGCAGTAAACAGCTTGTCCTTCTTTGCCGAATACAGGTCTTTTACTCTGGTTCTTCCTTTCGCAAGCAGATCCTTTGCCATCCCGGCATCAAGCTTTTTCTGCATCCTTTCCAGATATCGGTTCTCCTTCCAGAGGACAAACCTGCAATCACGGTTCGAACAGTAGAAGTTCTGCTTCCCTTCATAAACCGGAGCGCCGCAGACCGGACAGATCCCAATATTTTCCCGTTCTTTATGAGTTCCGAAACGGTTCCTCTCATCGCCGTCGATCTGCCGGCATTCCTCCAGCATTCTCTGCAGCATCCCGGTGATCCCGTCCATAAAAGACCGGCTGTCATACTGTCCCCGCTCAATCATGAGAAGCTGGTTCTCCCAGTCCGCTGTCATCTTTGCGGACTTCAGGTATTCCGGCATTACGGATATGAGCTGTCTTCCGGCATCTGTTGCGATGACCTGCTTCTTTTTGCGGACCGCATAGCCCGACTGAATCAGCTTGTCGATGATGCTCGCCCTTGTCGCCGGTGTACCAAGGCCCTTGCGCTCTACATCCGCCTCCATATCCGAACTGCCGGCACGCTCCATCGCCGAAAGAAGAGTGTCCTCCGTGTACCTCTTCGGCGGCTGGGTCCAGTGCTCGGATACTTTTGTATCCGCTGACGGGAACTGCGCTCCCTGATAGAGAGAGGAAAGATCCTGATCCCCGGCATTTTCATCACTGGTATCGGATCCTGCACCAGCCGAAGTTTTTCTGTCCGTATCCCCTTCATCTGCCAGGCACTGCTTTTTCATGGCCTCCCAGATTGCCTTCCAGCCGTCATCCTTCACCGTTTTCCCGGAGGCAGTAAAGGAATACCCGCAGCACAGGAAAGTCGCCTTCACCGCTTCATAGACGTGGGGCTTTCCAGAAGCACACAGGAGCCGGGCTGCCGCCAGGACCAGGATGTTCCACTCCTCCTTCTTCAGTTCCGAAAGGTCTGTATTCCGGATCTCCACGGTCGGGATAATCGCATGGTGGTCGCTGACCTTTTTGCTGTTTAAAAGCCTGCATGTATCTGCTGTAAAATCACCTCCGGACTGTCCTGCAAGGAACGGATAATCCTTCCTGCAGGCAGCAAGCACAGCCTGCGCCGTCTGTTCCATGTCATCCGTCAGGTAATTGCTGTCCGTCCTCGGATAGGTGATCAGCTTGTTCTCATACAGACTCTGGGCACATTCCAACGTTTTTGCCGCCGTATACCCGAACAGCCGGTTGGCATCCCTCTGCAGGGTTGTCAGGTCATAAAGCTTCGGCGGGGCAACTGTTTTGGTCCGGCGTTCAATGGACGGAACCGTTGCCATCCGTCCCCTGCACATCCCGGCCAGGCGGTTTGCCTCTTCCTGGTCCGTGAAATGTTCCGATACCGCATCAATCGTCTTCCCCATGCTTTCTACAAGCAGGTGTGTCATGAAATACTGCTGCTTTTGGAAATTTGTGATCTCATTTTCCCGGTCCACCAGCATGGCCAGCGTCGGTGTCTGCACCCTGCCGACGGAGAGCCGGTAATCGTATACTTTGGTAAATGCCCGGGACGCATTCATGCCCACCAGCCAGTCTGCCTGGGCACGGCATACGGACGCCTCCGCCAGGTTCCGGTATGCTTCCGCGCTTTTCAGGTTCCGGAATCCCTCCCGGATCGCCGAATCCTCCATGGAAGAGATCCAGAGGCGCTTCACCGGCATCCGGCTCCCAGAAAGCTCATATACCCGGTTGAAGATCAGCTCCCCCTCACGCCCGGCATCACAGGCATTGACCACATAGGAAAACGGAACCAAAAATTTATTATCCCGTGATAACGTCGATTTTTCTTTTTTGTCCTGTTCCGATTCCCCGACCGAATTCATCAGCTTCGCTACGATCTGGAACTGTTTTTTCGTTTCCGGGATCACTTCATACTTGAATTCCTCCGGAAGAAGCGGCAGGTCCTCAAGCCGCCACCTTGTATACTTTGGGTCATACGCTTCCGGATAACTCATCTGAACTAGGTGCCCCAGGCACCATGTCACCCAGACCGTAACGCCGAAATAATCAGTGAATCCTTCGATATAACCTTCATGTTTTCCGTTTTCTTTTACACCCAGCGCGTTTGCAATGCTCTTTGCTACACTGGGTTTTTCCGCTACAATTAACAGATTTGCCATTCCCTTTCCTTTCTGCGGCACAATAAAGGAAGCCTCTGCGGATGCATCGGCTTCCTGTGTATTTCCGCCTTATTCATGTGTGACAGTTACCTTTGAGTTTTTACTCTTTCGTGGCTTCACCTCCTTTTCCCCCGGCATACGGGACAGCCCTGCCCCAATCGTATCCTTGCATAGGCCCGGGACATCCATTCATGACCGCAATCGCGGCATTTCCACCATACTTTTTTCGGCGTGGCCCAATGGATTTCATCCGGCCTTTTCCGGTTTCTCCCACTGTATTCATCCATCAGTTCCGGGGCTTTCGTCTCCAGGTCGGTTTCGCCTTTTGCTGCATACATACCCGAGCAGTAAGGGCATCCGGTGAACGGGTCCGCTCTTAACCTTCCGTCGGGCGTTGCCCTCCACTCGTGGCCTTTGGCACATCGCCACCAGACCTTTTTCCCATAGTGCGGCGCTATCCGTTCCGGCGCTAACCCGCTGTTCCTGTCAGGATGCCATTCAGCCAGAAGGTCTTTTGGTGCAAGTGTTGCGAAATCATTCTCGCCCGGAATGATCTTCTGGTTCCTGCAGTAGGGGCACCGGTTTCCGCATACCAGCTTCCTTGCTTTCGCTCTCCAGGAATGCCCCTTGTCGCAGATGCACCACACCCTCTTATCCGAATGCGGCTTGACATCTCCCGGTTTAATACCTTCGGCGGCATTCTTTTCATAGTCCCAGTACCTCATCACCTCCGGGTTCATCGTGGCGATGTCTGTCTCACCCGGGATTGCGGCACGGCCATAACAGTAAGGACATCCCTGTTTGCGCGCAGTACGTTTTTCTATGGTTGCTTCCCAACGGTGGCCTTCCTTGCATATCCAGGACACCTTGTCCGGGCAGGTCGGCTTGTATTCCTCCGGGCCTTTCTCATTGGCTTCATAGTCCCATTCCGCCGCTACATCCGGGAAAAGCGTTGCAAGGTCATTTATTCCCTGCATCACCTTTCGCCCGGCACAGTACGGGCA
>JAFUBX010000114.1 GCA_017459985.1 Parasporobacterium sp.
GCCGGCAGAGTTTCCTGTGCAGCATGGCATGGCCAAGCTCGTGGGCACAGACGATCCGTTTCATCTCATCGGAAAGATTGTTGTTGATGAAGATGAAGGGAACATTCAGCATGAGGGAGAATGCACCTTTCTGGCCGGTAAAATCATCCCGGAACATGACTTCGATGCCTTTTTCACGGCAGATCCGGAACGGATCACGGGTGCCGTATCTGCTGATCAGCTTCGAGGGAATCAGATTAGCTGCCGGATTCTTCATAAAACACCACTCCTTTCGGGAGGGTGGCTCCATATCGTATCGATCATTCCTCTTCTTCCCTGTACTTTTTCGGGACGAACTTGCGGTTGATCTCCTTTGCCCGCCAGTAAGCATCCTGGAGGGCCCGCATCATGGCATCCATGTCACGTTCTTCCAGCTCGCCGCCGGCGTACAGCGCTTCGACATCCTTTACCAGTTTTTCCGCCTGGCGTCTGCCGCGGCTGCCGTACTTTTCGGAAGCCTGGATGGTGAATTCCGCATTTTCATCCATAAGAGAGGAAAGATCGATGTCCAGCACCTCGGCAAGCCGCACGTAGCTGTCCTTGCTTTTCGGCATACGGGAACCACTCTCATAGTTTATGATCGTCCGGACGGCGATGCCTGTTCTTGCAGCGAGTTCCTTCTGGGATAATCCCCGCTCCTTTCTTGCAGCGCGGACCTTTTCTCCGAATGTCATTGGATGACCTCCTTTGCATCTTGATCATGTTGCACTTGACAGATGTGAAACATGTGATTATAATGGGTCACATGAAATGCAACTTGCATTTTTATAATAGTGCAACATATGGAAGATGTCAAGCGGTTTTTCAGGGAAAATCAAAAGATTTCTCCTACATTCCGAAGAAACGGGTGACAGTTCCGTTGAGCAAATTGCAGATATTGCATTTCAGAGAAAATGCCGCCTCCGAACGTATTGTAAATGTAACAGAGGAGTTGTCCATGTATGAGGACAATGCCAAAAATAATTTCGGAAGCCGGTAGGAACAGGGAGGATCAGTTGAAAAAAAGAACAGGTACAAAATGCCGGGAAGAACCGGCGGTTTGAATGAAATTGTTTGTAATCAGATAACCGAGGGCCTTTATGGCGCCGGGATGGCAGCATGTGGTAACTGCCCTCTGCCGGCCGGGATCTTCAAAGCAGATTCCGCCAATCTGTATCCGACATGCTGCGGGCAGCACAGCTTTGGTGCTTCGGAACGGTCTGCAGCAGGCTCATCAACGGTTTTGTTTCCCTTATCCGTTTGAGTGATAGAAATTTTTATCATTTGGAGGATGATTGATGAGATCAGTAAAAGGAACCGGAAAAATCAATGCATGGGAGAATGCCCCGGGAAAACCGATTTCATGCCCGTCTTGCGGAAAGATGCTGCAGAGGAGTATACGGACAAGTTCGGTGATCTACTGCCCGAGATGTTCATACCCGAGTTTCACATATCTTGACGATAGCATTATGATACAGTGCCCGGCCAGGCTGTTGGAAGCGGACAGCGCCGATGAGTAGATAAAGACGGCGGTCGACGCTAAGCAGAAACTGCGGCGGTCACCGATCAGGGACTATGATTATATCCCGGAAGACGAACCTGTCTGACGGGAGAACAATGACAACCGAATAGAGTGAGGCTTTTCATGAATTCGTCGTAC
>JAFUBX010000115.1 GCA_017459985.1 Parasporobacterium sp.
GAAGCCGAGCAGATCGCGGAGATGATCGGATCCGTTCTGGAAGGGATCTTCGGCGGAAACAAAGATGGCGGCATGCATCCAATGGTTGGTGTGATTGAGCTGGATCCGGAGGACATGCTGTCCATGGAGATCCGGGATTTAGAGAATCAGACTGAGAAATACCGCAGGGAGATTGCCGAAAAGCGCAGGAAATTAATCGGAAAGAGCAAAGAAATATCCGGCAGGATCAGGGAACAGAAGGAAAAGGAACCGCCCATGCCGCACTGGGACGGCTGCGGGGAAGAAGTGTTTCTGGAAATGCTGATGGACCTGAACTTCATGGCGGAGATGATTCTGGAAGCAGACCATTTAATGAGGATGGTCAGCGAGGAAGGCGTCGATCCGGAGAATGCCAGATGCGTCACATATCTGAGTGTCCGCGATGCCGGCGAAATCATGGAAAAATGGGATAAATACCGCAGATGTGAGATCTGATCCGGTAATCCCGGAAGGGAGGATTTTGAATGGCCGGAAAGGAATTTAAGGCGAAAGCAAGAACAGTGCAGAAAATGAGCCGCGACGGCCTGGTGGAAGAAAACCTCCGGACCGGAAAGACAAGGAAGGTAAGGGCTGGCGCAGATACGGGGCAGCGGATCGGGGACCGACCGATGGAGGAGTATTCCGAAGGAAACTCTTCCATTCCGGCATCGGATGATGACAGGCACCTCCGCTTTAATCGCAGGAGCGATGCCGACGGCTTGTCCGGGGAAGTACGGATGACGGATGAAACCCGGGAGACTGCAGATGGATCTGGCGCAGTATACGACGGTACGAGAAAAAGAAGAATGGTTGTTAAGAGGGAGTCTTCGTATAAGGAGGCTCCTTCTTCTTTGGAAATGGCAGGCAGTGAAGCCGATGGCGCATGGAATGAGGACCTTAGAAGTGACGGCGCAGCAAGCGGTACACGCCTGAAAAATGCCCGATATGCAGCAACCCTTCGGAAGGAACGCGGATCGGATACGGGCAGGATCTCCGGTAACGGAAGGAGGATGGCCGAAGGCAGTGATGATGCAAGGTTGATCGGAGCAGATGATAAAGACATCGAAGGAGAAGCGCCGGAAGGAAACCGGAAACGGCTCCGTCAGAAAAGCAGTGTCTTTCATAAAACTGTGGGGACAGAGAAAGCCGTGGATCAGGAGTTATCCGGCAGGCTGCTTCATAAGGAACCCGCACCGGAGGAATCCGGTCTTTCCGAAGAAGAGTCTGCAGAGGATCTGGTATCGCAGCAGTCGAAGCGGATGCAGCGGATCCGGGGCCATCCGTTGGGAACGGCAAGACAGGCCGCCCGTTCTGCGGTGGAGATCCGGCATTCGCGGACAAAGAAACAGGTGTATGACTACGCAGCCAGTGAGAGGAAAAAGGAGTCGCGCCTGAAGGAAAACGTGGAAGAGGCAGCGGATCTTTCGGATGCAAAGGAAGAGATTCTGGGAAAGCAGAAAAAGGAACGGCTGAACCAGGAACAAAGGAAGATCCGGGGAAAATCCAGACTGTCTTTCGATGACGGAAACGGAATGGTGCAGGGATCCGGCATGGGATTTGGGCGTAAAGCCCGGGTGACCATAAAGGATGCAGCATTTGGTGCGGCGGGGAAGGCAGCCGGCGCTGCCGGATTTGCCGCCCATGCAAAGCTTTCGGAAGCGGAAGACGAAAATGTCGGAACGCA
>JAFUBX010000116.1 GCA_017459985.1 Parasporobacterium sp.
ACGGAATAGGCCGCTGTCTGTTCCTCACGGAGCAGCAGATGGAATTCGTCCATGTAGTAGCGGGTGGTCTTGCCTGCGTCACGGTTGGCCGTGACACGGCCCCAGACCTGATCCTGCACTATTAACATTCCGATCTTCTTCAGCTGCTTGCCCAGTTCCTTGATGTCATAGCAGACCAGACGATTGCTCACATCCACGTTTGTCCGATGGTTGAACAGATTCAGGGAACCTTTGACATAGATCTCCAGCGCGGTCGCTACATGGTGGGCTTCCTTCTCTTCCTGTTCCAGAAGGGCGTTGTAGAGATCCTCCAGAAGCGGCATGTTCTCCGGCTTCGGGTCATTGAAATAGCCCTGATAGATCTGATGGACACAGCGGTCAATGACCGTCTTTTCCACCGGCTGCAGGCCTTCCTTGCCGCCGACGATCAGCTCGCACAGGGAAAGGATAAAGTCCGCCTTCAGGGCGATCGGGTTATCCTCCTCCGAATAGTTCGCGTTGATATCCATGGGATTGATATACTGCGTGCTGGTAGGGCTGATCTTGATGACCTGACCGTTAAACCGGTGCACCAGCGGGGAATACTCTGCTTCCGGATCGCAGATGATAATGTCGTCATCCGTCACCAGGAAGGCATTGGTGATCTCACGCTTGGCACTGAAGGATTTGCCAGAACCCGGCGTTCCCAGGATCAGGCCGTTCGGGTTTTTCAGAAGCTTCCTGTCCACCATGATCAGGTTGTTGGAAATGGCATTCAGGCCATAGTACAGAGCTTCCTTTCCGTTCTGGAAAAGCTCCTGGGTCGTAAACGGGATCATGATGCCGGTCGCGCTGCTGGTCATCTGGCGTTCGATGGTGATCAGGTTCTGGGCCAGCGGAAGACTGCTCATCAGGGCGTTCTCCTGCTGGAAATCCAGCCGGCGCAGGTTACAGCTGTGCTTCTGGGCGATACTGGATGCCTGGAAATAGTTGGTCTCCAGCTCCTGCGGCGTCTTCCCGGTATTCATCACAAGGAAGGTGATGCGGAACATACGCTCATTCTGGCTCTGCAGTTCCTTCAGGAAGTTCTTCGCGTCCGTCCCGTAAGTTACCAGGTCGCTCGGCAGGATATCCATGTCATAGCCGGATCGGATGGCTTTTTTCTGTTCTTCGATCTTGGAACGGTCCAGCTCCGTGATCGTGTGTTTGATCTGCTTGATCGCCTCCGTCTGGTCTACTGCCTGAAGATGAATCGTCAGGATCTGCGTGGACTCCATATCGAGGAAATCTTTCAGCAGTTCATCCGACAGATCCGAAGCCGTAATGGCCAGGTAGCTCATGGCACCGTAGATGCTGCCCATCTGAAAGCTCCGGCTGCCGGGAAAGGCAAAAGCCGTCGGCGCGATGAAGTCCTTCACCGAAAGACCGGTCTTCGGAAGCCATGCCCAGTCAAAATAAAACCGGTCGCTTTCGTCCAGGTGGAACATGTCATGCATAAGCTGCAGGCGTTCCTTGCCGTTCAGTGCCCTGGCCCGGACACCGAGCCTGCGGAAGTTGTTGAGAAGGTCATTCTGCACATGGATAAGCCGGGGCTTTGCCTGCCGCATGCTGTCCGCCTCAATGCCGAAGGTCAGGTACTTAGTCTTGGTCAGGCCGTTGTTTCCCTGCTCCAGCTGGGTCTTCAGCATCTGGCTGTATTCGCTCCGGACGGAATTGAATGCGTCCTTCTGGAAAGGAATCCGGATGCTCTGTTCAAAGCTTTCGGCATCGGTCGCCATATTCAGGAAGGACAGTTCAAAGTGAATGGAGCTGTCAAAGAAGTTGAGGAAACTGCACCATTCCTCAAAAATGGCCGTCTTATCCTCGTCCTGCGCCAGCTGGTAGTTGATGTCCTGATAATGGATCGTCTTGGTGTAATAGTTATCCGAAACCCGGCAGATACCGTCCGGGAACATCCGCTGGAAAGGAATCGACTGCTGGGCCGTACGCGGCACCCCATCGTCCTTCCTCGCCCGCTCGATGATCTCCTTTACCTGCTTCTGCTCACGCTTTGTGAGGCCTGCCGGCAGACGGATTTCCGCCGGTTTTCCTTTTGCG
>JAFUBX010000117.1 GCA_017459985.1 Parasporobacterium sp.
CAGCCACCAGGTCAGTGATAGAGTGATCGACGCGGATTACTATGAGGAGTGACAGGCAGGAGGCTGCTGGGAGAGAGAACAGGCGGCAAGCTGTACCAACAGACAGGACACTTTGAACCTTTGACTTGAAGCTCATAAAAAAAGAAAGGGGTAATTATGTATTACGGAAGCGGGAATTATGAAGCGTTTGCAAGGCCTCTTAAACCGGAAGGGATTGAACACAAATCAGCCTATATCATTGGATCCGGGCTGGCAGCCCTTTCCGCGGCCTGTTACCTGGTGCGTGACGGGCAGATGGATGGTGAGAGGATCCACATACTGGAGAAAGAGGAAGTGGCAGGTGGGGCATGTGATGGCATGCGGTACGACAAAGTAGGTTATGTGATGCGGGGCGGCAGGGAAATGGATAACCATTTCGAATGCATGTGGGATCTGTTCCGGTCAATTCCCTCTATAGAAACGGAAGGGGTTTCCGTCCTGGATGAGTATTATTGGCTGAACAAGAAGGATCCGAACTTTTCCTTGTGCAGGGCAACAGAAAACCGGGGTGAAGATGCCCATACGGATAAGAAATTCGGCCTTTCTGATAAGGCGTCCAGGCAGCTGATGAAGCTTTACCTGACCCCGGATGAACAGCTGTACAATAAGCGGATTACGGACGTTTTTGATGACGAAGTGCTTGGTTCCAATTTCTGGCTGTACTGGCGTACGATGTTTGCTTTTGAGAACTGGCACTCCGCGCTGGAAATGAAACTGTATATGCAACGGTTTGTACATCATATCAGCGGCCTGCCGGATTTCACAGCTTTGCGCTTTACGAAGTATAACCAGTATGAATCCATGATCCTTCCGATGACCAGGTATCTTGAAGGACATGGTGTGCTGTTCCATTATGGGGTAAAGGTGGTCAATGTACGGTTCACTATCACAGATACCAAAAAGGCCGCCCGAACCATTGAAATTCAGAAGGACGGAAAAGCAGATACAATCATGCTGACGGAAGACGACCTGGTATTCATCACCAACGGCGGCTGTGTGGAAAACTCCACCATCGGAAGCCAGGAAGAATGCGCCGGTTTCAATAGGGAAATCCAGCCTGGCGGCGGATGGGACATGTGGAGGAAGATCGCCGCACAGGATGACTGCTTCGGGAATCCGGATAAATTCTGCTCCAATCCCGAGCAGACCAACTGGATGAGTGCCACCGTGACCATCATGGATCATAAGGTTATCCCGTATATCAAAAATATCTGCCACAGGGATCCGTTCTCAGGCGGCGTGGTTACCGGTGGGATTGTCACCTGCAGGGACTCATCCTGGCTCCTGTCCTGGACGGTCAATCGCCAGCCGCAGTTTAAGGAACAGCCGAAGGACCAGTGCCTGGTCTGGGTATATGGCCTGTTCACAGATAAACCTGGCGATTACGTGAAGAAACCAATGCGTGAGTGTAGCGGGAAGGAGATCTGTGCCGAATGGCTTTACCATCTCGGGGTGCCGGAAGAACAGATTGACGAAATGGCGGAATACAGCTGCAACACAGTCCCGGTCATGATGCCCTATATCACAGCATTCTTCATGCCCAGGCAGGCCGGGGACCGACCGGATGTCGTCCCGGAAGGAGCTGTAAATTTTGCTTTCCTGGGCCAGTTTGCTGAAACGAAAAGGGATACCATATTCACGACGGAATACTCCATCCGGACCGGGATGGAAGCGGTATATACCCTTCTGGATATAGACCGTGCGGTGCCTGAGGTGTGGGGTAGCACATACGACATACGTGACTTGCTGCACGCAACAATTGCCCTGCGGGACGGGAAACCGCTTTATGACGGATTGGACACGGGTGAAACTAATCCGGTCGTAATGCTGGCGGCCAGGCAGGCTTTAAAGAAAATCAGTGGTACGGAGATCGAAAAACTGCTCCAGGAGTATGGGGTGATCATAAATACGGGAGAATCTGACGGTAGCACGGTCAGGAAAGCTGTATCCGGTGCCCTGCATTCAGTGGGATCGAAGGCGGAAGAGATTCGTCAAATGCCAGACGATAAGAAAAAAATAGCCAAGGCAGCCGTGGCAGGCGCAGCGGCAGTTGTTGTGGCTGGAAAAATCAGGAAGAGGAGGGGATGATATGTTTGAAAAAGTAAATCCTGCCCACCCGGATAAAGTGGCTGACCGCATTGCGGGGGCCCTCGTGGATCTGGCTTATCAGAAGGAAGAAAATCCAAGGATTGCCGTGGAAGTTCTGATCGGCCATAGTGAATGCAGCATTATTGCTGAGACATCTGTTCATCTGGGTGAGGGGGATGTGCAGTCAGTTGTGGAGAGGATTGCCGGGCATGTCCGTACGGATTATAAGGAAGTCCCGCAGGATGAGCACCTTGCCAGAAACCAGGAACATGGCCTCCGCTGCGGAGATAATGGGATCTTCAGGGGGATGCCCGTCACAGAAGAACAGAAACGGCTGACCAATATTGCACAGGAGCTTTATCAGCAGTATGAAAGCGATGGAAAATATATTCTTTCCGGGAAACGACTGATCCTGTGCCAGAGCAATGCGGACAGCGACCGGATCAGAAATATGTATCCTGACGCTGAAGTGAACCCCCTTGGAGAATGGATCGGCGGTACAGGTGTGGATTCTGGTGCCGTCAACCGGAAGCTGGGCAGTGACATGGGGGATTCGGTCACGGGCGGAGGGCTGCACGGCAAGGATCTGTCCAAAGCAGACGTCAGTGTTAATATTTACGCATGGCTGCAGGCTCAGGCGCAAGGGCAGACGGTGGAATATACGTGCGCGATCGGGGACAGCATGATTGCAGGGATCCCGTATGAGGGCATTGTGGATACAGCACGCAGGTATATAAAAGAAATCGGCGGATTCGAAAAGTTCGCGGAGTGGGGGTTGATCAGGTAGGAGCGGACTTTTCCAGCGGTCTTTTGGATGCGCAGGAGCATGGGACGTGGAAAATGAGGGGAAAAAGCCGGATCTGCAGGCTCACAGGAAAGATATGGGGAAAGGAGATTGCTATGGCAGGAAAAATCGCGCATGCGGCGGAGAGGAAAGGGTTTGAACTGGCCCTTAATGGTGTCATGAAGAGGGCACAGGGAAAAAGGAACGAGGGGTATGTCGAGGTAATCAACGCGATCGAAAAGGTGTTGGGGGATGGCTGGCCGCCTTCTGCCTATGAAAGCCTCAGGGATGCTTTTGGCAGTGACGGGAAATGGGCACAGTATTTTGACAGACTGCTGGAACGCGCGGATCTGCAATATCTGAAAGGACTTGTCATGGCCTTTGGTTTTGAAGGAGGCTTTACCGGCTTCCGGCAGACCCGAAAAAATGCAGAAAAATATGGATGCGGGATCCCGTGGATCATCCTCTTTGATCCGACAAGCGCGTGCAACCTCCACTGCACGGGATGCTGGGCATCAGAGTATTCCCGGACGCTGAACCTGTCCTTTGAGGAGATGGACCGCCTTGTCACAGAAGGAAAGGAACTAGGGATCCACGCCTATATCATGACCGGCGGGGAGCCGATGGTGCGGAAAAAGGATATCGTCAGGCTGGCGGAGAAGCACAGCGACTGCGGTTTTATGCTCTTTACGAATGGAACGCTTGTAGACCAGGATTTTTGTGATGACATGAAGAGGTGCAGAAACATTGTACTCTCCATGAGCATTGAAGGAAACAGGGATGCTACGGATTTAAGGCGCGGGGACGGCACGTTCGATAAAGTGATGGCGGCTATGGACCTGCTCAGGGAAAACGGGCTGGTCTACGGTACCTCGATCTGTTACACAAGAGCAAACTGCGAAGCGGTCACATCGGATGAGTTCCTGGATTTCCTGATTGACAAAGGAGTTTCTTTCAGCTGGTATTTCCATTTTATGCCCATCGGGATGGATACGGGCATGGAGCTGGTACCTACTGTAGAGCAGCGGGAATACATGTACCACAGGATCCGTGAAATCAGGGGATTTGAAGGCGGGAAGCCTATCTTCTGCATGGATTTCCAGAATGACGGGGAATTCGTCAGCGGATGCATAGCCGGAGGCAAGTATTACTGCCATATCAATCCAAACGGGGATGTGGAGCCCTGCGTCTTCATCCATTATTCCGGCGCAAACATCCATGATAAGCCTCTGCTGGAATGCCTGCAGCAGCCGCTGTTTAAAGCTTACCAGGAAGGACAACCTTTCAATGAAAACCTCCTTCAGCCCTGCCCCATGCTGGAAAACCCGGAGAAGCTAAAGGAAATGGTGATCCGGACAGGAGCGAAGAGCACGGATATGATGGAGCCGGAAAGCTGTGACCACCTTTGCACCAAATGCAGCCATTATGCGGAGGAATGGGGTGAAAGAGCGGAAAAACTCTGGAGAGCCAGCCATCCGGGCATATAGATTCCTTCCTGAAAG
>JAFUBX010000118.1 GCA_017459985.1 Parasporobacterium sp.
GCCCGGGGGGGCCTCTCCTGCAGGCGCTTCCGGATACCCTGTACCGGAATTATTTCACCGCGTGGCTGGGCTTTCCGCCGCCCGGCTTTTTCTCCACGGACTATTTTTCCATGATCCCGTGGTTTTTCTTGTATCTCTGCGGGGATATGACCGGCCGCCTCATGCTGCGGGAGGGGTGTTTCGACAAAGCCGTCTTCCGCTTTGAGATCCCGTTCTTCTCTTTTATGGGCAGGCACTCCCTCCTGATCTACCTGCTGCATCAGCCCGTGCTCTATCTGGGCGTCCTTCTGGTCACCCGGCTGCGGGGATGACTTTCTTGAGAAATCCTCCCGGATAGTGTATAGTAAGGTAATCCTTGGAAAGTACGCTATATGAGTGTATTAGGCCAGGGCCCCCTTTTTGTCCTGTTTCCGCAGAAGACTCCCGCCTCTGCAGGCGGCGAGATGAATGCGGTCTGTTAACGTAGTTTTCCCTGTTCTTGCGAATAATTGGGAAGAAAAGCAAACATATGTTTGCGAATATATGTTTGACGTGGTAAACTTATATATAACTACAATTTGGCACAGTCCCCGGAAAGGATCGCGCGCGAATGTACCACGTCGAATGCATTGACATCCATAAAGACGATACCCTGTTCCCATACGCTGACAGGGCGTCTCTTTGTGCCAACAACATGTACAATGCCGCCAACTTCTATATCCGCAATCTCATGACCGGCCTTAAGAAGGACATCTGTAAGCGTACAGAAAATGAGGACTTTGTCATCGGTACTGTAACCGGTTCCGTTTCCGGGATCAATGACAGCCTCCGTGATAAATACGAACGGAAGGTCAGAAAGATCCGGGAGACAGAAGGCTTTTCGGACGAGGAGCGCGCAGCCAGGATCGCAAAAGTGAAACACCTCCAGTTTTCTGTGCCTACGGCGGAGAAATGGTTCGCTTCCTACGGACTGCTTGATGCTGTCTTCAGGTTCACGGACAACCCCGACTACCGGTCCTTCCACGCGCATGTCATCCAGAACGCCATAAAAGCATGCTGTCAGGCCTGGAAGGGATATTTTGAGAGCCTGAAGACATCCTCACCCTCATCGGGGCATACGGGGAAGCCGAAGATCCCCGGTTACAGGAAGTCAGGCGGCAGGAGTACTGCCGTACTGAGCAATATGGCCTGCAGTATAAAGCACGGCAGGCTCTTCTTTCCGTACTATACGGAAGACAGTGACAGCGCGGCCGGACAGAAACAGACGCGGAAGCAGAAGCGCATCCGCCACAGTATCTGTATCGCAGGCCTTCCGCATACGGCAGGGGACAAACTGATCGAGGTACGCGTTGTGCCTTACTTCGGGATCTATCAGGTCCAGATCGTCACGGATGACGGCCGCAGGGAAGAAGAACTCCTCCCCGATGAAAGGGACATCATCGCAGCCGACGGGACACCGGCCGGTGTGATGATGCTGGACCCGGGCCTTAACAACTTCGCAGCCATCGCAGACAACAAGGGGAACAAGCCCATTGTGATCAAGGGCGGAGCGATCAAGGCCGAAAACCAGTGGTTCAACAAGCGGATGGCCTTCCTGAGGTCCGAGCAGATGAAGGGGCATGACCCTGAGACGTACCATCCTCCTGTTACCAGACAGATGCAGCGGATCAGCAGGAAGCGTGACGCATTCCTGCGTGATACTTTCTACAAGTATGCCCATTATATCTGCCGCCTTATGAAGAAGAGGGACCTTTCCTATCTCATCATCGGGTATAACAGCGGCCAGAAGCAGGGGATCGACATAGGCCGGAGAAACAACCAGTCTTTTGTGCAGGTTCCGTTCGCCAGATTCCGCAGAGTCCTTCAGACAGTATGCGTGCGTTATGGGATCAGGGTGATCCTGCAGGAAGAGAGCTATACCTCAAAGGCCTGCTTCGGGAGCCGGGACGTGATCCCGACATACGGGAAAGGGGACACAGAAGGCATAACCTTCTCCGGCAGGAGGATAGGGCGCGGACTGTACCTGCAGGATGACGGGAAGGTGATGAACGCTGATGTCAATGGTGCCGCCAATACCGGCAGGAAGTATAGCGCGGGTATCTTTCCAAAAGGGATGGACTGCGGGTATCTGTATGGCACAGTGAAAGCCATGACCTATAAA
>JAFUBX010000119.1 GCA_017459985.1 Parasporobacterium sp.
AGAGAATTACGAGAAGCTGGCACACGAGATCATCAAGCAGGCTGCGAAGGATTGGCGGCAGGCCGCATTGCGGCTTAAGAAAAACCCGAGGAACCGGGACGCTTTATCACTGAAAGCAGAGACCGAGCGGTTCTTCCGGTCGCAGTGGTGCTACGAGCTTGGCGGGATCGAAGGTGGCGTACTTCTTGGAAGATTGCAGGAGGAATTCTGATGACAACGAAAGAATATTTACAGCAGGCGTATCGTCTGGATAAAAGGATCAATAGCCACATCCGGGAGAAGGAGGAGCTAATGCAGATGGCGACCAGCGTTTCTTCCCCGCAGTGGAAGGAAGATGTTGTACAGACCAGCAAGTCCGGGGATGCCCCCTTCATGCGGACGTTGGAAAAGATGTGGGAACTGGAAGAGAAGATCACGGCGGAGATCGATCTGTATGTTGACCTGAAGGCCCAGATCCACACTGTCTTAAACCAGGTCTCCAATCCGGATTACCTGATGGTGCTTCGGTACCGCTATATCCACAATTACTGCTGGGAGCGGATCGGGGAGGAACTGCTGGCCGACCGAAGGACTGTGATCCGGTGGCATGACGCGGCGATCTCGCAGCTGAAGGTTCCGGAAAATCCGATCATGATTGAGGCCGGAATTTAAAAAATGCCACGGTTTGTCACAAAATGCCACTCTGCATTTCTGATATAGTTATAATCAGCAAGATAGGATGAAGCAAAGCCTCGGAAGGAGAAATCCCGACGGGGCTTTTGTCATGAAAGGAACGATTATGAGAGTACTTACCTGTGAACAGATATCGGACGGGCATCCCGACAAGATCTGCGACCAGATCGCGGATGCGATTGTGACGGACTGCCTGAAGCACGATCCGAAGTCGAGAGTGGCGATAGAGTGCCTGATCAAAGATAACCATGTGATCATTGCAGGGGAGCTGACCAGTACCCATAAGCCGGACTACCGTGCCATCGTGGACAGTGTCTTTACAAAGATTGGCTGGGAGAGGGTGGGCAGCGGCAATCCCATTCTTTATGCAGGCCCGGATATCGGCATTCTCGTAAAAGAGCAGTCAGCCGATATCGCGCTTGGCGTGGACAAGGGCGGTGCCGGTGATCAGGGAATCATGTACGGCTATGCGACAAATGAGACGCCGGAACTGATGCCGATCCCGTTTATGGTGGCGACCCGCTTCCTGCAGATCCTGAAAAATCACCCCAGCTGGATGTTCCGGGCGGACGCGAAGGCCCAGGTATCCTTTGATTACGATACCGGCAGGATCACAACCTTCCTCTGCAGCGTGCAGCATAGCCCAGATGTGGAGGTGCAGGATTTCCGGCATATCATCGAGTCGATCATGGTGCTGGCCGCATCTGAGTATGTTTTGAACACCGACTTTGAAAAGCTGGTTAATCCGACCGGCAGATTTGTGATCGGTGGCCCTTATGCGGACTGCGGCGTTACCGGCAGGAAGTTGGCCTGTGACACTTATGGCGGTATCGGGCATATCGGCGGTGGTGCACTGTCCGGGAAAGACCCGTCCAAGGTAGACCGTTCGGCTGCCTACATGGCGAGAAAAATCGCCCGCGACATTGTGCTTTCCGGGTATGCCGATAAGTGCGAAGTGCAGCTGGCCTATGCCATCGGCATCTTGCAGCCGGTTGCTGTGTACATCGACTGTTTCGGTACGGAGTACCAGAATCCGGAATTCATAAACCGCTATGTCCGTGAGAACTATGATTTGACACCTCGCGGGATTATAAAGGCTCTGGATCTTCTCCATGTCGATTACAACAAGGTCAGTTCCTACGGGCACTTCGGGAAACAGGGCCTTCCGTGGGAGGCGTAATGCCGTCCCGTGTCAACGTCCCCTGCAGGCA
>JAFUBX010000120.1 GCA_017459985.1 Parasporobacterium sp.
GCCAGACAGTGGCAGTTGCAAACAGCTTGATCCGAATCTCCGCTATTACAAAAATCGGTCGTTTTGAGGATATCAAATATCCTCATACGAAGGTTCTTCGTAAAATGAGACAGCTGGCAATATCCCCAGATCTGCAGGTTTAAAGATCTGCGGATGTTTTTTATCCTCAATCGGGGCAAGCTGGTATTCTGAGGATATCTGGCGGTATCTCAACTTTTTGAATTTTCAAATAGAGGATATTCACTATCCTCTTTGTTATTATTGCCAAATTCTCGTCAAAACCTATGCGGCACATACATCATCTATTGAAGGAATGCTGCCTCCTATCTGATCCTTGGCGAGACCGACAATAACACTGTCGTAAAGAGAGATCCTGAAGGTGATCTCCGAGTGATGACTTTAATATCGGGTGTCTGCAGCAGATCATGCAGTTCATTCAGACCTGTACGGACATGAAAGTGTCAGCCAGGTTTGTTCTATCTGAAACGAAGGAAACTCCTGAACGAAAAAATTTCCATAATTTTCAAACCACATAATATCCACATATCTGAGAGTTATAGTAAGCGCGTAAATGCAAAGGAAGGTATGCGCTATGAGTAAGAGAATCCATTTGAATGTAGGCGGTATGACCTGTATCAACTGTCAGGTAAAAATCGAAAATGGACTGAATGCTGCAGAGGGAGTAATGGAGGCTTCAGTAAGTTTTTCTAAAGGAACTGCTGATATCCTGTACGATGAGAGCCGGATATCGAAGAAAAATATCATTAAAGTGATTGAGGATCTGGAATATGAAGTGCTTTCCCCTAAGAGATCTACTTCCTTTGATCCTGTGCGTTCTGTCAGCATCCTGGTGATTATTTTAGCACTGTATTATATGCTGCAGTCTCTTGGTATCCTGAACCGTTTGGCACCGAAAAGTCTTGCAGATACCAGCATGGGTTATGGAATGCTGTTTGTGGTTGGTCTGATCACATCCGTTCACTGCATTGCCATGTGTGGGGGTATTGGCCTTTCGCAGAGCCTGCCAAAGAAGGAAGATTTAAGCGACAATGCAGGCAAACTACAGGCATTCGTGCCGACGCTTTCCTATAACCTTGGCAGGGTATGTTCCTACACAGTGATTGGATTTGTATTTGGGTTGATCGGAATGATTATAGGCGGTGGATCAGATGTCGGTATTTCATCTATACTTCAGGGGCTGCTTAAGATCATAGCCGGTTTGTTCATGGTAGTCATGGGGATTAATATGCTGGGGATTTTCCCATGGCTAAGAAAATTTACGATACATACACCAAAGGCGATTGCAAAAGTTCTTGGGAAAAAGAAAAGCGATGCAAAAGCACCGTTTGCGGTCGGTCTGCTGAATGGCCTTATGCCCTGCGGACCATTGCAATCTATGTGGATCGTTGCGCTGGCAACCGGAAATCCGCTGGCAGGGGCGATGTCGATGTTCCTGTTCAGCTTGGGAACTGTGCCTCTTATGCTTGGCCTTGGATCGGTTGTATCCATGCTCGGCAAGAAATTTACGGATCAGGTAATGAGAGTAGGTGCAATCCTGGTTGTCGTTCTTGGACTCTCTATGCTTTCTCAGGGCGGGACTTTAAGTGGCTGGCTTCCATCAGAACTGCTTCTTTATCTTATTATTGCATTCGCTATTGCGGGGGTGCTGATAAGCCTTCCGAAAAGAAAACGCTGGATGCGATACGCTGCTTATATGACTTCGCTCATAGTTATCTTTGGCGCATGTGCATTGTGGAATGTGAACGGCACTGCAGGGAAAAGTGCAGAAGGTGAGGCACAGATCGTAGATGGAGTGCAGATCATACACAGTACACTTTCTTCCGGCAGTTATCCGGATATCATTGTCAGGGAGGGTATTCCGGTACGATGGACGATTGAGGCCCCTGAGGGGAGTATCAATGGATGTAATTATCGAATGCTCATTCAGGATTATGGGATCGAGCATACATTTAACAGTGAAGAAAATGTCATCGAATTTATCCCGGAAAAAGCCGGCACCGTCCGTTATAGCTGTTGGATGGGAATGATACATGGGAACATCTATGTAGTTGATAATCCGTCAACGACATTTGCGGATAATGGCAGTAACCGGACTGTTGCTTTGCCGCCATCCTCTCCAGATGTTCTGACGGATTATGCAGATGAATTTTCCTGCTGCAAATAACTGTTTTATTTAAGGAGGATTTCACTCATGGCAAATAAGAATCATAAAGATGAGATTAAAGCAAAAAACAGTAAAAAGATGCTTCCCGTTGTAGCGGCAGCTGTAGTCCTTGTATGTGCAGCAGTACTCTTTTTTACGAACGGGAATAAATCGAATGATGGGCAGACAGCGGGAGTTTCGGGTGATACTCAGGGGGTGATCGCACAGGGAGAATCCCTTGTAATCCCGATTTCGGAAATTACTGATGAGGCTTCATTTTATCCGATTACAGTTGATGGAGAGAACATGGAAGTGCTTGCTGTCAGGGCATCGGATGGAACGATTCGCACAGCATTCAATACATGCCAAAGCTGCTATACCTCCGGAGCGGGGTTTTATCGCTTTGAAGACGGAGAACTGGTCTGCAACAACTGCGGCTTCCATTTTTCACCGGATCAGGTTGAAGTGACTTCCGGAGGATGCAATCCCTGGCCTATATTCGATGAAAATAAAACCGTTACAGACGATCAAATATCGATTTCCTATGATTTTCTTTCAGCGTCAAAAGAAATCTTCGCAAACTGGAAAACGGCAGTGAAATAAAGGGGGTTTTAAGACAAATGCGACAATTTTCTGTTACAGGAATGAGCTGTGCCGCGTGTGTGGCGCGCGTGGAGAAGGCAGTGTCACAGATTCCCGGAGTAGATACATGCTCGGTCAGTCTGCTCACAAATTCTATGGGGGTAGAAGGGTCGGCATCTGATGCGGCGATTATCAGGGCTGTTGAAAATGCCGGATATGGGGCAAAAGCAAAGGATAAATCTGCGAATGTCGGGACACGTCAGGCGGCAGAAGAGGATGCGCTTGCCGATAAAGAAACTCCCGTTCTACGAAAGAGGCTGATTGCATCTGTCGTGGTATTGATACCGCTATTATATCTGTCTATGGGACATATGCTGTGGGAATGGCCGCTTCCACACTTTTTTGACGACAACCATGTGGCAATGGGTCTTGTTCAGCTCGTTCTGACCGGACTGATCATGGTGTTCAATCAGAAATTCTTTATCAGCGGATTTAAGAGCCTGATCCACCGCGCACCGAACATGGACGCGCTGGTTGCACTTGGCTCATCGGCGGCTTTCCTTTGGAGTCTTTATGTGCTTTTTGCCATGACCAGGGCAGCTGCAGATGGGAACAGTGAAGCGGTCATGGCCTATATGATGGACTTCTATTTTGAGTCAGCCGCTATGATTCTGACACTGATCACGGTGGGCAAGATGCTTGAAGCAAGATCAAAAGGACGTACCACGGACGCTTTAAAGGGGCTTATGCGGCTTGCACCTAAGACAGCTACAATTGTAAGGGATGGAATTGAGACAGTTTTACCGATCGACCAGGTAAAGACAGGGGATGTCTTTGTTGTCCGTCCCGGTGAGAACATTCCGGTCGATGGTATAGTCATCGATGGAAGCGGTGCCGTTAATGAATCCGCGCTTACAGGAGAAAGCATACCGATCGATAAGGCAAAAGGAGACGGAGTGTCTGCAGCTACGACCAATGAATCGGGCTTTCTTACCTGTCAGGCAACTCGGGTTGGTGAGGATACAACGCTATCCCAGATCATCCAGATGGTCAGTGATGCAGCTGCCACCAAAGCTCCGATTGCAAAGATTGCGGACAAGGTTTCAGGAATCTTTGTGCCTGTCGTTATATTGATCGCGCTCGTAACATTTGCAGTCTGGATGCTCCTCGGCGAACCGATAGGAACTGCGCTTACAAGGGCTGTTGCCGTGCTTGTGATCAGCTGTCCCTGTGCCCTTGGGCTTGCCACTCCGGTAGCCATCATGGTCGGGAATGGCATGGGCGCTAAGAATGGGATTCTGTTTAAGACAGCAGTCTCTCTGGAGGAAACAGGAAAAGCAGGCATAGTTGTTCTTGAAAAAACCGGAACGATCACAGCGGGGCAACCTCAGGTGACAGACATTTTACCGGCTGATGGCTTTTCAGAGGAAGATCTGTTAAGGCTTGCGTTATCGCTTGAGAGAAAAAGTGAGCATCCACTTGCAAAGGCGATTTTGCGAAAGGCAGAGGGACAAGGGATAAGAGCAGAAGAAGTGACCGATTTTAAGGCACTTCCCGGCAATGGGCTGGAAGCTCTGCAGGCTGCCGCCCGGCTTACTGGCGGTAATCTTTCATTCATCCGCCAGGCTGCCCAGGTGCCTGATGAGATGACGGCGAAGGCAGATGCACTTTCAGAAGAAGGAAAAACACCGTTATTCTTTGCTGCAGATGGAAAACTTGCGGGAATCATTGCTGTGGCAGATGTGATTAAGGAAGATAGTCCAAAGGCCATCCGGGAACTTAAAACTCTGGGAATAAAAGTGGTCATGCTTACGGGGGATAACGAGCGTACGGCAAAGGCAATCGGGAAAGCAGCCGGTGTAGACGAAGTCATTGCGGGAGTCCTTCCCGATGGTAAAGAAGCCGAGGTGCGTGCATTACAGGAAAACGGGAAGGTAATCATGGTTGGCGATGGAATCAATGACGCTCCTGCGCTGACCCGGGCCGATATCGGAATCGCCATAGGTGCGGGAGCTGATGTGGCGATCGATGCGGCGGATATTGTTCTTATGAAGAGTCGTCTTCTCGATGTACCCGCAGCAATTCGTTTAAGCAGAAAGACTCTTAAGAATATCCATCAAAACCTGTTCTGGGCATTCTTTTACAATGTGATAGGGATCCCCCTCGCCGCAGGTGTATTCATTCCTTTTACAGGATGGCAGCTGAATCCGATGTTTGCAGCTGCGGCAATGAGCCTTTCCAGCTTTTTTGTAGTGACAAATGCACTAAGACTGAATCTGTTCAAAATGTATGGAAAAGAAGGGGAAGAAACCGTTGATGTGGAAAAAGAAAACGATACTGCTCTTTATGAGAATGTTGGATATAGAATACTGACAATTGAAGGCATGATGTGTGAACACTGTGAGAAGACCGTTAAAACCGCACTTGAAAACATCGATGGCGTGAAAAGTGCGGTTGTAAGCCACGAAAAAAATCAGGCAATCGTGCATTTAAGTAAAGAGATTCCCGATGATATTCTGGCAAATGCGGTGGAGGCAAAAGATTACCATGTGGCCAAAATAGCGTGAAATCCAGGTAACTCTCTTGCAGATCACAGATGATTGTGCCATCATTTTAAATACACTATTATACTCTGATGGAGAGGAATTGCGATGGACGCAACTAACAATGTTCTCATTGTTGATGATGAAAAAATGATCAGGGATGCGGTATCAGTCTATTTCACCAAGATGGGATGGCGTGCCTTTGAGGCGGACAACGGACAGGATGCACTTGCTCTTTTTGAGAAGACACCGATCAGTTTCGTGATTCTGGATCTCATGCTTCCTGGTATGTCCGGTGAGGATGTGTGCAGTCAGATTCGTAAGAAATCCAGGGTTCCGATCATCATGCTCACGGCTAAAAACCAGGAAGAGAGCATCCTTAACGGACTTCATATCGGAGCGGATGACTATGTGACAAAGCCGTTTTCTGTGAAGCAGCTGTATGCCCGCATGGAAGCTGTCATGAGACGGGCGTCGTATGAACGGAAGGCTCTGACAGGTCTGCTTTCATGGGAGGACGGTCTTGTCATTGATTTTGAGGACGCCTCTGTCAGAAAAAAGGGGGCGCCTCTTTCCCTTACAAAAAGCGAGTGGAAGATTCTCTCGGCAATGGCAAGCTATCCGAAAAAGGTGTTTACCCGTGATGAACTGATGGAGATCGCATTCGGTGGGGATACAGACAGCTTTGACAGGGTAATCGATACTCATATCAAGAATCTCAGGAAGAAGGTGGAAAGCGATCCCCGGAATCCTGTATATATCAAAACAGTCCACGGACTTGGCTATAAGTTCGGAGGTGACGAAAATTGAAAAGGCTGCACCTGCGTACAACAATGTCTTTGGTTTTTGCCCTCCTTGTCGCTATAACAGTATGTCTTGTCAGCATTCTTTCAAGCACATTTATTAATCGGGAGTTTGAAGAGTATGTAAAGCTCACTCAGAAGAAGCAGGCAGATGACCTCGCTGAGAGTATAGGGGGCCATTACGACAAATCAGGCGGCGGATTTAACATTGATTATGTACATGGCATGGGAATGTATGCACTGCAGGATGGCTTTATTATCCGGCTATATGACGAGGATGGAAAACTTCTGTGGGACGCTGAAAATCACGATATGGCGCTTTGCCATGAAATGATGGATACCATCACGCTCAGAATGCAGGAAAATCGCCCGGAGCTTAATGGTGAATTTGTTACCTACTCATATGATCTTGAGGCTGGGGAAAAGCAGACAGGAAAACTGGAGATCAGCTACTATACTCCATATTATATGGACGAAAACGATTTCCAGTTCATCCATGCGCTAAACCGGATCTTAAGTCTGGCAGGCGGTGTGTCCCTTTTTGTCGCCGTCTTATTAGGAGTACTCTTAGCAAGACGGATCACAAAACCAATTTCAGGAGTTATTTCAGCGACGAAAAAGATATCTGAGGGGGATTATGGCGTAATCGTTGATGCGAACCTGAAAGAACGGGAAACCTATGAACTTGCGGAAGCAGTAAACCATATGGCTGCATCCCTCAAAGAGCAGGAATATCTGAGAAGGCAGCTAACCGGAGATATCGCGCATGAACTCAGGACCCCCGTTACAAATATTTCATCTTATATGGAGATGATGATCGATGACGTGATGGAGCCGACACAGGAAAGGCTTAAGAGCTGCTATGATGAGCTTTCCCGTCTGTCCGGACTGATCACGGATCTGGAACGACTGGAAAGTGCAGAGTCGGGCAGGATTAATCTGAACAAGGAAGACGTGGAGCTTCTTAGTCTATCGGAGACGATCCTGCAAGGCTTCGAAACCGGGATTCATGAAAAAAATATCGACGCAAGGGTCTCTGGAGAGGAAACGCATATATGTGCTGACCGGGGAAGGATCTCCCAGGTGATCGTCAATTTGTTGTCAAATGCCCTTAAGTATACGGACGAAAATGGCAAGATCACGATTTCTGTAAAAAAGCAAAAGTATAATGCAGAACTTGTTGTGGAGGATACAGGTATCGGTATTTCCAAGGAGGAGCAAGAACGCGTATTTGAGCGCTTTTACAGGACTGACAAGTCAAGAACAAGAAAAACCGGCGGGGCAGGGATAGGCCTTTCCATAGCAAAGGCGATCGTACAGGCGCACGGGGGAACGATTCATTGCGAGAGTGAATCCGGCACAGGAAGCAGGTTTATCGTGACGTTACCGATCTCTTAAGGTTAAGGTATGGAAAAAACAGTTTTATATAACAGATTAAAAGAACTTCAAGATCTGAAATACCGGGATATGCAGAAAAAGATCATTCCGACTGTGAATCCGGAATCGATCATTGGAGTGAGAACCCCGGAATTAAAGACAATTGCAAAGGAGATGTTGAGATCCGGAGAATATGCGGAATTCCTGAATGAGCTTCCGCATGGGTATTTTGAAGAAAACCAGCTTCATGCTTTTATCATTTCCGGAATGAAGGATTACGACAGGTGTATGGATGAACTGGAGATTTTTCTTCCATATGTTGACAACTGGGCAACATGTGATCAGATGTCTCCGAAGGTCTTTAAGAAATACAGGGAAGAACTTCTTGCACATATTAAAAAGTGGATCAGCTCTGAAAAAACGTATACTGTTCGATTTGGCGTAGGTATGTTGATGGAGCATTTCCTGGATGATGACTATGATCCGAAGTATCCGGAGATGGTAGCCGGACTCAGATCCGAAGAATATTACGTCAATATGATGATCGCGTGGTATTTTGCAACGGCTTTGGCAAAGCAGTATGGAAGTGTACTTCCATATATCGAGGAGAAAAGGCTTGCTAACTGGACACATAATAAAGCCATTCAGAAAAGCGTGGAGAGCAGCAGAATTACAGAGGAACAAAAAAGGTATTTGAAATCATTGAAAGTGGCCCGGTAATGCTGCCGTTTTTCGATAACTTAATATTTGAAAATCAAATAATAAATATCGTATTACGATAAATATTCATTGACATACAATGCGTATGGTGATATGCTCGTGAACACGGAAAAGGAGGATGAAGTCAAATGAAACAAAAAGCTTTATCAAAATGGCTAAAAATCATTCTTATAGGAGTTGGAATTTGCGGGCTGATTGTTTATCTTGTCATATTTCCCGGTTATGGGCAATCCCTTGTTTCGGATTATCCGGAATTTTCAAACCGCTATTTACCATGGCTGATATTTCTTTGGATGACTGGTATTCCATGCGGCATAGTCCTTGTATTGGGATGGAGAATTGCATCCAACATTGGAAAAGACAATTCTTTCTCAAACGAGAACGCAAAATATCTGAAATGGATTTCCTGGTTTGCTGCTGGTGACGGGATATTCTTCTTTTTCGGGAACGTGGTCCTGTTGTTTGCAAACATGAGTCATCCGGGAGTTGCGTTATTTTCACTATTGGTGGTATTTGCCGGAATTGCCGTGACAGTTGCATCATCTGCCCTGTCTCATTTGGTACAGAAAGCGGCTGTTTTGCAGGAACAGAGCGATCTTACTATTTGATGGGAGGGGCATATGGAAGGTGATATTATCTTTAACATCGATGTGATGCTCGCAAAACGCAAAATGAGTGTTACTGAGCTTGCAGATAAGGTGGGAATCACTGTAACGAATATGTCTATTCTGAAGACAGGAAAAGCAAAAGCGATAAAGGTGAGTACACTTGCGAAGCTATGTGAAGCACTGGAATGCCAGCCTGGAGATATTCTGGAGTATAAACCTGTGGAGAAAGATGGAAATGATATAAAAAGCGGTAAATGACGGATGTCCCGGATGATGCTTCTGATTTTTTGTAGTATTTCCTTTTTTCTGCGTACTTGATAGACAAAGGACAAAAACAATTCAAAAAGGAGAATCAATCATGAATACAAAGACTGCAGCAACCAAAATCACAAAAGGAACACCCATCTACTGTCTGATTATAGGAATCCTTCTGACCGTAAAAAGATTGCCCCTTGCCATTACCGGCATTCAGGAGCTGCTCCAGGGAGGAACGTTCACGGCAATGTTTGTTATCAATGTTGTTTGTGCGATCCTCGGAATCGTGAATATTATTTTATTCATCGTGTTTATGATCCGGAGACATCATGCAAAAGAGGATCAGAAACCGGAAGGCTCGATCCCTCAGGAAGGATAAACATCACAGGAAGAATAAACATAGAAACGGAATATTGCAAACCGGGGCTGCCGCGACAGGAAATTCGCGGCAGCCTCTTTCATTGCACGGAGGGACTTGATTATTAGATATATCCCCCGTATATTTAGGCACATAGAAATGTAGAACAAGCGATTTCACCGGAGAACAGATCCGTCAAACGAAACATGATAAAATCAGTGCTGTCAAAAACAATCGCTGCGGTGATCTGTACGGTGCTGGTGGCTGCCGGCGCGGTTGTTTTTCTGCTGCCGTCCGGGAAACCTCAGAGCAGCCGGGAGGCTGTTCAGGATGGCGTGGCCTATATCAAAGAGCTGGAAACGAAAGATATCACGGAAGTTGACCAGGAGCTGAAGCTGAGGGTTTCCATGGAAGCACTGGAAGGCATGGATGTCTGGGAAAAGCTGGATTATTTTGACACCTATATCATGGGAGATTCCAGAACCGCAATTTTCAACTGGAGCGGGATCAATCCTGACCATATCTGGGCGGAGGCAAGCACGACCATCAAGTGGATCGAAGAAAAAAAGGATCTGATTGAAAATGCAAAACCAAAGAATCTGGTGCTTTCCTTCGGCATGAACGATATCGGAATGTATGATACGGATCCGGAGCATTACTGGGAAACCGCGGAAGATTATGTGGAGGCCTACCGGTATTATGTGGATCTGATCCGGGAAGTCTCGCCGGAAACCCATATTTACATTAATTCCATCGTTCCGGCCCTCCCGGCAGGCATTGAGCGGCAGCCCAGGTGGGCGATTGCTCCCGAATGGAATGCCGCATTAAACGAATTCTGTTCTGCCTACGGGATCGGTTTCATCGATGTGGATTATCTTGCGGATAGATATGCGGAATATTATGAAGCGGATGGCGTGCATCTTTATTATATGGATGCCCTGAATGACTGGGGAGAATCCATTCTGGAAGCAGTTGAGAATAAGGAGTTCGGACTATGAAGCAAGCGGAGAATAACAAAGGAGCGGTCATTGACCGGAGGCCGGTGATTGTTGTCCCCATGGGAGATCCGGCTGGGGTGGGCCCGGAGATTGTTCTGAAGGCAGCAAGAAGTACCGAAGTTGCGGAAAGATGCAGGTATCTGGTGATTGGCGATCTGCGGGTGCTGGAGCGTGCCCTGACATTTCCGGATATGCCGGAAGTAATGCTGCATCCGGTTGCGGATCCGGAGGAAGGAGATTACCGGACCGGAATACTGAATGTGCTCCATCTGGAAAATATCGATCCAGCGGAATATGCGCTGGGAACTGTGAACGCTGCCTGCGGAAGGGCCGCTTACGAGTATATAGAAATGGCAGTCCGGCTGGCAATGGAGGGACAGGCGGATGCAGTCAGCACAACGCCGATCAACAAAGAATCCCTGCATGCAGCCAATGTACCTTATATCGGTCACACGGAAATATTTGCGGCGCTGACAAATACGCCCGATCCGCTGACCATCTTTGAGGTCAGAAACATCCTGGTGTTTTTTCTGACCAGACATATGAGTCTTAGAAATGCCTGCGACGCGATTACCAAGGAACGTCTCGAAGATTATGTCAAACGCAGTATGGAGGTTATGCAGCAGCTGGGGATTGGGCGGATCAAGATGGCGGTTGCAGGACTCAATCCCCACTGCGGGGAGCATGGTCTGTTCGGGGATGAGGAAATGCGGGAGATCATTCCGGCGATCCGGGAACTGCAAAGAGACGGATATCCGGTGGAAGGCCCGGTCGGGGCGGATTCGGTATTCTTCCAGGCTCTGGAAGGGCGGTATAACAGTGTGATGTCTCTGTATCATGATCAGGGGCATATCGCTACGAAAACTGTTGATTTCTACCGGACAATCTCGATCACCGGAGGGATGCCCATCCTGCGGACTTCCGTGGATCACGGAACCGCATTTGATATTGCAGGGAAGGGAACCGCTACCAGCATCAGCCTGGAGGAGGCCATTCTGGTCGCAGCCAAGTATGCTCCGAATTTCCGCGGAACCAGTTTGCGGATCCCTCCTAAATCGCGCATAATAGAAACCAGAACCATTCGCTCGGAGTAACAATTATCAGAGAGAATAGAAGGGAGCCCGAAACATGACACAGGAAGAGAAGCGCATCTGGCTGATTCGAAGGCTTCTGGCTGAGAGAAAAGATGCAGCCGGTGTTGAAATCCCTGAAGATATACAGGGACAAAAGGATCTGCTGAGAGGTCTTATGAATATTCGCATGCCGGATCCCATTGATGACGAATTTCTGAAAATACAGGATGAATACCTGACGGAGGAGAATCTTGCAGAAGGCGTTGTAAAAATTGAAGATCTGACGCCGATAAAGGCTGATGAAAGGCTTTATATCTGGCAGGGGGATATGTCCAGACTGGCGATTGATGCCGTTACATTACCGGCAAACTCCGGATTTACAGGGTGTTATCAATGGTTACATTCCTGTCTGGATAACATTCTTGGTTCCAAAGCCGGGATAGAATTACGGCTTTTTACTAACGAGATAATTACGAAACAGGGCTATCCGGAACCTACCGGCCAGGCAAAGATCACGCCGGGATTCAATCTCCCGAGCAAATATATTATCCATACAGTTGGCCCTATCGTTCAGGGACGTCTGACCAAAGAAAACGAACGGATGCTGGTATCTTGCTACAGATCTATTCTGGAACTGGCGGATCAGAACGATATCAAAACTCTCGCATTATGCTGTATTTCTACAGGGGTATTTATGTTTCCCAATCAGAAAGCGGCGGAGATCGCGGTAGAAACCGTTCGGAAGTGGCTGGATGAGACAGGAAGCGAGATGAAGGTCATTTTCAATGTGTTTAAAGACATTGATCTGATGTTCTATAAATACTATCTGGGTGAAACGAAAGAGGAATAGAATCACAACTTAACACTTTTCATTTAACGGTTTCGAGCTGTAAATTGTTCGGGACTGTTTTTTGTTTCTGAACATACAAATAAAAAATGAAAACCTCGAAAAATACATGACGATCTACCGGAAAATATCATGTAAAAAATGAATACCTTGAAAAACGCATGACGATCTACCGGAAAATATCATGTAAAAAATGAAAACCTTGAAAGATACATGACATTTCACCGGAAAATATCATGTAAAAAATGAATACCTTGAAAAACGCATGACGATCTACCGGAAAATATCATGCAGAAAATGAAAACCTCGAACAATACATGACGATCTACCGGAAAATATCATGTAAAAAATGAATACCTTGAAAGATACATGACGTTTCACCGGAAAAGATCATGTAAAAAATGAAAACCTCGAAAAATACATGACGTTCTACTGGTAAACAACATGTAAATAATGAAAACCTCGAACAATATATGACATTTCAGATATGGGGATAAGGGACACTGCGCAGAAACGAAGCTGAAATGTTGCCGAAACCGCAGTATATTGAAATGCCATGAAAACCATTTTATGGCTTAAAAACGTGGAGTTAACAATGAGCAATCCTATTTCTGGTATGGGTAGTTTTAGTAATTTATAAAATTGTAGTAGAAACTGATTTGGAGTATAATAACTATATTCTGATCTGGAAAGGAATATGGAATTCATGATGAATCAGTTTGCACGGACACAGTTGATCTACGGGGAGGAGGCAATGAAAAAGCTTGCATCTTCCCGTATTGCTGTCTTCGGGATCGGAGGAGTCGGCGGATATGTGGTTGAGGCGCTTGCCAGAAGCGGAATCGGCGCGCTGGATCTGATCGATGATGACAAAGTGTGTCTGACAAATATTAACAGACAGATCATTGCAACCAGAAAAACTGTCGGAAAATATAAGGTGGATGTGGCTGCGGAACGGATAAAGGAGATTTCTCCTGATTGTGAAGTCCGGACCTTTCAGACCTTCTACCTTCCGGAGACTCAGGACCAGTTTGATTTTCGGGAATACGATTATGTGGTGGACGCGATCGACACCGTTACCGGAAAACTGACGATCATAGAAAATGCGAAGAAAGCGCAGGTTCCGGTCATTTCTTCCATGGGGGCCGGCAATAAAGTGGATCCGACGGCTTTCGAGGTCGCTGATATTTACGAAACATCGGTGTGCCCGCTGGCAAAGGTCATGAGGCATGAATGCCGGAAACGGGGGATTGATTCCCTGAAGGTTGTATATTCAAAGGAAAAGCCTGTAAGACCTCTGGAGGATTTGTCCGTAAGCTGCAGGACCCATTGTATCTGTCCCCCGGGAACTGTCCGGAAATGCACGGAGCGGAGGGATATTCCGGGATCCACAGCATTTGTACCCTCCGTAGTCGGGCTGATCATAGCAGGAGAGATCATCAATGATCTTACCGGGATGAATTCTGTGCAGAAATAAGACTTGAAATGAAATTTCAGAAAGGAACAGACCGTCATGAGTATTTTGGAACAAATCAGACATCGCAGAAGTGTAAGAACCTTTGACGGGGAAGAAATGAAACAGGAGGACCTGAACGGACTGCTGGAATTTGCAGATACAATTAAAAATCCCTACGGCCTGCCGGTGAAATACAAGATCCTGAAGGCAAAAGAACATGGGCTTTCCAGCCCCGTGCTCCATGGAGAGTACGCCTATTTATTCGGAATGATAAAGCAGGTTCCTCATGCGGAAGAAGCCTTCGGGTTCTCCTTTGAGCAGCTGATTCTGCATGCGGATGCGCTGGGGATCGGAACGGTCTGGATCGCTGGTACCATGGACCGGAAACAGTTTGAAGAGGCCGCAGGTATCTCGGAAGGTGAGGTGCTTCCCTGCATCTCTCCCCTCGGATATTATACCGGGAAGCAGTCTTTAAAAGAGCATATGATGCGAAAGGCCATTAAGGCGGATTCCAGAGCCCCCTTTGAGGAACTGTTTTTCCGGCATGATCTTCAAAGTCCCCTGAAACCGGAGGAGATCCCGGATTATAAAGATGTGCTGGAAATGGTCCGCTGGGCTCCCTCTGCGGTCAACAAACAGCCCTGGAGAGTGATCGTGGACGGGATGGATTTTCATTTCTATGAGAAGCATTCCAAAGGATATATCGATGCGTCCGGATGGGATCTTCAGAAAATTGATCTGGGAATCGCCATGTCCCATTTTGATCTGGGGATAAAGGAACAGGGAAAAATTGCGGAATTCCGGATCGGGGATCCGAGCCTGGCAGATCCGGAGGAACTGGAATATATCGGGACATTTCAGATAAAGTGATAGAAAAAAAGACAAAGATAAGGATTTATGGAACAGTACAGAGTAACAGGAATGACCTGCGCGGCATGCCAGGCCAGAGTGGAGAAAGCAGTCAGTAAAGTGGAAGGAGTGACCTCCTGCAGTGTGAGCCTTCTGACCAACTCCATGGGAGTGGAGGGCAGCGCAAGTCCGCAGGCCATCATTTCCGCGGTGGAGCATGCCGGTTATCAGGCAGCGTTGAAAACAGCGGAGGAAGGATCAGGCAGCCGGTCCGGCGGATCTTATTCTGCCAGACTGCAGGCGGAAGAAGACGCCCTGAAGGACCGCACGACGCCGCTTCTCAGGAAGAGGCTGATCGCTTCCATCGTCTTTTTGATTGCGCTTATGTACCTGTCCATGGGACATATGATGCTGGGCCTTCCGCTGCCATCCTTTTTTGATGACAACCATGTGGCGATGGGGCTTGCGCAGCTTCTGCTGGCAGCCATAGTCATGGTGATCAATCAACGGTTCTTTATCAGCGGTTACCGGAGCCTCTTCCATGGCGCCCCGAATATGGATACCCTGATTGCCCTGGGCAGTTCCGCAGCCTTCGGATACAGTACAGCCGTTCTGTTCGTGATGACAAGGGCGCAGGTAGACGGAAATATGGCGGCTGTGCAGGGATACATGATGGAATTCTATTTTGAATCCGCCGCCATGATCCTGACCCTGATTACTGTGGGAAAGATGCTGGAGTCCTATTCCAAGGGAAAAACGACGAATGCGCTGAAGAGCCTGATGAAGCTGGCACCGAAGACAGCGGTTGTGATCCGGGATCAGAAGGAGCAGACTGTGCCGGTGGATTCGGTCCGGATCAATGATATCTTTGTAGTCAGACCCGGCGAAAATATCCCGGTGGACGGCGAGGTGATCGAAGGGAGCAGCGCGGTAGACGAATCTGCGCTGACAGGGGAGAGCATCCCGGTGGATAAAGCACCGGGGGATCCGGTCTCTTCCGCTACCATTAACCGGTCAGGATTTATCAAATGCAGGGCGACCCGGGTGGGGGAGGACACCTCTCTGGCCCAGATCATTTCCATGGTCAGCGACGCGGCGGCCACCAAAGCCCCGGTTGCGAAGCTGGCGGACAAGATCTCGGGGTATTTTGTACCGGCTGTCATGATCATCGCACTAATCACGATCCTGATCTGGCTTCTGACCGGACGGGCCTTTGGTTTTTCCCTGGCCCGGGGAATCTGTGTGCTGGTGGTCAGCTGTCCCTGTGCTCTGGGGCTGGCAACGCCCGTTGCCATCATGGTCGGAAACGGGATCGGAGCCAAAAACGGCATATTATTCAAGAATGCGGAAGCCCTTCAGGAAACCGGAACGATTCAGATCGTTGCTCTGGACAAGACAGGAACCGTAACCAACGGGACTCCAGTGGTCACTGACATTCTTCCTGCCGAGGGGGTCCCCGAAGACGAATTGATCCGGCTGGCTGCCGGACTGGAACAGAAAAGCGAGCATCCGCTGGCCAAAGCCATCACCGGATATGCCGCTGAAACAAGACCGGATCTTCCGGTTCCGGAAACATCCGACTTTGAGATTTTCCCTGGGAACGGACTGAAGGGAAGGATCCGGGAAGAGACGGTGATCGGCGGCAATTACGATTTTATCCGTGATCAGGCGGTGATTTCAGAGGAAATGAAAGAATCCGCGAAGCAGCTGGCCATGGAAGGAAAAACACCGATGTTTTTTGCGAAGGAAGGCTCCTTTCTGGGAACCATTGCGGTGGCGGATACGATCAAGGAGGACAGCAGCCAGGCTATCCGGGAGCTGAAAAATATGGGGATCCATGTGGTGCTGCTTACCGGTGACAATGAGCAGACCGCCCAGGCCATTGGAAGCCAGGCGGGCGTCAGCGAAGTGATCGCCGGTGTTCTGCCGGAAGGAAAGGAGCAGATCATACGGCTGCTTCAGGAAAAGGGAAAGGTCGCAATGGTCGGAGACGGGATCAACGATGCGCTGGCATTGACCAGGGCGGATATCGGGATCGCCATCGGAGCCGGAACCGATGTGGCAGTGGATGCGGCGGATGTGGTCCTGATGAAGAACTCTCTTCTGGATGTGGCCGCTGCGTTAAGGCTCAGCCGGCAGACCTACCGGACCATCCTGCAGAATCTGTTCTGGGCGCTGATTTACAATACCTTGCTGATCCCGATCGCAGCCGGGGCTCTGGTGGGTCTGGGCATTACCATGGATCCGATGTTCGGCGCAGCAGCCATGAGTATTTCCAGCTTCTGTGTCGTCATGAATGCCCTGAGACTGAATCTGTTCCGCCTGTATGATCCTTCCCGTGACCGAAAGGGAAAGAAAACGGTACAGACAGATCAGAACGGAAAACTTCTGGAGGAACTCTCCGGAACAGGAATACTGCAAAACAGGAAAGGAAGAAAAGAAATGACAACAACCGTAAAAATTGATGGAATGATGTGCGAACATTGTGAAGCCAGAGTGAAAAAAGCCCTGGAAAAACTGGACTTTGTGGAAACCGCAGTGACCAGCCATACCGATGGCACCGCTGTTCTGACTCTGAACGGCGAGTTTGACGAAGCAGCGGTCAGAGCCGCAGTAGAAGATCAGGATTATACCTACATTGGAGTAAAATAACTATGGGATTAAATGATGTCGTATCGGCGGAACGACTGCATATCGGATTCTTCGGACTAAGAAATGCCGGAAAATCTTCGGTCGTCAACGCAGTGACCGGACAGGCGCTGTCTTTGGTGTCCGAGGTCAAAGGCACCACAACGGATCCGGTGCAAAAAGCGATGGAGCTGCTTCCCCTGGGTCCGGTGGTGATTATTGATACTCCGGGGATCGATGACAGCGGAGAACTGGGGGCCATGCGGGTAAAACGGGCAGTTCAGGTTCTGACAAAAACAGACATCGCGGTCCTGGTGGTGGATGCCACAGAAGGAAAAAAGAATCTGGACGAGAAGCTGATTTCGGAATTCCGGAAACGGGAGATCCCTTATCTGGTTGTTTATAACAAATCAGATCTGCTGAATCAGATCCCCCGGGAGAAGGGTGCTCTTTCAGATATCCAGGGTTCATCAGACTCAACGGGGGAATCCTGCATTTATGTCAGCGCGCTGAACGGGGATCATATCTACGAACTCAAGGAACGGATCGGGCAGATCGCCGGCAATTATAAAAATGAAAAATCCCTGGCGGGAGATCTTCTGAAGCCGGATGACCTGGTGATCCTGGTCACTCCCATTGATGAATCTGCTCCGAAGGGAAGGATGATCCTTCCCCAGCAGCAGATGATCCGGGAAGTGCTGGATCATAATGGGATCAATCTTGTGGTGCAGGATACGGAACTGGAGGCAGCGCTGAACGCTCTCAGGAATCCGCCCCGGATGGTCATAACGGACTCCCAGGCTTTCGGAAAGGTCAGCCGGATCGTACCGGAAGACATTTTGCTGACCTCCTTTTCTATTCTGTTTGCAAGATATAAGGGGGAATTATATGAATTCGTGAAAGGAGCTGCCAGACTGGACAGGCTTCAGGACGGAGACAGGATACTGATTTCGGAAGGCTGTACCCATCACCGACAGTGTAATGATATCGGAACAGTGAAGCTTCCCGGCTGGATCCGGAATTATACCGGGAAAGACCTGCAGTTCGATTTCTCTTCCGGCGCGGAATTTACGGAGGAAATAGAGAAATACGCTCTGATCGTTCACTGCGGAGCCTGCATGCTGAATGAAAAGGAAGTCCGCTCCCGGATCCGCAGCGCTGCGGAACGGGATGTTCCGATCACCAATTACGGGATCGCCATTGCCATGATCCACGGGATCCTGCAAAGAGCCCTGTCGCCCTTCCCGGAACTGGCGGAGATGTTGATTCAAAGCACTGACATCTCCTGAATCCTTTTTTCTATACAGGAAACTACGTCTTTAATAAAATGTCAATTTGAAAATGATTTTCAAATTGATTGACAGATATGTGAGAATCGTTTAAAATCGGGAACGATTCTCATTTTGATTTGTGCAAGGAGCAGGATTTCATGAATGAACGATCAAAATATAAAACGAAACAGAGGGAGATTCTGGTGGATTATCTGCAGACTGTAACCGGAAGGCATATTACGGTCAGCGATATCTGTGAGAGTCTGAAGGAGCAGGGACTGACCATCGGACAGTCTACGGTGTACCGGCAGCTGGAATGTATGGTGGACGAAGGGCTGGTCAACAAATATATCATAGATGGCAATTCTCCGGCATGTTTTGAATTCCTGGGAGATCATCAGGAAGCGGAGCAGGAAATCTGTTTTCACTGTAAATGTGAAAAATGCGGAAGGCTGATCCACCTGCATTGTGAAGAACTGAAAATGATTCAGGGACATCTGCTGGATCATCACAGATTTACATTGAATCCTCTGCGGACGGTGTTTTATGGGATTTGTGAGAATTGCAGGAATGAGACGCCTGAAAATGAATAATCTGAGAAAACATATTCTGCATAAAACAGGAATCCTGCTTTGTCTCCTTGCAGTCCTGGGAATGATCCGGGCAGGGACAGTTCCCGCATTTGCGGAAGAAACTCCCGGGGAGGGGCCGCTGCAGATCACCGTCACTATCTTTGCCGCTTATGACTGGGTACTCAATATTCTGGGGGACAATCCCGCCGGGATCCATGTGAAGTACCTGTATGCCAAAGGCGTGGATCCCCACAGTTTTCAGCCGACGGCCGGGGATATTGTGGAGATTTCCGCTTCGGATCTGTTTATCTATACCGGAGGCGAATCGGATGACTGGGTCAGGGACGTGATCAAAGAAGCGGTAAACCCGGACCTGATCACCCTGAATCTGATGGAGGAACTGGAGGAACGACTGCTGGAAGAAGAATCTGTCAGCCGCCGCGGCGAAGGGGAAGATAGCGAAGACGGCAGCGGGGACGAAGAGCCGGAATACGACGAGCATATCTGGCTTTCTCCGAAAAATGCGGTGATTCTGTGCCGGGGGATCGAACAGGCGATTATCCGGAAGGATCCGGAGAATGCCGCAGTCTATCAGGCAAATGCGGATCAATATCTCTCTGCCCTGGAGCAGCTGGATCAGGAGATAGAAGACATCACAGAGCGATCCCGGACAAAGACCTTATTATTTGCGGACAGATTCCCGTTTCTCTATCTGACCGGAGATTACGGACTTGACTATTATGCGGCTTTTGACGGCTGTTCTGCGGAGACGGAAGCCAGTTTTGAAACCATCCTGTTTCTGATCGATAAGATCGATGAGCTTGCGCTGCATACGGTGCTGGTGATCGAAAACGCGGACCGGAAACTGGCACAGACGATTATCAGCAACACAAAAACGAGGGATCAGCAGATCCTGGTCCTGAATTCCCTGCAGTCCGTTTCACAGGAGGATCTGGATTCGGGGAATACCTATCTATCCATTATGAAAGAAAATGCAAATGTGCTGAAGGAGGCACTGAACTGAACGGAGGACGTCCATGTCTTTAATCACTGTAAAGGATCTTTCCCTGGGATATGAATCCAAAGCGATCATCGAACATCTGAATTTTGAGATCAATGAGGGCGACTACTTGTGTATCGTCGGAGAAAACGGGTCCGGAAAGACGACCTTAATGAAAACCCTGCTGCATCTGAAAGCACCTCTGGCCGGCGAGATCCTGTTTTCAGACGGGCTTAACGCCAATGAGATCGGGTATCTGCCCCAGCAGACGGTGGTGCAGAAGGATTTTCCTGCTTCCGTAAAGGAGATTGTTTTGTCCGGCTGTCAGGGAAGGACAGGACTCCGTCCGTTCTATACAAAAAAGGAGAAGAAGCTGGCAATGGACAACATGAAGCTTCTGAATATTCTGCCGCTGAAGGAGTGCTGCTACCGGGAACTCTCCGGAGGGCAGCAGCAGCGGGTCCTTCTGGCCAGAGCGCTGTGCGCGACCCGGAAAATGCTGCTTCTGGATGAACCGGTTTCCGGACTTGACCCCGGAGTGACACTTCAGATGTATGAACTGATCCGGGAACTGAACAGCGTGAAGATCACCATTGTTATGATTTCCCACGATATCTCCACGGCCGTAAAATACGCCAGCCATATTTTTCATATCGGGGAGGAGATCTTTTTCGGAACAACACAGGAGTATATGAAGAGCGAAGTGGGACAGTTTTTCCTTCAGTATGATGAAACCGCATCCTCTTAAAAGAAATGCAGGAATGAAATGATGAGCGGTATAATTTCTTTATTTATTCAATATCCCTTTGCCAGGTATGCCCTGATCGTTGGCATCCTGATTGCGCTTTGCTCCTCGCTCCTGGGGGTAACGCTGGTGCTGAAACGATTCTCCTTTATCGGGGATGGTCTGAGTCATGTGGCGTTCGGCGCCATCGCGATTGCCAGTGTGCTGAATCTTACGAATCAGATGCTGATCGTGCTTCCGGTTACGATCCTGTGCGCGATCCTTCTGCTGCGGACCGGACAGAATACAAAGATCCGTGGGGATGCCTCGATTGCCATGATCTCAGTGGGAGCTCTGGCCTTCGGCTATCTGCTGCTGCATCTGTTTCCCACATCCTCCAATCTGTCCGGGGATGTCTGCAGCACTCTGTTCGGTTCCTATTCGATCCTGACCCTGACCTCTCAGGAAGTCTGGATCTGTGTGATCCTGTCGGTTCTGGTGATCGCGTTTTTTATCCTGTTCTACAATAAGATCTTTTCGGTTACCTTTGATGAAACCTTTTCACAGGCCGTGGGGGTCAGGGCAGGCTGGTATAATCTGATGATCGCCGTGGTGATCGCGGTGATCATTGTTCTGGCCATGAATCTGGTGGGATCGCTGCTGATCTCCGCACTGGTGATTTTTCCGGCATTGTCCGCCATGCGGATCTTCAAGAGCTTCCGGAAGGTCACGATCTGTTCTGTCGTGATCTCCGTGATCTGCGCTCTGGCCGGGATCCTGATCTCCGTTGCGGTAAGCACCCCGGTGGGATCCACGATCGTCGCTGTGGATGTGGCGGTCTTCGGCATCTGCTGCGCCGCCGGAGCTTTGAAGAAATGATCTTTCTTGTTGACGGCGGTATTGGACTGTGTTAGGTTATAAAAGATCCGACTGTAAAGAATTTGCTGAGCAGGAAGAACATAGAGAATGTTGCGTAATTCAGATCCCTGTCGGATAATGTCCGGCGGGGATTTTTTCACAGGAGAAATCAGATGTACCGTTTTGCAGTTTACGGAAAAGGCGGAATCGGAAAATCGACGGTATGCAGTGCGCTGTCCTGCGCATTTGCGGATCTGGGAAAGAAGGTCCTGCAGGTAGGGTGTGATCCGAAGGCGGATTCCACATTGTATCTGCATGGCGGACAGAGGATCCCCACCATGCTGGATATCCTGAGGGAGAAAAGAGACCGGGCCGTGCTGGAGGATCTGGTGCATACCGGATATAAAGGGATCCTCTGCGCAGAGGCGGGCGGTCCCACACCGGGACTTGGCTGTGCGGGCCGGGGGATCGCGGCGGCCTTTGAAGCCCTGGAAGAGCGGGATGCCTTTGATATCCTGCAGCCGGATGTGGTACTTTACGATGTGCTGGGAGATGTGGTCTGCGGAGGATTTGCCATGCCGATCCGGGAAGGCTATGCGGATCAGGTTTATATCGTGACCTCCGGAGAGAACATGTCCATTTATGCTGCGGCCAACATCGCCCTGGCGGTGGAGAATTTCCGCCAGCGGGGATATGCCCATCTGGGAGGGCTGATCCTGAACCGGAGAAACGTTCCCGATGAAAGAAAAAAGGTGGAAGAGCTGGCGCAGGAGCTTCATACGCAGATCCTTGCGGACCTTCCCCGGGATAACTGCATTTCAGAAGCTCAGGATCAGGGCAAAGGCGTGATGGAACTGTATCCGGACAGCCCCTATGCCCTGAAGGTGAGAGAACTGACAGAGAAGATGCTGAAGAAGGATTGACCGGGATGAAAGAGTATCAGCTGATCAAAGAGACCGATTACGAATACAACGCAGATCTGGGGCTATCCTATGCGTCGCCGGTGCGGGGGGTTTGGAATATCGTACACATCGGGACCCTGGTTCCCGAATCCCACGAGATCTTTGTCTGTCCCACAAGCTGTCTTCGGGGCGTTGTTCTGACCACTGCCGAGATGGAAGCCATGGACCGGCTCTCAACCATTACGGTGGGGGAGGACAATATCCTGGAGGGCGACATGGAAGAAGCTTTGTACCGGGGCACTGTCCGGATCATCCGGGAACTACCGGTAAAACCCAGAGCCATGCTGATCTATACCAGTTGCATTCATCATTTCATGGCAGTGAATTATAAGCGGATCTACCGGCTTCTGGAAAAGGAATATCCGGAGATCGATTTTATCGACTGTTATATGGATCCGATCATGCGCAGGACAGCGCCGGCGGTTCCGTCCCTCTGGAGGCAGATCCACCGGCTGCTGACTCCCTCCGAAAAGAACACCCGGCAGGTCAATTTGGTGGGAAACTGTTTCCCCTATGGTCCCTACAGCGATCTGAACTATTTGCTGGAACGGGAAGGAATCCGGGTCATGGATCTGAATACCTGCAGAAGCTATGAGGAGTTTCTTCAGATGTCCCGCTCCGTGATGAATTTTGTCTTCCATAAGACAGGAATCCCGGCGGTGAAGGATATGAAGGTTCGTCTCGGGCAGGACTGGATGCTGGCAAGACCCGGATATAATTATGATGAGATCGATGCGGATCTTGCGCAGGCTGCCTCCCTGCTGGAGATCCCTCCGTTTACCCGGGAGGAGATCGAAGAGGAGAGAAGACGGACCGATCAGTCCGCAGCCGAGGCTCTGGAAGTCCTGCGAAAGACTCCTGTGTCGCTGGATTATACAGCTGTTGACCGGCCGCTGGAGCTGTGTCTGTATCTGGACAAACAGGGATTTCGTGTGGAATCGGTCTTTATCGATGTGTTTACCGAATCGGAAGAGATTTTTCAGGAACTGAAGAAACGGCTTCCGGATCTGAAGATTTACCAGTCCCTGGGATGGAATATCCGGCAGATGAAACGGGGACATGAAGGAAAGGTTGTCTCGATCGGTCAGAAAAGCGCGTATTTCAATGATACGGACTATTTTGTAAATATCGTGGAAAATGACGGGATGTACGGGTACCGCGGGATCCGCAGACTGATGGAGCTTTTGAAGGAGGCGGCTCTCAGCCGGAAACCCATGAAGGAACTGGTGCAGATCAAAGGATGGGGGTGCAGCTGCGGATGAAAAAGGATTATCAGACCCATGTATTTACATCTACCTACACAGCCGATGTCTCCGGCGTCTGTTCCGCCATGTATGAGCTGGGAGGAATGTCGGTTCTGCACGACCCCTCCGGCTGCAATTCCACTTATTCCACCCATGATGAGCCGAGATGGTATGATTCGGACAGTCTGATGTTTGTATCCGGACTGGATGAGATCACGGCAGTCATGGGAGATGATTCGGTGCTGATCCGGGATGTGGTAAAGGCGGTGGAGGATCTTCATCCGCGGTTTATTACCCTTTGTGGAGCTTCCATCCCGCATATCATTGCTTTCGATTACCGGGGCGTGGCGTATCTGATTGAAAAGGAATGTCACATTCCGGTTCTTCCGGTGCCGACAGATGGACTGAAATCCTACGTAAGCGGCGTGGATCTGGCCTTCCGGGCCTTTGTGGAACGGTTCTGTGATCCCCTGGAATATCAGGAAGATTTCCGTGACCGGATCAACCTGCTGGGAGTGACTCCGCTGGATTTTTCTGTCAATCAGAATGTTGCCATGATGAGAAAGACCTTTGAGGATGCCGGATTTATCATCAACTGCTGCATGGCCATGGGGGATTCCTTTGAACAGATGACCCATGCCTATCGTGCGGGATGCAATGTGGTTGTTTCCTCTGCGGGACGGAAAACCGCCAGGTTCATGAACCGGACGGCAGGGATGCCCTATGTGGAGGGACTTCCGGTGGGTCCGCAGATTGCTTCGGCACTGATCTCTATGATCCGGGAAACCATCAGGGACCGGAAGGTCCGCAGAATCGAAGCAGATGCGGCGATGGATTCCGCAGAACTTTCACGGACCGGAGGGATCCTGGTGATCGGAGAAGAGATCTTCGCGAAATCCCTGACAGCTGCTGTGAACGGATTACCGCCAAAGCAGCGGGACGAAGCAGCGGCATATGCAATGTGGCCGGATCCGGAGGAGGGGATTGCAGAGGAAGATCTGATTCCGGCGGTCCGAAAGGCGAAGATTGTTATTGCGGATCCATTGTACAAAGTGGTCTGCAGGGAAGGAGCGCCGGAACGGTTTATCGCTTTTCCCCATGAAGCTTACTCCGGGCGGATCTTCCGGAAGGAGATCCCTGTCTTTGCAGGGACAGAGTTTTCTGCAGCATCTATGCTGAACCGCTGATCGGAAAGAGCAGCGATACAGTTAGATATAAATTATTTTACTGACCCTCAGGACCTTACGGATCCGAGGGGGAAGAAAGGAGTTTTTATGAATAAGACAATGAAACAGAAGATACGGATCTGGATCACGCTGCTGTGTGCGATCTGTCTGATGGCGGGACTGGCCGTTCCGGCCATGGCGGAGGAAGCTGCCGGGAAATCCTTTGTGACGGTTACAGACCATGCGGACCGTACGGTGACGGTTCCGGTGAATCCGGAGCGTGTGGCGGTTCTGGATATTCTGCCGCTGCCATCGGTACTGACGGTATTCCTGGGATCCGCCCAGAGCATCCTTGCCATGCAGCCGGCCAGCATGAATGCGGCAAAAAACGGGATCCTTTCGGAACTTTTTCCCGAGATCCTGAATGTCAGCACCGACATTATGAACGGCGATGATGTCAGCGTGGAAGCGCTTATGGCACTGGATCCGCAGATCGTTTTTTATAATGCGGGCAACAAAACACTGTGTGAACGTCTGGAAAATGCGGGACTGACGGCGGTCGGCGTTTCCCCGACAAAATGGAACTATGACTGTATTGTCACCTATGATCAGTGGATCGATCTGCTCAGTCAGATCTATCCGGATGTGGCGATCAATACGGAAGTGTCTGAATTCAGCACTTCCATGTATGACAGAATACAGGAACGGGTTTCCGGTCTTGAAGAATCGGAACGCAAAAACGTTCTGTTCCTGTTCCAGTATGATGAGAATACCATGATCACCTCCGGATCCAGTTTCTTCGGACAATGGTGGTGTGACGCTTCCGGAGCCTTAAATGCGGCAAATTCTGTGGAGGCGGACAATTCCAATGCCGCGATCACCATGGAGCAGGTCTATGAATGGAACCCGGATGTGATCGTGATCACGAATTTTACAAAGACCCAGCCGGAAGATCTTCTGAACAACGCCATCGGTGACGATGACTGGAGCAGTGTAAAGGCGGTTGTGAACGGGGAAGTCTACAAGATGCCACTGGGAACCTACCGGACTTATACCCCCGGGGTCGATACGCCGATGACTCTGGAATGGCTGGCGGGCCTTCTGTATCCGGACCTGTTTCCGGAGTTTGATCTCGCGGAAGATGTCAGATCCTACTATCAGGATCTGTATAGCGTGGAACTGACGGATGAGCAGATCGAAGCGATGTATCATCCTTCCAGCGCCGCGGGAAGCTGGAAATAAATATGAACGTAAGGCGCAGATTTTTCATCTGGATCCTGGTGATGGCGGGAGCGATCCTGGTGTGCTCCGTTGCCGCGTTGTGTCTCGGGCAGTTCCGCATCAGTCTGTCCGCAGTCATTCAGGAACTGTTTGGGCCCGGACCGGAGGGCGTGAAGGACAATGTCCATACGGTATTGTTCAACATCCGCATTCCCCGCATTCTCATGGCGCTGGCCGCAGGTGCGGGGCTGGCGTCTTCCGGTGCTGCGTTTCAGAGTCTGTTCGCCAATCCCCTGGCAACGCCTGATACTTTGGGGGTTGCCAACGGGGCTTCTTTTGGTGCTTCCCTCGGGATCCTCCTGGGGGGAGGATCTGTCACCGTACAGCTTCTGGCCCTGATCTTCGGTGCCTGCGCAGTGCTTCTGGTATTTCTGGTGACCCGGAGAATGGGTCAGCGGCAGGGATCAGTGCTGATGATTGTCCTTGCGGGGCTGGTGATCAGCTCCCTGTTCTCAGCCCTGGTCTCTCTGGTGAAATATATTGCAGATCCCCAGGATGTTCTGCCGGTCATCACGTTCTGGCTGCTGGGAAGGTTTTCTGGGATTACAAAAGCCTCCATGCTGTTCGGGATTCCATTGATCCTGCTGGGAACGTTGATCGTCTTTTTCCTGCGGTTCCGGCTGAATGTCCTGTCCCTTTCAGAGGACGAGGCCCGGTCCCTGGGCGTAAATCTGAAACTGATCCGGATCCTGGTGATCGCAGCTGCCTCCATGACGACAGCATCGGTGGTATCTGTCTGCGGCGTGATCGGATGGGTGGGACTTCTGATCCCGCATATCTCCCGGATGCTGTTCGGAAATGACAACCGGTATGTGGTGCCGTCTTCGATCCTTTCGGGCGCCTTGTTTATGGTGATCGTAGACACCCTTGCCCGGTGCGTGACCGCTTCCGAGATCCCGGTTTCCATTGTGACGGCGATCATCGGGGCTCCGGTGTTTATTTTGCTTCTACGGAAGACGGGAGGGATCCATCTATGAGTCTGGAAGTCAATTCAGGAACCTTCTCCTATCAGAAAGGGCATCCGGTTCTGATGGATGTCAGCTTCAGCGCAGAACCGGGAGAAGTGGTGGCGATCCTGGGACCGAACGGAGCCGGCAAGACCACATTGCTGAAATGCATGCTGGGATTTCTGCCCTGGGAAAAGGGATATACCAGTATCAACGGAAAAAAGCTGAAGGACTGGAAACGCAGTGATCTCTGGAAACATATTTCCTATGTTCCCCAGGCCAGAGAACCGGCTTTCTCCTACCGGACGGAAGATATGGTCCTTCTGGGACGGAGTCCCTATCTCGGCAATTTTGCCTCCCCCGGGAAGAAGGATCTGGAGATCGCCATGCGGGCGATGGAACTCGCCGGTATTTCCCATCTGAAAGGGAAAAGCTGTTCCCAGATCAGCGGAGGTGAGTTGCAGCTGGTGCTGATTGCCAGAGCCCTTGCGTCGGAACCGGGACTGATGGTCCTGGATGAACCGGAATCCGGGCTGGATTTCCGGAATCAACTGGTGGTTCTGGAGCTTTTGAAACGTTTGAGTCAGGAGGAAGGGCTTACGATTATTATCAATACCCATTATCCGGATCATGCGCTGCGGATCGCGGATCATTCCTTCCTTTTGTATGGCAGCAATATGCATTTATTCGGTAAGACGGAATACATTCTGACCTCGGATCATATGCAGTCCGCTTTTAAAGTGGATATCGCAGTTCAGAAGGAAGTGATCGAAGGACAGGAATATCCGACGGTGATCCCGCTGAGACTGCTGGAAAAATAATCGCAGAAATGGCGGGCCCCTCATCCGGATATATAGTTAACGCAGATGGCGCCGAATACGCAAGTCTCAGTTCGGCCCGGCTGAAAGAAAGAGAGGTAGCATATGGAAGAGCAAAGCACCCGGCTGGCGGTGATTGCAATTGTTGTTGAGGATACGGAGAACGCAGTCTCGATCAATTCGCTTCTGCATGAATACGGATCCTATATCATTGGGCGCATGGGAGTTCCTTATCCTGCCAAAAATATTTCTCTGATCAGTGTCGCGATCGTAGCGCCTTCTGATACGATTTCCGCATTGACCGGAAAACTGGGAAAGATCAAAGGCGTAACGGTAAAAACGGCTTATTCCAAGGTGTAAATCGGATATGAACTGGCTGAACAGATTGAAAAAAAATAAGAAGATCGTCGTGATCGGAACGGTGTTTCTGGATATTAAGGGGTATCCGGAACCACCGTTTGAACCTACCGGACGGAATATCGGAAGAATCGAATACCGGTATGGCGGAGTTGCCCGCAATGTCGCAGCGGATCTGGCGGAAATGGGACTTCATCCCCTGTTTGTCAGTATGACAGATCCCAAAGGACAGGGAGAAGAGATCGCAGCGGATCTGGAACGCAAGGGAGTCGATCTTCAGTATCTGCTCCGGCAGGAGGACAGCATCGGAACCTGGATGGTGATCCTGGATCCGGAGGGAGAGGTTTGCGCCAATCTGTCAAAACGGCAGAATCTGGAACCTTTATGCAGTCTTCTTCTGGAGAAGGGGAAGGAGATCTTTCGGGATGCGGATGGGATCCTTCTGGAAATGGATGTGGATGAAAATCTGGCGGAGATGGTATTTTCTCTCGCAAAAGCCGCCCATACCAGAGTCTATGGTGTGATCTCCAATATTCACGTTGCGATGGAACGGATGCGGCATCTGGTGAAAACAGACTGTTTTGTGTGCAACCGGTCTGAGGCGGGAACATTATTTGGAATTTCTACGGAACAGATGACTTCCGGGGAACTTCTGGAGCTGCTGGACAGGGAACGCCGCAGGATCGGAATGAATCAGATGATCGTGACGATGGATAAGGATGGGGCCGTGTATTCGTCGGACCGGGAATCCGGATATTGTCCCGCGCAGCCGGTGAAACTCGTGGATTCCACCGGCGCCGGAGATTCTTTCTTCGCCGGAGTGTCCGCCGGTCTGATCAGCGGATTCTCCCTGTCAGAGGCGTGTCAGTTTGGAAGCCTGATCGCTGCTTCCGTGATCACTTCCACAGAAAATGTGTACTGTCGAAACGGCAGGGACTGAAGCATTGTCGTTCCTGCCCTGACCTGCTTCCGGACTCAGATTCAGCATTATATTCGGGTCGGCTGCCGGCTCAGATCTTGTGATGTATTCGGGTCGGCTGCCGGCTCAGATCTGGTGCCGGACTGTATCATACTCGTCCCCGTTTCGCCAGAACGGGCATTGTCTGTAATGCCCGGACAGAAGTTTTGCGGTGTCATCTTCATCCATATCGGCATCACAGACATACTCGTCGTAATCTTCATCATAAATGTAATAGGCGCAGGACTCACACTGATTCATGACTGAAAATCCCGAAAGATATCTTTGATCAGGTTGTATACTTCGCCGCCTTTGCTGCTGCCGAAGGTCTTCACCAGAAGATTGTTCAGCGCCAGTTTGTCATAACTGTTAATGATTGCTTTGTAAATCGAAGAGTAGTAGGCGGAAGGAATGTTTTTTCCTTTTAATGCGGTACGGACTCTCTTCCGGTAAGCCTCCGGAAGAGTATCGGGCTTAAGGATCACGGATACTTCTTCCTGCCGTTCATCTTCCGGATCCGGACCGGCAGCCGGTCTGGACTCAGGATCCTTCGCAGAATCTTCCTGCCTTGCCTTCTCATTCCCGAGCTGTTCCTGCTTTGTCTGTTCCTGCTTTCCCTGCTCCGGATTTACTTGTTCCGGCTTCCCTTGCTCCTGTTTCCGGGAATTATTCTTCCTGGAACGGGACCGATTATTGGAAGAGCGGGAGGGCTGCGGAGTATCTGCCGGAATCTCCATGATTTCCTGCGGAAGTGATTCTTCAGCAGTCATTGATTCTGCTTCTGCTGCAGTTGCTCCTGCGGCTGCTGTATCAGCCTCTGCGTTTACTTCTGCCTTTTCGACTGATTCTGATTCAGTCCATTCCGGAATGTTTTGTTCATCTGCAGTCAGTTCGGATGACATCAGTTCAGAAGAGGATTGTGCTGCTGCGGTCTGATCCGGAACCAATGTATTTTCTGTATTTTCCGATCCGGTTTTTTCAGATGCATTGGAAAGTCCGCCGCCCCGGTCCGTTAAATATAATTCCACAACATTTGGTTTCGTGACCTGTGTTCCCTGACGGAATGTGACCTGTGCCGGCGGTGTCTTATGAGCCGGATTCTGTCCCGTGGATTTGCCAAGACTGCGGTTGTATCCGATTGCCGGCTGTCTCAATACCGTAATCCCGTGATCCTTCCAGTAATCGATGGCACTGTCATATCCGGTATCTTTGCTGATAATGTAAAACGGACCTTCCATTCCGGCTCCGATGATATATCCCAGATGGGTCACAAGCTGGAAATCCAGATAGTTTTTTGCAGACCGGCGCAGTTTGATGTATTTGACCTTCGCCAAAGACTTCATGATATTGACATGGGTATCAAAGGACATGTGCTCAGATTTCTCGCTGTAGAAAATGCAGAGTTCATCCTTTTCCGTAAGAGCTGTGACTCCGTTGATTCCGGAGTCATGGACATTTTCAAAATCCAATAAATAAATCGCCATTCATGAACCTCCTGTAATAGTGATGGACAATACCCATGCATACAAAAACTAAGAATGCAGAGCATCCTTTCGTGTACAGCAGAAATTGAATGGAAATTCGATAAAAAGACAGGATGCAATTTACCGGGATGATTAGGGAAACACAAAAAGTCAGGATAATTAAGTAATCTGAAAACCACTCAGAAAATTTTGATTTTTCAAGAAGGATGGAAGGGTGATTTATGAATACCGTTTCATTCCTGTCATGAAAGATGAATCAAAAACTATCGCTGATTGGAAATCGGAAAAGCTTAAGTCATGAAATGCTGCATTTTCAGATCATCATGTAAAGCAGGTTCTCCGTCTGTCTATGGAATTTTCATAGAACAATCTGCGTATTACGAACTGTACGAATGAGTATTACAGTTTCTGTATGTCACATTAATACAAGATGAAAGGAAATGCAACTAAAAAGTGGAAGAACACAGGTCATGTGTTTGCTAAAGATCATGTATTCCACAAGATTTTTACCACAATACTCGACGTTTCTGACAATGGCTGCCGAAAAATTACCGCAATGCGTGAGATTTTTGGGGTCTTCTGCACCTTGGGTGGGTGTCTTCCTGCTGTCGAATGTGCCGTAAAGTCCATGCTGCCGTTGACTTCATCCATACTTGCTTCCATCCTGCCATTTGGACCATCCTGGAAATAATTGTCATTTACTATCCCTGTCATTTTTGCGAAAACAGGGATAAGATTTTCCAATAATTTCATATATAGTCCAGTTCAGACTCTCGCAGGACCTTCGTTTCGGACCATATTCTGAAAAATCGTCACTTTCTATCCCTGTTTTCCAAATCGAAACAGGGATAGGATCTTTCAATAATTTCATATATAGTCCAGTTTAGGCTCTCTCAGGACCTTCATTTTGGACCATATTTTGAAAAATCGCTATTTTCTATCCCTGTTTTCCGGATCAGCGCAGGGATAGTAATTGGCAATTATTGCGCTGATCACCCAAAGACCTTTGGACTACGCAAATTCTTGTACGTATATTTCTGAAAAAAAGCATTATGAGATGTCTCGCGGCGATCAAAAGAGATATCCGGCATTGATTGCGGTAGATCGCAGCAATGCGGAAGTGTCTGCAGAACTACATGCAAAATGGTCTGTCCTGAACCCGCTGCCTGCTGTCCCTGTTGTCCCTGCGCCTGAAAATGAAGGAACGTTTGACTTTCTGTTTTGCGGACAGTATATTGATATTTATTAGAAAGAAATAGAACAAGATATACCTCAAGGATGTACCTCATGAAGAAAGACAGAATGCAAAAAAGCCGGAAGTATCAGTATATTGCGGGATTGCTGATCCTGATTTTCATCGGGACAGTGTTTCCGTACCATAGTCATGCAGCCAAAATGGATCTGGTCAGTCTGCCGTTCAGCCTGGATGGAGGAGGATCGGTAATGGTTACGGCATATGAGTCGAATTATGCCAATAACTTTTTTGTTTCTCTGCGCAGTCTGTCGAAGCTGCTGACAGGGACCATCAGTCAGTTCGGGTTCTATAATGATGAGGAAGGCGCTTATCATGTGGATCTGGGCATGTCGTATGATCCGGCAAAGGAACCCAAACGCAAGGAAGAGGATTCGGAGGAAGAAAAGCCTGTGGATCTGACCCCTCCGGAATCAACCTGGCTGGAGTATGCTGCAAACTGGCTGCTGAAGGACGGAGAAAGTGTTGTGTATTATACGTACGCAGATTATTCGATTGAGGATCTGTATATGAGTCTGATTGATATTCAGCTGCTTCTGGATCTCAATATTACATATGAAGACGGAATATATAAGATCACCACGGATCAGCATTTCGCGATCAATCTGGACAGGCTGAATGAACAGGGATATTTTGATTATCTTCATGGGGTGCTTCTGGGTGATGCGTCGACAGGGGAGATCTTTATGGGCTGTCATGAAGACCTGCCGGTTCCGATCGCCAGCACTACAAAGCTCATGACTGCGATGATCGCAATGCGGATGATCGAAATCGGAAAGATCACTCCCGATGATCCGGTGACCGTTTCCGCCAATGCAGCCAGAATGTCTCTGGCGGATGATTCCGTGATCGGCATGTATGCCGGTGAAGTGACGACAGTCCGGGATCTTCTGTACGCCATGCTGGTGATGTCGAGCAACGAATCCGCGGAAGTTCTTGCGGAATATATTGCCGGATCCCAGGAAGAATTTGTCAGCATGATGAATGCCATGGCCTTCAAACTGGGGATGGACACCGCTGTGTTTTACAATCCCCACGGCCTTCCGGAATATCTGAAGGGGGATGCTGTAGTCATGGTGGAAAACAGAGCAAGCGCGAAGGATATGTTCCTGCTGTCCAAGGCGATCCTGCAGAAGTATCCGGAGATCACGGAATATACCTCCGTCAGAAATATCTGGCTGGACTCTTTGTGGGTGGACCTTTATACGACAAATTCTCTGATGTATAACATGCCGGATGTATTCGGACTGAAGACCGGAACGACAGATGCCGCCGGAAAATGCCTGATCTCTTCCCGTTCCGTAACAATCGACGGAAGAGAGCATATGATCGTGGCAGTGGTGTTGGGAGCTGAATTCAACAGTGACCGTATCCAGGTCTCCGAGCTCCTGCAGAAAGGCGTCCGGTATTATTTCAACAAAAAGGCGGCGGAAGCGGCAGCCGAAACATCAGAAGAGCAGTAAAATTCCCGGAATTTCAGACGAAAACAGTTGCATTCCTATATCTTGTGTGTTATATTACACATAGAACAGATATATCAGTATCTGTCCTTATGATATTTGGAATTTTTCACAAGGTGGTGATGTTATGAATATTAATAAATTTACCAAAAATGCCATTGAAGCCATCAATGACTGCCAGAAGCTGGCCAATGATTACGGGAATCCCCAGATCGATTGTGAACATCTGCTGTATTCCCTGCTGCAGCTGGATAACAGTCTGATCGCCAAACTGATCACGAAGATGGAGATCGATCCGGAGGATTTTAAAGCCTCTGTGATGGAACTGATCCAGCGGAAACCGAAGGTGCGGGGAGGTCAGCAGAATATCAGCGTTGCCCTCAATGATGTGTTGATCAGCGCAGAGGATGAGGCCAAGGCCATGGGAGATGATTATATCGCCGTGGAACATCTGGTCCTGTGCATGATGAAGAAGGGCAGCAAGGAAGTGAAGGAGTTGTTCCGGCAGTACGGGATTACAAGAGAAAACTTCCTGAAAGCACTGGCCCCCATCAGAGGCAATCAGAGGGTTACAACGGATAATCCGGAAGCGACCTACGAAGCCCTGGAAAAATACGGCCAGGATCTGGTCCAGAAGGCCAGGGAGCAAAAGCTGGATCCGGTAATCGGCCGGGACAACGAGATCCGCAACGCGATCCGGATCCTTTCCAGAAAGTCCAAAAATAACCCGGTGCTGATCGGAGAACCCGGCGTCGGCAAGACGGCTGTCGTCGAAGGACTTGCTCAGAGGATTGTCAAGGGGGATGTGCCGGAGGGCCTGAAGGACAAGACCATTTTCAGCCTGGATATGGGTTCTTTGGTGGCCGGCGCCAAATACCGCGGGGAATTCGAAGAACGACTGAAAGCCGTTCTGCAGGAGGTGAAGGAGAGCGAAGGCCGGATCATCCTGTTTATCGATGAGATCCATACCATTGTCGGTGCCGGTGCTTCTGAAGGATCCATGGATGCGGGCAATATGCTGAAGCCGATGCTGGCAAGGGGTGAACTGCACTGTATCGGTGCCACCACCCTGGATGAATACCGCAAGTACATTGAGAAGGATAAAGCCCTGGAACGGAGATTCCAGCCGGTGCTGGTGGAGGAGCCTTCCGTCGAGGATACCATTTCGATCCTCCGGGGGATCAAGGAACGGTATGAGAACTATCATGGAGTGAAGATCACGGACTCGGCCCTGGTCAATGCAGCCGTTCTGTCAGACCGGTATATCTCGGACCGGTATCTGCCGGATAAGGCGATCGACCTGGTAGATGAAGCCTGCGCCATGATCAAGACGGAGATGGATTCTATGCCGACGGAAGTGGACGAACTCCGCAGAAGAGTGATGCAGCTGGAGATCGAGGAAACCGCGTTGAAGAAAGAAACGGACAAGCTGAGCACCGAACGACTGGCGGAGCTTCAGAAGGAACTTGCGGAACTGCGGGACGAATACAAGTCCAAAGTCGCCCAGTGGGAAAATGAAAAAGCCTCCGTGGAGAAGGTGTCCGGACTCCGGGCCAGGATCGAAGAGATCAACAATGAGATCGAGATGGCGGAGCGCAATTATGATCTGGACAAACTGAGCCAGCTGAAATACGGCGAACTTCCCCAGGCTGTCAGAGAACTGGAAGAGGAAGAGGCACGGCTTTCCGGAGAAGACCTGTCCCTGGTGCATCAGGCGGTGACCGATGAGGAGATCGCAAGGATCGTCTCCCGCTGGACCGGGATCCCGGTGGCCAAATTAAATGAATCCGAACGGAACAAGATCCTGGGATTGTCTGATATCCTGCATCAGCGGGTGATCGGGCAGAATGACGCAGTGACCAAGGTGGTGGACGCCATCTGGAGAAGCAAGGCCGGGATCAAGGAACCGGGACGGCCGATCGGATCCTTCCTGTTCATGGGACCCACCGGCGTCGGAAAAACAGAACTGGCAAAAGCCCTTGCCCAGGCTCTGTTTGATGATGAAAGCAATATCGTGCGGATCGATATGTCAGAATATATGGAGAAACATTCCGTGTCCCGCCTGATTGGTGCGCCTCCCGGATATGTGGGATATGATGAAGGCGGCCAGCTGACCGAAGCAGTTCGGAGAAGACCCTATTCGGTGGTGCTGTTTGATGAAGTGGAAAAAGCCCATCCGGATGTATTCAATGTGATGCTGCAGGTTCTGGATGACGGCAGGATCACGGATTCCCAGGGAAGGACTGTGGATTTCAAGAATACGATCATCATCCTGACCTCCAATATCGGTTCTCAGTTCCTGCTTGACGGGATCGACGAAGACGGGGAGATTACGCAGGAGGCATCGGATCTTGTCATGGAACAGCTGAGAAGGAATTTCCGTCCGGAATTCCTGAACAGACTGGATGAGATCATTATGTTCAAACCGCTGACGAAGAATGATATCTCTCATATCATTGATCTTCAGATCGCGGAGATCAATAAACTGCTGGTGGAGAAGGAACTCCGGATCGAACTGACAGAGGAAGCACAGCAGATGGTGGCTGACAGAAGCTATGATCCGGCTTATGGTGCAAGACCGCTGAAGCGGTATCTGCAGAAATATGTGACCACCCTTGCTGCACGGATCATTCTGGAAGGCAATATCAAACCGGAGGATGTGATCGAGATCTATGCGGATGAGCGGCAGGAACTTGCCGCGCGGGTGAAGTAATCTGCGGATCGCGTAAAGATCATCACAACAGACAATCACCACAGACAATCACAAAAGACAGCTGTCCTGCCGAAACTGCAGGCGGCTGTCTTTCCTGTAAGCAGAGACATTCCGGCAGGCAGATCATTCGGTATAGCTTTTTTTAATGGCGGAGAAGATAAAGATCCCGGGGATCAGGATGCCGATGCCGGCCTCGATCAGGAGGTTTCCGTAGAGGATTCCGTTAAAAAGAGAGAGGACAATGGATGCCAGACACAGAAGGATCGAGATTTCCGGAAGGCGGATCACAACGGCGGAATTGGTGCGCCGGTTATAACTGCGCACGCCGCTGATCCCGGAAATGAAGTTCAGGATCGCGCTGATCAAAGCAGCCGCTGCGCAGATCAGCGTCAGTACGGGCAGTGCACCGGGAGAATCATATCGTTCCAGCGTCACGAGAACTGTCAGGAGGATCAGTCCTGCGCCTGAGAAGAGCATCAGGATACTGGAAACCGTAAAAAAGACACTTCTTGCAGTTCCCATAAAAACCTCTTTAAAAAAAATGTTAAATCTATTATAGTAAATGAGATATCGTGTGTAAAGATTTGGATGAGGAAATGGATCTTTTTGAGTATGCCCATCAGAACCGAATAAAGCAGGAAGCACCGCTGGCTTCCCGGATGCGGCCGGAGACCCTGGAGGAATTCCGTGGGCAGAAACATATCCTGTCCGAGGGCAGTCATTTATACAGATCCATCAAGGCGGACCGGTTATCCTCCGTTATTTTTTACGGTCCCAGCGGAACCGGAAAGACTACGCTGGCACGGGTGATCGCCAATGCGACTGCGGCGGATTTCCGGCAGATCAACGCCACCATTGCCGGGAAAAAGGATATGGTGGAGATCGTGGAGCAGGCCAAACTCACCAGGGCGGGATACGGAAGGAAAACCATTCTGTTTATTGACGAGATCCATCGGTTCAATAAGGCGCAGCAGGATTATCTGCTTCCCTTTGTAGAAGACGGAACCGTGACACTGATCGGTGCCACGACGGAGAATCCGTATTTTGAAGTCAACGGGGCGCTGATCTCCCGGTCCACGATCTATGAATTAAGACCCCTGGAACGGGAGGATATCAGGGAGATTATCCTCAAAGCCGTCCAGGATAAGGAAAAGGGAATGGGATCCTACCATGCGGTGATGGATGAGGACGCGGCGGATTTTCTGGCGGATTACTCCGGCGGAGATGCCCGGATCGCCCTGAACGCTGTGGAGCTGGCCGTTCTCACCACCCCTCCCGGTGTGGATGGGATCCGGATCACAACAGCTGTCATCGAGGAATGCGTACAGAAAAAGAACCTGCGGTATGATAAAAACGGAGACAATCATTATGACACGATCTCCGCCTTTATCAAGAGCATGCGGGGATCCGACCCGGATGCAGCCGTATATTATCTGGCCAAGATGCTGTATGCCGGGGAGGATGTGAATTTTATCGCCCGGCGGATCATGATCTGCGCTGCGGAGGATGTGGGCTGCGCGGATCCCAGAGCCCTGCAGGTGGCCGTTGCCGCCCAGCAGGCGGTGCATGTGCTGGGCATGCCGGAAGCCAGGATTCCGCTGGCAGAGGCTGTCGTCTACGTAGCCGGTGCGCCAAAGAGCAATTCCGCGGTTATGGCGATTGACCGGGCCATGCAGATCGTAGAGACCACCGATATCCGGGATGTCCCGTCCCATCTGAAGGATGCGCATTACAAGGGAGCGAAGAATCTGGATCACGGGACGAATTACCAGTATGCCCATGCATTTCCGGAACATTATGTGAAACAGCAGTATCTGCCGGATGAACTGGTGGGTACGGTGATCTATGAACCCGGAACGCTTGGATATGAGAAGAATATGAAAGACAGACTGGAACGCTTAAGGAACCGGGAATGAGTGAATTGTTGTATGATGCCCTGATGCTGGGACGCAATAAAAAGGTTGCGGCGGAAGAATACCAGGTGGCAACCGGCAGAAAGCAGAGCGCGGCATTTAGTACAAAAGAAGAGCAGATTAATATTTCCAACGTCATCTCCGATGGCGAATTTTCTGTGCATTTGTTTCAGACGGTTCCGGGATATATTGAAATCGAAGTGTTCTGCGAGGACAATTTCCTGATCTTTGACCGGAAAGTGATCAATACCGATGAATTCCAGAATGGACAGTTTGAATTCAAGTTTATGCTGATCTCTGACCGGCTTCATAACGGACGCAACTGTACCGCCATTTCCTTCCGCACTTCCAGTCAGACCATCGAAGTGCCGGTCAATATCGATAACCGGATCCGGGTTCGGATCGGAGAGGGCAACCCGAGAGAGCGGATCTTCCGGCTGATGAAGTCCCTTCTGAAATTGCAGATCGGCCAGAGTGAACAGTGGGAGTGGGCGAAGGAAAGTCAGGAACTGTTAAATGAGATCCCCGGCGAGGATGAGGTCTCTTTATACCTGATGCTTTATAAGGCCCAGGTCTTTATTACCGGCGGAGATGATGTTCATGCCCGGAATTACATCGAGCATGTGGGAACCCAGATTCCCAAACTGGAAAAGAAAAACTACGATATCTACTGCTATTTTATTTATCTTGCAAGCCTTTATGAGGAACTGGAAGGAGTCGCCAACTTTGCGGCTCCCGGAAGCTGCGTCACAGAACTGAGGGCCAAGGGCAACCGCAAAAGCCGCCGCGTCCAGCCTGCGGCGAACGCTAATATTATGGATATGAGCGCCCTGCAGAAGGTTCAGTGGGTCTATGATCACAATCCGAGCTGGTGGATTCTCTGGATCCTGTTTTATATGGATCCGGATTACCGGTTTGATCCGGAAGCAAGACTTAGGAAAATGCAGGAAATGTTTTACGAATATTCCTGCACCAGTCCATTTCTGTATCTGGAGGCATTCCGGATCATCCGGGAGAATCCGCAGCTTGTGAAAGAGGCGGATGCGTTTCTGATCCATGTGCTTCATTTTGCGGCAAAGAATGAATGTTTGGACCGGGAGACTTCCGAACAGATGGCGGAGGTGCTGCTGTCTTCAAAGGAAAGCAGCCTGTCCCTGCCGGAAACGAAGATCGCCTGTGAGGTGTTCCGGAAGGCATACCAGCAGTTCAAAGGCGTCCGGGTTCTGAAGGAACTGTGCTATCTTCTGATCGATGCGGATGACAGGGATCTGAGTTCTCACACCTATTTTGAGCAGGTGATCCGGAACAAGGAAACGGACGAGCTTTTCTATGATTATTACATTTATACCCTGGATCAGTCGGAGATGAATCAGATCGATCCTTCGGTCATGCAGTATTTTCTTGAGCATACAGAGCTGTTATATGAATACAAAGCCTATATGTATGCCAATATCATTGCGAATAAATACTATGACCAGGAAAGCTACAGGAAGGGGATCGAACAGATCCTGAGGTTTGCCGAACATGAAACTGCCCAGGGCCATAATAATGAAGTCCTTGCCGTGATCTACAAAGAGATCCTGGAAAACGGCCTGCTGACCCGCGTGATGAAGGACAATCTGTTCGATATTGTCTGCACCCGGGGAATCTGCTGTGAAAACGAGCGGATGCGGAGCGTCCTTGTCTTTCATAAGGAACTGCAGGTTTATCAGGAAAGCGGACTGAAAAACAAAAAAGCTTATATCCGGATCTATTCTTCCGATGCCCTGATCCTGTTTAAGGACGATACGGGGAATATTTACTATAATGTGGATTATACGGTAAATCAGCTGCTGGATACGAAGGAGTATATCGATCTTTGCATCAAAGACGTGCGGATCAATCAATACATGCTTCTGGGGGATACTTTCCCGATCCTGCGGGCATATAAACCCGCACCGGAGATCCTGGAGTATTTTACCTCCCACCGTATGGCAGGGCAGTTCCGCCGGGGATATGAACAGGAGCTCCTGGCAAAGGTGATCGCGTATTATGTGAAAAATTCCCGGGATGAGCAGGTACATGACGCGCTTTTGAAATTCAGGGAATTTGAATTGTCGCCGGAGAGCCGGGGACAGCTGATCCGGATCATGCTGGAACGCAATCTGTATGACGATGCCTTTGAAGAGATCCGGGAATACGGTTCCTGCGGACTGGAAAAGGAAGATTTCGCCAGACTGGCCAACGGATATATTTTCATGCATGGCATGATGGAGGATCCGTTGTTGACCCGTATCTGCGAGACCGGATACCAGGCCGACGGATTTGATGAAAAGATCTTCAACTACCTGTATCTGTATTATGACGGCGGTCTGGAGACTCTGATCGATCTGTACCGGTCCTGCCGGGCTTACCATAAGGATGCAGTTCCTGTGGCAGAACGGATCTTATGGAAATCCATCAATACAGGTGAGCATCCGGCAGTGGTTTCCAGAATCATCCTGCAGTATTATGAGGAAGGACAGAACCGGAACCTGGTCAGAAAATATCTGGAATTTCGCTCCGGCGTCTATCTGTACGGCCTGATGAAAGGCAGTGCTGACGAGGTCAGTCAGGACACGGAATTCTTCGAAATAATGGAAAAGGAACTGGCCAGAGGATACTCCTTTGCGGATGACGCGCTGGCGGCTTTTCTGCTCTGGAGAATGGAATCCCGGGAATTGGAGGAACGGCAGATCCGGGTGGCGGAGAAGGTCCTGAAGGATCTGGTCCGTCGGGGGAAGATGCTGGAGGAATTCAAATCCTTTGCCCGGTATTTTCCGTTGCCATCCACCCTCGCGAATAATATAATCATATCTGCGTTTTCCGAGAACCCCGGAGAGAAGCCCATGATCGCCTACGAGATCACCGGCTCCGGGCATCGCAGAAACGGCGTAGAGGAGATGGAGGAAATCTTCCGGCGGTGCTATGTTAAGTACTTTACCTTGTTCTATGGAGAAAAGGTGGTGTTTTCCATGGACGGAAAGGAAAATACCGAGGTGCGTTATTCGGATCTGTATATCAGCAGGGACGGCTCCCGCTATGCCGCTCTGGATGATATCATCCGGCGGAAGGAACAGCAGGATATGGACGGATTCCGGGAATCCGCGAAGGAATTTTTTATTAAGGAGAAACTGATCGAACGGTTATTGTAACGATGGCAGGCAAAGGATTGACGATTGGAATTGATTATAATGATCAGTATTGCCAGGCATGCTATTTCAGTGAACGGCATGGCAGGCCGGAGTCTGTTTCCGGAGGGACCGATGTGCTCAGATATCTGATCCCTTCGGTGCTATGCTATGATCCGGCAGCACAGGAATGGACCATCGGCAACGCAGCCCTCAGGATTGCGGACAATCCGGGGATCCTGGTATTCCGGGAACTGTTTCAGCATGTGTTCTCCGGACAGACCGTAAGGGTGGAGGACCGGGAATACAACTATACACAGCTTCTGGCGGTCTATTTCGGAAAGCTCCTGGAGTTCATCCAGATCAGGACCTCTGTCATGGGTGTGGACAGCATCACAGTTACCATGAAATCCGTGAACCGCCAGATCAAGGAGACTCTCGAAGAAGTGTTTGAGATCCTTAAGGTTCCGGCCGGGAAGGTCCGGCTCCTGAGTGCCTCGGAAAGCTTCGGATATTATATCATGAGTGAGGATCCGAAACTGTGGCAGGACGGGGCGCTGATGTTTGACTTCAGCTCCGGGGGATTCTTTGTCAAACAGCTGAATATCCGGTTTGATAAGGATCAGCCTCTGGTATATATCAATGAGTATGATTTTTCCGGAGACTTTTCCGTCGATCATCTTGCCAGTGAAGTCCTGAGAAATCAGATGGACCTGAAGATCTCCAATTTGTATCTGGACCTGATCGCCAAGGGAAACCAATCCAGCGTCTATTTCACAGGAGAGGGATTTGACGAGCAGTGGTTTACGGCGACTTTGAACAATATCTCCGGAAGCCGCAGGGCATTCAAGGGAAATAATATTTATGTCAAGGGGGCCTGCATTGCAGGGCATATGAATCCGGATGCCGGGGCATTCCCCATTATCTGCAAAGGGAGAACCCGGGCGGACATTTCGGTCCTGGCCTGGGACAATGGGGAGCAGACACAGATCCTGCTTTCGCCCGCGGCGGTGGAGTGGTATGATGCCGGGTATCTTGGGGATTTCATTCTGGAAAATGAGAAACAGATCCAGTTTCAGATCCATTCCATTGTGTCCGGCGCGGATTCGAGCCTGGGGATGGATCTTTCCACCTTCCCGGAGCGGCCGCCCAAAACAACAAGGATACAGATCGAGATCCGCTACAGCAGTGAATATGAATGCGAGATCCTGATCACGGACAAGGGATTCGGGGATTTTTATCCGGACAGGGGAACCGTGGTTTCCCGGAAATTCAGTCTGGAAGGGTATATTTAACAGATGCTGACTGCAACCAAACAATCGATAACCGGATACTGGATCGAGCCTCTGAAGAAGAACATTTATTCTCTGGAGGAGATCAATTATTTTCTGTACCATCACATTGATCTGGTTTACAGAGAGTTTTTCAATGAGCAGCTGTTCGACTATATAGAAAAGGAACTGCAGCAGCCTGTCATGGCGGACGATCTGAGAAAGATTGCGGAACGAAAGGGAGACACCGGGGAATTTGTCCGATATCTTCTGAATGAGTCCTATTATTATAACAGCCGGGAGCTGGCGGAGATCTCCGGTTTGGTTGCCGCCATCGATACTATGGGACAGGCAGAGCGGTTTAAGATCCAGGGGGATTCCTGGTATAAGTCCGGACAGCTTGAATCGGCGCTGCGGTGTTATCTTGAAGCCCTGAAATACCGTGGGACCGAAGATGTGGGAGATGCGTTTTATGCCAGAGTGTCCTATGCCATCGGAACAATTTACGCCATGCAGTTTATGTGCAAAAGCGCGAATACCTTCTTCTCCTATGCCTATGATCTGTCTCCGGATCCGGCGTTTGCCAGGGCGTGCCTGTATATGAGCATACTGGCCGGGGATGATGAGGAGCTGCTGTCTTCCATTGTGAAGTACAAGGTCAGTGACGACTATTTGGATACCATTAAGGAACGGGTCGCCGCCACACGGGCGGAGATCGAAGCCTCGGATGAGATGCGGGACTTCTCCGGGAATCTGGAACACAGCGAATATGCGGAGGAACTTCTGCAATTGTGGAAAAACAAGTATTATACAATGCTGAAATAAATGAAAAAGGAAATGAATTGTAATGAAAGAACTTGCCAAAACCTATAATCCAAAGGAGATTGAACAGAAAATCTACGATAACTGGCTGGAACAGAAGTATTTTCATGCATCCTGCGATGAAAATAAAAAGCCATTTACCATCGTGATGCCGCCTCCGAATATCACAGGACAGCTGCATATGGGTCATGCGCTCAATAATACCCTGCAGGACATCGTGATCCGGCAGAAACGGATGCAGGGCTATGACGCCCTGTGGCAGCCGGGGTGTGATCACGCATCCATCGCGACGGAGGTCAAGATCATTGAAAGCCTGAAGAAGGAAGGCATTGACAAGCATGATCTGGGCAGAGAAAAATTTCTGGAAAAAGCCTGGCAGTGGAAGGAAGAATACGGCGGCCGGATAGTAAATCAGCTGAAGAAACTGGGATCCTCCGCGGACTGGGACCGGGAACGGTTTACCATGGATGAAGGCCTGTCCCGGGCAGTTCTGGAAGTCTTTATCAAAATGTATGAGAAGGGCCTGATCTACAAGGGAACGAAGATCATCAACTGGTGCCCGATGTGCCAGACGACGGTGTCCGACGCGGAAGTGGAACATAAAGATACGAAGGGCCATTTCTGGCATATCAATTATCCGATCAAAGGAGAGGACCGCTGTATCGAGATCGCGACGACCCGGCCGGAAACCATGTTGGGAGATACGGCTGTTGTTGTACATCCGGATGATGACCGGTATAAGGATCTGATCGGCAAAACCGCCATTCTTCCCATCGTGAACCGGGAGCTTCCGATTATCGCGGATACTTATATCGATATGGAAGTGGGGACCGGAGCGATGAAAGTGACGCCGGCCCACGATCCCAATGACTTTGAACTGGGCAGACGATATGGCCTGGAGGAGATCTGCGTCTTTACCGATGACGGATATATCAATGAACAGGGCGGCAAATATCAGGGAATGTCCACAATGGAATGCCGCAAGGCCATTGTAAAGGAACTGGAAGAGCTGGGGCTCCTGGTGAAAGTAAAGGAATACGAGCACAGCGTCGGTCATCACGACCGCTGCGGATGTATCATCGAACCCATGATCAAACAGCAGTGGTTTGTCAAAATGGACGAACTGATCAAGCCGGCGATCAAAGCCGTTGATGAAGGGGAAGTCCGGCTGATCCCTGCCCGTATGAGCAAACTGTATCACAACTGGACAGATAATATCCGTGACTGGTGTATTTCCAGACAGCTGTGGTGGGGACATCGGATTCCGGCCTATTACTGCGACAGCTGCGGACATATGGTGGTTGCCCGGGAATGCCCGGATCAGTGTCCGTCCTGTCAGGGCACATCCTTCCATCAGGATGAGGATTGCCTGGATACCTGGTTTTCTTCCGCACTGTGGCCCTTCAGTACGTTGGGCTGGCCGGATGAGACTCCGGAGCTGAAGCATTTTTATCCGACCAATCTGCTGATCACCGGATACGATATTATCTTTTTCTGGGTGATCCGTATGATCTTTTCCGGCTACGAGCAGATGGGAGAACGGCCCTTTGACGCGGTGCTGTTCACCGGTCTTGTCCGGGATGATCAGGGACGGAAGATGAGCAAGTCTCTCGGCAACGGCATTGATCCGCTGGAGGTCATCGATAAGTACGGCGCGGATGCGCTCCGGTTTACGCTGGTGACCGGAAACGCCCCTGGAAATGACATGCGTTTTTACTGGGAGCGGGTCGAGGCAAACCGCAACTTTGCCAATAAGATCTGGAACGCGTCCCGGTTTATCCTGATGAATATGCCGGAGGAAGGGGTATCCTTTACGAATACGGACGCCCTGACGGATGCGGATAAATGGATCCTGTCCAAAGCAAATCAGCTGATCCGTGTGGTTACGGAGAACATGGACAAATATGAGATCGGCATGGCAGCAGACAAACTTTATGAGTTTATCTGGGATGAGCTGTGTGACTGGTACATCGAGATGGTAAAGCCAAGACTTCGGGGAGAGGACGAGGACAGCCGGCAGGCAGCGCTTTATACTCTGCAGACGGTGCTGATGATCTCTCTGAAACTGCTGCATCCGTATATGCCCTTCGTGACGGAGGCGATTTACGGCTCCCTGCAGCCGCTGGCCAGCGACCGGTATCCGGAGGAATCTATTATGATTTCCACGTGGCCGGAGTATGATGCCTCCATGGATTACGGGGCGGAACAGGCCCGGACAGAACTGATCAAGGAAGCCGTCCGCGGGATCCGGAATGTCCGGTCCGGTATGAATGTGCCACTGTCCCGCAAAGCCAAAGTGTATGTTGTGTCGGATTCCGAAACGATCCGGGATACCTTTGAAAAGGGCCGGGAGTTCTTTGCAACCCTTGCAAAAGCCAGCGAAGTTTCGGTTCAGGAAAGCCAGGAAGGAATTTCAAAAGATGCCTTGTCAGTTCAGTTAGCTGGTGCTACTATATACATTCCATTGGAAGATCTTGTGGATATTGACAAGGAGATCGAAAGACTGACCGCAGAGAAAGAGCGCCTGGAGGGGGAACTGAAGCGCGTGAACGGCATGCTTTCCAATGAACGGTTCCTGTCCAAAGCCCCCGAGTCCAAGGTACAGGAAGAACAGGCAAAGAAAGAGAAATACGAAAAGATGATGGAGCAGGTGGAAAGCCAGCTGGCATCACTGAGAAAATAAGAGATATTCGTAAAAGATAAGAGGGATAAGATGATTAATTTTGACGAGGCAATCAAACAGTTTCATCCGAGCCTGGAAATCAACGAGGTGGAACAGGCGGTAAAGAAGGAAAATGCAGTAGAAGACATCACGGATATCATGCTGGAGGTCATGAACCAGGCATCCAAGAAGGGCAAATAGGATGAAGTGTTATAAGTGCGGAAGCTTTTTATATGATGGTGAGTTCTGCAGCACCTGCGGAGCGGATGTTACGGTTTACCGGGAGATCGTTCTGAAATCGAATGATTTCTATAACAGCGGACTGGAGTATGCCAGGGACCGGAATCTCAGCAAGGCGATTGAACATCTGAATCTCAGCCTGAAGCTGTATAAGGGAAATATCAATTCCCACAATCTTCTGGGACTGGTCTATTTTGAGACCGGAGAATACACACTGGGATTTGCGCACTGGGTGATCAGCAAGAATATTCAGCCGGAGAATAATCTGGCCAATATGTTTTTGGATCTGGTGCAGGAAGATAAAGCCTATTTTGATTCCATTAATTCCAATATCAAAAAATACAACAAGGCCATCAGCTATGTAGAGCAGGAAAGCTATGATCTTGCGGAGATTCAGCTGAAGAAGATCCTCAATGACAATACGGTCCATATGGTGAAGGCTTACCAGCTCTCTGCTTTGCTGCGGATCCGGAAAAAGAAATATGCAGCGGCCAGGAAGATCCTGGAACGGGCGCAGGCCATTGACGCTGGGGATCCGACGACCATTGCCTATATGACAGCAGTCAACAGTCAGATTAAAAATGAAGAGAAGGATCTGACCCCCGGAGAACTGAAAACCAAGCATCTGCAGGAAAACGCGGAGGAAGACCTTCATTCTCCGTTATCCGGAGACGACGTAATCATTCCGAAGTCTTCCTATAAGGAATACAATCCGACAACCGTTGCGATCATTCAGATCCTGATTGGATTTATCGTCGGCGCGGCATTGATCTTTTTCGTCGTTGTTCCTGCCAAGACCAATTCGATCCGGAACGAAGCGGCTGCCACCCAGTCCGGACTGGAGGCGCAGATCGCTCAGCTGACGGAAGAAAATGCAAGACTCAGCACTCCTGCAGTTACGGAGCCGGAGTCACAGGCAGCACAGGATGAAGCTGCTTCCGGCAGTGCGGAGCCCCAGACAACCTCCGAAGAGGACGCTCGGAAAGAAGAAACCGCGAAGAAGGATGAAGCCCTTTTGCTGGAGGCCTATGCGGCTTATCAGGACGGCGATATCGAAACCAGCGGAAACAAGCTGCTGGAGATCACGGATGCCAGTGTGTTTGATGCCGGTAATAAAGCGATCTATGACGCCATCAGTTATACGAAAGACGTCGTACCGGATTACTGGTATAACGGCGCTGTAAGACTGTTTGAAGAAAACAATTTCGAAGAGGCGCTGAAGGAATTTACCCGGGTTTATGAAGTGGCCAATACTACCGGAGAATCTCTGTATTACATGGGTCTGTGCCATTACAACCTGGATCAGTATGAGGAAGCAACCGCCAGGTTTCAGGAATATCTGGATACCTTCCCGGAAGGACCCCATGTAAACGAATGTGAGTACCTGATCGTGCAGATGAGTTAGGCGCCTGCGTCAAAGTAACAGCGCTGAAGGCTGTATGAATCAGAAACAGTAGGGGACCGGGCAGCCCTCTTTGATGATATAGGCTGTCGGTTCAGAAAGTTCAAGATTCGCGGAGGCATTGGTTGCCTCCGTGATTTTTGTAATTACAGAATCCTTAAGAGCTTCCGGAATCGTAACATGAAATGTGACATCCGCATCATAAATGGTGTCAACGACCGGGATCTCCAGCTGATTTAGAAGGTACTGTATTTTGCCGGAAAACGAATAACTGCAGCCGATCCGGACGGGAAACGCACAGAACACCCCGGAGGAATGGCCGGATATTTCCGCCTGCTTCAGACCTTCCTGCGCAGCCTCGGTGTATGCCCGGAGCAGGCCTCCGGTTCCCAGAAGTATTCCGCCGAAATACCGGGTCACCACAATCAGTGTATTGTGATATCCCTGCTTGCTGATCACTTCCAGAATCGGCTTTCCCGCCGTTCCCTGGGGTTCTTTGTCATCGGAGAACCGTTGGATTTCATTCCGTTCTCCCAGGACATAGGCGTAGCAATTATGCCTGGCATCATAATATTTTTTGCGGATTGATTCCAGAATGGCAAGAGCCTCCGGCTCCGAATGGATTTCGAAGACATTTGCAATAAATCTTGACTTTTTCTCAGTGATCTCGCCCTGTGTCTGGCCGATCAGTACCCGGGTCTGTTCATTCATGCAGTTATCATACCATCATCCTTCCTGCAGGTCAAAGTCCGGCGGAAGGTTTATAAAATTCATTGAATCTAAAGCAAATAAATAGTAAAATAATATTTCTGAATAAACCAATCAATCATTTCGGAGGAAGCATTTGGCTGCCAGAAATACTAAAGAAAAATCAAATAAAAAGGATACCGGAACAAAAAGCACAGGGGCAAAGGGAACTGCTGCAAAGCAGACGAAACAGCCTGTCAGTAAGAAAAGTGTGGTAAAGACAAAGCCGCCGGTGAAGGAGCCGGAGGTACAGGAGAAAGAAAAGAAGCATCTGAGTCTCGCCGCTGCAGTGGCGCTGGGAGTGCTGTTTGCTTTTGTGCTGGAACTGAGCAATTTTAATGTGTTCGGGACCTTCGGAGGATGGGTCAAATATGGCCAGTTCGGTCTGTTCGGCGTGATGGCTTATATTTTCCCGCTTCTTGTACTGCTGGTTTTTGTTGCATCGACTTATGAGGAAAAAAAGACCCGGGTAATCCTGTGCTGTGTTGTCATGTTTCTGATGATGACGGTGCTGTCTCATCTCGTTTCTCCGATGTCTCTCAATAATCATAACGTGCTCTCCTACTTTAAAACCTGCGCGGAGAATCTTACGGGAGGCGGGATCATCGGAGGGGCGATCGCGCTGGGACTTTATCTGCTGCTTTCCAAAACAGGCGCGATCATCATAACGATCCTGGTGATCCTGATCTGTCTGTTTTTTGTATTTGAAGATCAGATCCGGAGTCTGTTTCATTATCTTTTCTCCGAGAGCCCGGAAGATGAGGATGAGGAGGATTATGAAGAATACGAAACAGCCTACCGGGAGTACAGAGCATCCGCAAGACAGCAGCGAAGCCGGCGGAACGGGGAACTGTATAGAGGCGATGAACTGCGAAGACGTGAAGAACAGCAAAGCTACGAGGAACCGGAATTTGTCCGTCGGGGAAGTGTGAGGGCCAGAACCTATTATGAGGATCCGGTTATTATCACGGAAGACAGGGAAGGGACGGTTATCCGCCTGGTCAGATCCCGGAAAAAGCACGGGAGGACTCAGACCGCACCGCTTACAAGAACCAATAAAAAGGCACAGCCTTTAAGGGATGGCTCTACCGATATTGTGCGAAGCACCAACAAAGCCAAGGGAATCAGCAGTGAGCTGGATATGCTGCCCCATAACGCAAACGGAGATGAGATCCATGAGATCACCCGAAGATCAGCGTCTGCAAAAAGGAGAAGTTCCGGACAGCCTTCACGGGATATTTTTTCCGATACGCTGATCGTACCGGAAAAGGAAGATCAGATCGAATGGAATCTCGAAAATGCTGCTGCGGTCACAAATGTCACCCAAGCCGCGGTGAACCGGAAAGCCAGAGAGGAAAAACCGGTAAAGGTCAGGAGATCAGATCCCGCCGGAGCCGGACAAAGAGAAAATACACAAAGAGAAAACACGCAGAGAGAAGAATCTGCGGGAAAGAAAGCCGGATCTTCCCAGACCGCCACGAAGCGGCAGACTTCCTCCGAGCCCGCGTATTTCGCTCCGCCCATGGAACTGCTGTCCCGGGTGAAGGGGAAAAACCGAACATCGGAAGCGGAACTGGAGAAGATTGCTTCCAATCTGGAGATGATCCTGGAGCAGTTCGGCGTCAACGCCACCGTAACCGATATCCAGGCCGGCCCGTCCGTCACCCGGTTTGAATTGCAGCCGGAACTGGGAACCCGTGTCAACAAAATTACGGCGCTGGCGGATGATCTGAAGCTGAACCTGGGCGTGACAGAGATCCGGATCGAAGCTCCGATTCCCGGCAGACAGGCGGTCGGAATTGAGATCCCGAACAAAAACCGGCAGACCGTTTATATGAGAGAACTTCTGGAGGAGCCGACGCTGATCGGACATTCCTCCAAGATCGCGTTTGCCGCAGGCAAGGATATTTCGGGAAATGTGATCGTGGCAGATATTGCCAAGATGCCCCATTTGCTGGTGGCAGGCACCACAGGCTCCGGAAAATCCGTGTTCCTGAATACGATCCTGATGACCATTCTGTACAGGGCCAAACCTTCAGAGGTGGGTCTGATCATTATCGACCCGAAAAAAGTGGAATTCGGTATTTATCAGGGAATCCCCCATCTGATGAAGGATGTGGTCACGGATCCGGGACAGGCGGTCAGCACCCTGAGATGGGCGGTAAATGAAATGACCAACCGGTATCAGCGGATGCAGATGTCCTCCGTCCGGGAATTTAAATCCTATAATGCAAAGGTCGCAAAGGGAACCGTTAACCCACAGGAAGAGAACCCCCGCATGATGAATCAGATCGTCATTATCATCGACGAGTTGGCTGACCTGATGATGGTTGCAAAAAAAGAAGCAGAGGCTCTGATCTGCCGTCTGGCCCAGCTGGCCCGAGCAGCCGGAATTCACCTGATCATCGCGACTCAGAGACCTTCTGTGGATGTGGTGACCGGTCTGATCAAGGCCAATGTGCCGGCCAGAGTCGCCCTTCTGGTTTCGTCCCAGATCGACTCCCGGACGATCATCGATATGCCCGGCGCGGAAAAACTGCTGGGAAATGGCGATATGCTGTTTTATCCTACCGGATATGTGAAACCTGTCCGGGTCCAGGGAGCCTTTGTTTCCGATGACGAGATCCAGGCGACGGTGGATTATCTGATCGACAATAACCGAAATGATTATTTCGCGGCAGAATCACAGGAGATCGAAAAATTCCTGAATTCCCAGAACCAGGATGCCGCTTCCGGTGAGTCGGAACAGTCCCAGGAGGGAAGCTCCAAATATGATGAGTTCTTCTTCGAAGCCGGCAAGCTCTGCATCGAAATGGGAAAGGCGTCTTCCAGTATGCTGCAGCGCCGGTTCAATCTGGGATTTAACCGGGCGGCCCGGATCATCGACCAGCTGGAGGAATTCGGAGCGGTGGGACCGCAGAACGGGGCAAAACCAAGAGAGATCCTGGTGGATACCATGACCTTTGAAGAAATGTATCAGGCACTTCAAAATGGAGATTCAGGATGAAATATGCAGATGTGATCGTGGATATATCCCATGAAAATGTGGACCGGCCATTTGAATATATCGTTCCTTCTGAACTGGAAGCATCTCTTCGCTGCGGGTGCCAGGTCGTCATTCCCTTCGGGAAAGGGAATAAACAGATCCAGGGATTTGTCATCAACATCAAGGAAGAACCCACCTTTGATGTGAACCGGCTGAAAGCCATCGAATCCATCCTTCCGGGAAGCCGGAGGATCGAGTCCCATATGATCGAGCTGGCGGCCTATATCCGGGAAAATTACGGATCCACCATGAACAAGGCATTGAAGATCGTACTGCCGGTTAGGAAGAAATCCTCTCCGATCGTGGAAAAATATATTTCCTGCAGTCCGGACAGACAGAAGGTGGAAGAAGCACTGGAACGATACCGCAGCGACAAACGTATGGTGGCCAGATGCCGTCTTCTGGAAGAAGCAGCTAAAGAGAAGGTCCTTCCCTACAACATTGTCAGGGATAAACTGAATATTTCCGTACAGACGATCCGGAGCCTGGAAAAAGAAGGACTGATCCGGATCGATATTATGGAGAATCTGCGGGACGCATTTCAAATCAAAGAGCAGCTTCCCTATACCATCCGGCTGAATCCGGATCAGCTGGGGATCGCAGATGACATCTGGGAAAGGTATCAGGCGCAGGATCTCCGGCCATCCCTGATCCGGGGCATTACGGGTTCCGGGAAGACAGAGATCTATATCGAACTGATTGACCGGATGATCCGGCAGGGAAAACAGGCCATTGTACTGATTCCGGAGATCGCTCTGACCTATCAGACCGTACTTCGCTTTTATAAAAAATTCGGAGACCGGATCTCCGTAATCAATTCCAGACTGACCGCCGCACAGAAGCATGATCAGCTGGAAAAGGCACGGCGGCATGAAGTCGACATTATAATCGGCCCCCGGTCGGCGCTGTTTACTCCCTTTGATCATCTGGGAATCATCATTATCGATGAGGAACATGAAAGTACCTACAAAAATGAAAACGCGCCGAGATATCATTCCCGGGAAGTGGCTGTAAAGCTGGCCCAGATGTCCGGCGGCATCGTGGTGCTGGGTTCTGCAACTCCTTCCGTAGAGTCCTATTATAAGGCGAAGAACGGGATCTATCAGCTCTACAGCCTGGACAAACGGGCAAAGGGAAAGGGACTTCCGGAAGTTTCGATCGTGGATCTGAGGCAGGAACTTGCTTCGGGGAACCGATCGATCATCAGCCGGAAACTGGATGAACTGATCCGTGACAGACTGGAAAGAAAAGAACAGATCATCCTGTTTATCAACCGGAGAGCCTATCAGAGCTTTGTGTCCTGCAGAAGCTGCGGGGCACCGGTTCAGTGTCCCCACTGTGATGTTTCCCTGAAATATCACAGGAACGGAAAACTGATATGCCATTACTGCGGCTATGAAATGCCGATGGTCCGGGTCTGTCCTTCCTGCGGCTCCAAATATATCGGAACCTTCGGGGCAGGGACCCAGAAGGTGGAAGAAGAAGTGAACCGTCTGTATCCGGAAGCCATGACGCTCCGGATGGACATGGATACCACCAGGGAAAAAGACGGGCATGAAAAGATATTGTCCGCCTTTGCCAATCGTGAAGCGGATATTCTGGTGGGAACCCAGATGATCGTAAAGGGACATGATTTTCCGGATGTCACTCTGGTTGGAATCCTGGCAGCGGACATATCGCTCTATTCCGGAAGCTATCTGTCTGCGGAGCGGACATTCCAGCTGATCACCCAGGCATCCGGGAGGGCTGGGCGTGGTGCCCGGCAGGGAAATGTGATCATCCAGACCTATTCTCCGGAAAACTACGCAGTCCAGATGGGAGCTTCCCAGGATTATCCGCAGTTCTATGAGCACGAAATGTCCTACCGGAAGCTTCTGGGGTATCCGCCCTCCATGAATATGCTGGGGATATTTGCCGCATCGAAGGACGAGCGGCTGCTGCAGGAATCCATGGAACAGATCAGCCGGATGGTGGATCAGAAGATCCGGGAAGGCCTGAATGTGATCCGGATCGGTCCCTCTGCAGCGCCGATCGCCAGAATACAGGATCAGTACCGGAAAATCCTGTATATTAAGGCACCGGATTATGCGGATCTGACCCGGATCAAGGATCTGATGGAAGAGATGGCGGAACAGTTTCCCGATAAGGGACTCTCGCTGATCTATGACTTTTCATTAAATGCAAATTGACAGAGGTAATTGAGTATGGCACTTAGAACAATCAGAGAAACCGGGGATCCGATCCTCCGGAAAATATCCAAACCGGTCAAGGAGATCACTCCCAGAACAAAAGAACTGATCGAGGATCTGATCGAAAACATGCATGCGGCGGACGGCGTCGGTCTGGCTGCGGTGCAGGTCGGCATCTTAAAACGGATCGCAGTCGTCTGGGTTCCGGCGCCTGAACCGGAAGACGGGGAAGAAACCGAAGAAACGGGAGCAGACGGAGAAGAGAACTTGCAGCCGGAGCCGGTCAATGAACTGACCCATTCGGGAGGAGAAGAGATCGTCATGGTCAATCCCGTGTGGGAAGCCATCGGAGAAGAGCTTCAGACTGACAATGAAGGATGCCTTTCCGTGCCCGGAAAATACGGACAGGTGACAAGGCCTGAACATATTCTGCTGAAAGCCTTTGATGAAAATATGCAGCCCTATGAGCGGGAAGCCATGGGCCTGCTGGCCCGGGCTATCTGCCACGAATGTGATCACATGGACGGGATCCTGTATACGGATAAGGTAGAAGGAGAACTGCACAGTGCCCGGGAAGAGGAAGAGGAGTACGAGGAATGAAAATCGTTTTTATGGGAACTCCGAAAATCGCTGTTCCTGCTCTTCAGAAACTGATCGATTCCCGGCATGAAGTGATCGCGGTGATCACACAGCCGGATCAGAAAAGCGGAAGAGGGATGGAAGTCCGTTTCTCCCCGGTCAAACAGACCGCTCTTTCGAATGAGATTCCCTGCTATCAGCCGGAAAAGATCAGCGAGGAAGCATTTCTGGATTTTCTGGAAGAACTGCAGGCGGATGTATTTGCCGTGGCTGCCTATGCCCAGAAGATTCCGGACAGACTGCTGCAGATGGGGAGATTCGGATGCATCAATATGCATCCGTCGCTTCTTCCGAAATACCGGGGATCCGGCCCCTTGCGGGGACCGATCCTGAATGGAGATGAGTTCTCCGGCGTTACCATCATGCAGCTGGTAAGCGCCTGGGATGCGGGAGACATTCTGATGCAGGAATCCTTTCCCATGGATCCGAAGGAAACACAGGAAACTCTGGAAAGAAAATCCTCCCTTCTGGGGGCGGATCTGATGTTGAAGACCATTGACGGCCTGGAAGCGGGAACGATCCATCCGGTTCCGCAGGATCCCGCCCAGGCGACCTATCTGAAACAGATCACCAAAGAGGCAGGAAAGATCGATTTCAGCCAGGACGCGGTCTCCATTGAACGGCTGATCAGATCCTGTGTCCCCTGGCCCTCTGCGTTTACATATCTGGAAGGCCGGACCTTCAAGATCTGGGAAGCGGATGTGGTTCCGCAGCTTCCGCAGCAGACTGCCGCGCAAGATACGGAATCAGGTCCGTCGGGCACCGTGGCGTATGCGGACAAAAAACAGATTCTGATCAAAACAGGGGACGGATATCTGAGGCCGGTCTCTGTTCAGATTGAAGGAAAGAAACGAATGACAATGGAAGAATTCCTGCGGGGCAGGAAGATCGGACGGGGAGTTCAGTTTGGATAATCAGACAAGATATCTGATCCTGAATATGCTGATCGATACGCTGGAAAAAGGGAAGCTGAGCCACCTGGTGCTTCAGGATGCCCTGAAACCGGATCCCTCCGGACAAACGGACCATCAGGAAAGGGCCTTTATTACCCGGGTGTTTTCCGGAACCCTGGAACGGCTGGTTTATCTGGATTATCACATCGATGCCGTATCCAGTGTCAGGGTGAGGAAGATGAAGCCGGTGATCCGCAATCTGCTGCGGATGTCGCTGTACCAGATGTGGTTTATGGATTCGGTCCCATCCTATTCCTGTATCGATGAGGCGGTTAAACTGGCCAGAAAAAGGGGATTTTCGAATCTGACCGGGTTTGTGAACGCTGTCCTCAGAAATCTGGATCGGAGACAGGAACTTCCGGATCTTCCGGAATACGTAAAACTGTCGGTCCCTTTGTGGATCTATGAACTGATGACAGAGCAGTATGGCAAGCAGACAACTCAGGACTTCTTCCGGGAGATCCGGAAGGAATCCAAAGAGACATTCATCCGGCTGTGCCGGATCAGCGCTTCGGAGGAAGAGATCCTGCAATCTCTGGAGGAAGAAGGCGTGAGTCTTAGATGCGTAGATTCCAGAACCCGGTGTTATGCGGTCTCGGGCTTTTCGGGGCTTACGGAGCTGACCGCTTTCCGGAAAGGCTGGTTCGTTGTACAGGATCCTTCCTCCGCGCTGTGTGCGGAGACAGCCGTCAAAAACGCCGCAGAGATCCGTCTGGTACTGGATACCTGTGCAGCTCCCGGCGGTAAAAGCATGTATATTGCGGAGCATCTTCCGGACAGTCTGGTAATCGCCCGGGACCTTTCCGAATCGAAGATCGCTCTGATCCGGGAAAATCTGAAACGGACCGGGATCCGCAATGTGACATTACAGACCTTTGACGCTTCGGTTTTTGATCCGGTCATGGAGGAAAAGGCAGATCTGGTGCTGGCGGATCTTCCCTGTTCCGGACTTGGAGTTATCCGCAAGAAGCCGGATATTCTGTACCGGCTGAAGAAAGAAGATCTGGATTCGCTGTGCGCTCTTCAGAAAAAGATCCTGACTGCGGCAAAACGATATGTAAAGCCCGGCGGAATATTGATGTACAGCACCTGTACGGTTAACCGGTCGGAGAATCAGGACATGGCGCAGTGGATACTGCAGGATTCCGCATTCCGGCTGCTGGAAGAAAAGCAGTTCCTTCCGGGACGGGATCCCTTTGACGGGTTTTATTACGCGAAATTTCAGAAGATCCGGGAGACAGACCCGGTCAAGGTATGATGGAACAGAAAATCGATATCAAATCACTTTCCCTGCAGGAACTGACGAAGGTTACGCAGAAGTGCAAGGCTCCGGATTTCCGGGCCAGGCAGATCTTCGAATGGCTTCATGTTCATCTGGCAACCGGATTTGAGGAGATGACAAATCTTCCGAATTCCCTGAAGGAACAGATGAAGGAGTTCTGCGAGATCCGCAATGCATCGGCCCGGAAGGTTCAGGTTTCCGGGATCGACGGAACCAGAAAATATCTGTTTGAACTCAATGACGGAAACCTGATCGAAAGTGTCATGATGCGTTACAGACACGGCAACAGTGTCTGTGTCTCCAGTCAGGTGGGATGTGCCATGGGATGCAGATTCTGTGCTTCCACAATCGGAGGGCTGGTGCGGAATCTGACCGTGTCGGAGATGCTGTCCCAGGTGTATGAGATCCAGAGGGATACCGGAGAACGGGTCTCCAACATCGTGATTATGGGCATGGGAGAACCGCTGACAAATTATGACAATGTGACCGGTTTTATCAGACAGATCAGCAATGAAAACACCTTGCACATCAGTCAAAGAAATATTACAATATCCACATGCGGGATTGTTCCCGCAATTATAAGATTAAGCAAAGAATCCTTAAAGTGTACACTGGCGCTGTCCCTGCATGCTCCGAACGATGAGATCCGGCGAAGCATCATGCCGATTGCGGAAAAATACACCATTAAGGAGATTTTACATGCCTGCGACCGGTATTTCGAAAATACCGGAAGAAGGATCACTTTTGAGTACTGCCTGATTGACGGAGTGAATGACAGAAAAGAGCATGCGGTATTGCTTGCGGATCTCCTGAAGGGCAGAAATGCTCATGTAAATCTGATCCCCGTTAACCCTGTAAGAGAACGGGAAAATGGATTCGGCGCGGCAAAGGAACAGGATATCAGCGCATTCCGGAGTATTCTGGAGGATGCGGGGATCACGGTAACGAGACGTAGAGAAATGGGCCGGGATATCCAGGGCGCCTGCGGTCAGCTTGTCAGGAGGTCGGTTTGAAATCATACGGAATAACAGATATCGGTTTGTCAAGAAAATACAATCAGGATTATACCCTGGAATGTGATGAGCCCATCGGGAATCTGGACAATCTATACGTTGTCTGCGACGGACTCGGCGGGCACAATGCAGGGGAATACGCGTCTTCCATGGCGGCAGAGAATTTCTTTGATTTTGTGGAGTTTTCCGAATCCCGAATGCCGCTTTCCATTTTCAAGGAAGCGGTTCTGAAGACAAACCGGGTCGTTTATGACGCAGGCCAGGAGCCTGCCTACCAGGGAATGGCCACGACGCTGGTGGCGGTCACCGTGGCAGATCAGATTGCCTATGTTGTCAATGTGGGCGATTCCAGAGCCTATGTCATCGGGCCGGATGACATCACCCAGATCACATGGGATCATTCCTATGTGGCGGAGCTTGTCCGGGAAGGACAGATCACCAAGGACGAAGCAAGATTTCATAAGAAGAACAATGTAATCACAAGAGCGATCGGCGCCGAACTGTCGGTCAGACCGGATTTCTTCCAGGTGGTTCTGGAAGAGGATGAGACGCTGCTGCTTTGTACGGATGGTCTTTATAATATGGTCAGTGATATGACCATCCGGTCAGTCGTTAATTCTCATAATTCTTTAAAAGCCAAAGCGGAGCGGCTTGTGGACCTGGCCAATGAAGCCGGAGGGAAAGATAATATCGCTGTTGTACTGATTTCGAGATAAACATACGAGGATGAGATGAATATCCAAAAAGGGATTTTTATAGAGAACAGATACGAGATTCTCGAGAAGATCGGATCCGGCGGAATGAGTGATGTATACAAGGCACACTGTCATAAACTGAACCGGTTTGTGGCGATCAAATTCCTGAAACCGGAATTCTGTGAGGACAAGAATTTCGTCAAAAATTTTCAGATCGAAGCACAGTCCGCCGCGGCGCTGCTGCATCCGAATGTGGTCAGTGTCTATGATGTAAATCAGACGGACGGGATCTATTATATCGTCATGGAATATGTTGACGGTATCACGCTGAAGAAATACATCGACAGAAACGGAAGGCTTCCGGTGAAAGAAGCCACCAGCATTGCCATCCAGATCGCCCAGGGAATTGATGCGGCGCACAATGCGCATATTATTCACCGGGATATCAAACCGCAGAACGTGCTGATCTCCCGGGAGGGCAAGATCAAGGTTACGGATTTCGGGATCGCTAGAACCACGACAGCCAATACCATAAGTACGGATATTTTGGGTTCTGTGCAGTACATTTCTCCGGAGCAGGCCAGAGGCGGTCAGGTGGATAACCGGACCGATATTTACTCCTTCGGTATCGTCTATTATGAGATGGTGACCGGAATGCTTCCCTTTGACGGAGACTCCACCGTCTCCATCGCGCTGAAACATATCCAGGAAAATGTTCCGATGGCATCGGATGTCGTTGACGGAGTGCCGAACAGCGTTTCCAGAATCATTGAGAAATGTACCCAGAGAAAGCCGGACCGGAGATATCAGAAAATGTCCTCTCTGTTGGCGGACCTGAAAACATCTCTGATCACGCCGAATGAAGATTTCGTTGTATTGGAACCGGAACCGTCGGAATCCGCTACGATCATCATGTCGGAGGAAGATGCGGAGTTCCTTCGCCGGGAAGGAGAAAAGGTTTTCGGAAGATCCTCCAGGGCATCCTCTTCAGGAAGATCCAGACAATCCGTTGACCGGAGGCCCTATAATGACCGGAACCGGAGACCTCAGAGCCGCAGCCAGTATCAGGATTACCGGAGAAGAGATCCGGATCCGAGATATGATTCCAGGTCCCGGACCCGGAGCAAAGCTGCCCAAAAACGCAGAAAACTGGATAAAGTACTGGTGATCTGCGGTGTCGTGGCAGGGATCGTGATCATCGGTCTGCTGGCAATTGTATGTTTTTCCACCTTCGGATCAAGTTGTGCCGGAAGCACTCCCCAGGCCCAGAGCGAGACACAGGTACCCACCACAGTGGTGGCTGCCGGAGTAGAGGTCCCGGGCGTGCTGGGAATGGAGGTAAGTCAGGCCCAGTCATCCCTGGAAAATCTGGGATTTTCCGTGAAAGTAAAATATGCCCACAGTGATTCCATTGCCAGGGATTATGTGATCGAACAGTCCGTCAAAAGCGGGGTGAACCTGGAAACAGGACAGGAGATTACCCTGACTGTAAGCTCCGGAAAAGAGACTGTGCAGCTGGAAAACTATACCGGCCAGGAAAAGGAACAGGTGATTGTTAAGCTGGAAAGTCTCGGCTTCCGGGTGAAAGAGTCGGAAGTCTATGATGAGAATATCGAAGCAGGGCTTGTTGTGGAGACCAATCCGGTGGCGGGTTCGGAAGTGCCGAAGGATGCGGAGATTGAGCTGAAGGTCAGTCAGGGCCCGGAGATCATTTATTCCTACGTCCCGGATGTACGTGGATATTCAGAGACCAACGCCATCGATCTTCTGTATATGAATTCCCTGAATGCCTGGGTCAGCTACGAAGAAGCAGAGGGTATGGGCGGTCTGGTGTTTTACCAGGATCCCGCTCCAGGGACCGAATTGGAACAGTGGTCCGGTGTCTCCATCGTCGTCGGAGTAGAACCCTACTATGAATACGAGGAACCGGTTTATGAAGAATATGAAGAACCTCAGACAGAGGAACCGGAAACCACGATTCAGGAAGAAATCATCCTGGATGAAACGCCTTCGGAGGAGATCGTACCGGAAGAAACGGATCCGGAAGTGCCGATACAGGAAGATGCGGTGATCACAGATACCATCACAGAAGAAGCAGATACAGAGATTGAAGAGTGAATCTATGAACGGAAGAATCATCAAAGCGTTATCAGGCTTTTATTATGTAAAAGCAGCAAATAAGAAACTATACGAATGCAAGGCAAAGGGTTCTTTCCGGAATGAACATCTCACGCCGCTGGTGGGGGATCAGGTCCGGATCGAAGTCATTGATGAGAATGAAAGCACCGGAACCGTGGCGGAGATCCTTCCGCGAAAGAACAGTCTGATCCGGCCGGCGGTGGCAAATGTGGATCAGGCGATGGTGGTTTTCTCTGTAAGGAATCCGTATCCGAATTACAGTATTCTGGATCGGTTTCTCGTTCTGATGAAGAAACAGGGGATCGAGACTATCATTGTATTCAACAAAAAGGATCTTGCAAAATCGGATGATCTGAAAAATATCAAAGCTGCATACAAAAAATCGGGATGCAAGGTATATTTTATCAGCGCAGGCGGAGAGCGTCCGTCTTTGGGATCCCTGAAACTGCAATTACGAAATAAGATCACGGTCATGGCGGGGCCCTCCGGAGTCGGCAAATCCACGATCCTGAACTGTCTCTCCCGGGCGGGGAATGAGGAAGTTGCCCAGGTGGGTGCCATCAGCAGCAAAGTGGGACGCGGCAAACATACCACGCGGCATAATGAGATCTATACCGTGGGAAGATCCTATCAGATCGTGGACACTCCCGGATTCACATCGCTCCTTGTGACGGAAGAAGATGTCTCCCGGGATGAACTGAAACAGTATTTTCCGGAGTTTGCCCCGTATGAAACCAAATGCCCCTTCAAGGACTGTTCCCATATCAAGGAACGGGATTGTGCGGTACGGAGCGCAGTGGATGAAGGAAAGATTGCCCAGAGCCGCTACAACAGCTACAAGGCGATCTACGAGGAATTAAAATCACAGAAGAAATTCTGATCCGGAGAATCTATGAGAAAACGAATCCTTTCCCCGTCGATTCTCGCAGCCGATTTCGCCGGTCTGGGCAGTCAGATCCGGGAGATCCGGGAAGCGGGAGCGGAATATGTGCATATTGATGTTATGGACGGGCTTTTTGTTCCATCGATTTCCTTTGGAATGCCCGTGATCAAGTCTCTGAGGCCGGTTTCGGATCTGGCATTTGATGTCCATCTGATGATTCAGGAGCCGGTCCGTTACATTGAAGAATTCAGGGACTGCGGTGCGGATATTCTGACGGTGCATTATGAAGCCTGTGAAGATGTTGCAGGAACGCTGCGGGCAATCCGGGAAGCGGGTATGAGATCCGGGCTTTCCATCAAACCCAAAACGCCGACGACAGTCCTGAAAGACTATCTGAATCTCTGTGATATGGTGCTTCTGATGAGTGTGGAGCCGGGGTTCGGCGGTCAGAAACTGATCAGCAGTTCCTACGAACGGGCAAGAGAGATTGATCAGATGATCAGTGCATCAGATCTTCCCATTGATCTGGAGATCGACGGCGGGATCAATCTGGATAATGTGCAGCAGGTCCTGGACACCGGTGTGAATGTGATCGTTGCCGGCAGTGCTGTATTTAAAAATCCGGGATATAATACCCGGCAATTCATGAAAATCCTGAACCAATCACAGCTCTGATTTCACAATACAGAACTCCTGCTCTCATGTATGAAACGGGAGAACTCCAAGATTATTTCATGATTAAGACCACATAATAGAGCGGAAAATGAAAACTTCAAAAAATGCATGACATTTTGGCGAAGAAAGTCATGCGGAAAATGGAAACTTCGAAAAACGCATGACATTTTGTCGAAGAAAGTCATGCGAAAAATAAAAACTTCAAAAAATGCATGACATTTTGGCGAAGAAAGTCATGCGGAAAATGAAAACTTCGAAAAACGCATGACATTTTGGCGAAGAAAGTCATGCGAAAAATAAAAACTTCGAAAAACGCATGACATTTTGGCGAAGAAAGTCATGCAAAAAATAAAAACTTCGAAAAACGCATGACATTTCAAAAATGGGAAGTGTTTGTATAGTATCATTATCAACATGGAGGAGTATTCCTGATGAAACAATTTTGGATTAAACTGTCCATGGCTTTTCTTGGACTGACCTTTGCAGCCTCATTCAGCGCATTTGCCGGTGAAACATCGGATGATGCAGATGTGTTTCCGGAATTTGTCTATTTGGAAGAGACTTTTTCCGATGCAGTGACTGCGGAGGATGTTCCGGTGGAAGTTCCGGAAGAGATTATTTCCGTACAGGAGGAACTGCTGCCGGACGAAATACTTCCTGAAGAACCGGTTCTTCAGAATACAAATCAGGCAAACTGGCAGGAAGCAGATGAGGCAGTTCCGGGATCCTATCTGGAAGAAGCCTTGTTTGCAAAGATACTTTCTTTTTCCAGGAGTCTTGCAAATGGCGCCACCGGAGAAGATGTCCTTGATCTGCAAACGGTTCTTTCCGAACTGGGTTACAGTGTTGGCGCCCTTGACGGCTATTTCGGAAATATGACGGAAGCCGCAGTCCGCGCTTTCCAGACAGATCACGGACTGTATCTGGATGGAATCGTCGGCAATCAGACCGTTTCCGCCCTCAACAGTCAGGATCTTCCGGATCCTCAGGCATCTGCCGGTCAGACTGGTAATACGGCAGTAAGCGTTTCTTTTTCAAGAACCTTATATAATGGAGTGAACGGCACAGATGTTCAGGCGCTTCAGCAGCAGCTTCAGAAATTGGGCTATCAGGTGGGCTCCATTGACGGGATCTTCGGCAGCATGACGGAGGCCGCGGTCCGGGCATTTCAATCGGATCTGGGACTGATCACCGACGGAATCGCGGGAAATCAAACGTTTACCGCACTCAGTCAGAAAAACACTTCCGGCAGCAATGGAAACACCTCGGGAAGTACCGGCAGCACCTCCGGCAATACCGGCGATACCTCCGGCAGCACGTCGAAATCGGCGGATTCCTCCGGCACCGCCGCTGCCGCTCCGACTCTGACCAGGACACTTTACAATGGAATGAACGGAGATGATGTCAGCTCCATTCAGACCAGACTGAAGGAACTCGGATTCGATGTCGGCGCCATTGACGGAATGTTCGGGAATCAGACCCTTCAGGCTGTTCTGGCCTTTCAGAATGCAAAAGGACTTGTGGCAGACGGCGTGATCGGAAGTTATACCTTTACAGCTCTGATGACTCAGGAACCTCCGAAAACGGATTATTCCGACAAGCCCGCCTCCTCCGGCACAACAGGAAGCACGGGTACGACCGGGACATCCGGCAGCACAGGCTCCGCCGGATCTTCGGGCAGTTCCGGATCATCCGGAAGCTCCGGCTCCTCCGGTACGGATAGTTCCCAAAAGGTTCTGTCCAACGGAATGTCCGGCGATGATGTGAAGGAGATGCAGGAAACCCTGAAGGAACTGGGTTATCTGGATTCTGTCATTGACGGATATTTCGGAAATGTGACCGAAACCGCTTTAAAAGAATTCCAGAAGGCCAACGGATCTGTGACTCCCTCCGGAAAGCTGGATGAAAAAACAAAAGAGAAGCTGTACAGCGATACCGCGATTGGAAAGGATGAAATTGAGTTTTCCACAGTCTTAAAGACGGCATCCGGGGAATACGTCCTTTCAAGATCTATGTCCTATGATATGGAGGGGGATGATATCCTGGAGATCCAGAAAAAACTGGACGCGCTGGGTTATCTCTATGCGATCCCGAAGGGATATTTCGGAAATATCACAGATGATGCCGTTAGAGCCTTCCAGAAGGATCAGGGAATGAAGGAAGCCACCGGGGTTGTGGATGAGGAAACAATCAACAAACTGAATGCTGCTGTATCCGGTGCGAAAATCAATTCTCCGGAATACACCGTCAGCGCTCTGGCCTCCAATGAAGTGATCACCGATAAAAACTACGACCGGGAGGATTATTCGATCAAATACATTATCCCCCATCATATGGCCGGCCGTTCCACCGGAGTAAACTGCGCTACCTATTTTGTAAACAACGGACTCAGCAACAGCGCAAACTATTGCGTGGGATATAACGGGGATATTGCCGCCGGAGTGCCGGAGGAATATGGGGCATGGACCTCCAGCTGGTGGGCTGCGGATGAACAGGGAATTACCATTGAAGTATCGGATGCGTCAAATGACAGCGATGTGATTCCGGAGAAGGCGCAGGAGGCATTGATCGATCTTTGCGTGGATCTGATCCAGAGAAATCCCTCTCTTGGAGGAAAAATGGTCTATGATCCGGAGGATGAGGAGATCGTAAAGGATGCGAAAAACACAAAGGATCCCTCTGCGTTAAGCAATGTGAAAGGAAATGTTCTTCTTCACAACTGGACCAGCGGCGGAAATACTGCCTGCCCGGGAGAGCATATGAAGGAGATCCTTCCCGAAATTGCCAAAAAAGTCAATGAAAAACTGCAGGTGAAATAAAATACAAGGGGCTGCCGCGATTTAATTAGCGCGACAGCCCTTTAATTATGATACTTATTGAAAACTATCGGTGAGGAACATGGCGTCTCCGAAGCTGAAAAACCGGTATCGCTCCCGGATCGCTTCCTCATAGGCATTTAATATGATTTCCCGGGAACTGATCGCGCTGACCAGCATCAGAAGGGTCGATTCCGGAAGATGAAAATTGGTGATCAGACAATCGGTGATCTTAAACCGGTATCCGGGGTAGATAAAAATATCCGTCCACATGGAACCGGGCTTCACAAATCCCTGATCATCTGCGATGCTCTCCAGCGTACGGCAGGAGGTGGTTCCGACACAGATGATGCGGCCGCCCTCCCTGCGGGTACGGTTGATCAGTTCCGCATTTTCTTCCGTCAGAATGCAGAATTCGGAATGCATCTTGTGATCCAGGATATTTTCCTCTTTGACCGGACGGAAGGTGCCGAGTCCGACATGCAGGGTCACGTGGGCAATCTGTGTTCCCTGTCTGCAGATTTTCTCCAGAAGTTCCGTCGTGAAATGAAGGCCGGCCGTCGGCGCGGCAGCGGAACCATCATGTTTTGCGTAGACGGTCTGGTATCGGTTTTTATCTTCCAGCTTATGGGTGATATAGGGTGGCAGAGGCATCTGTCCGAGCCTGTCCAGAATCTCTTCAAAAATCCCGTCGAAGAAGAACCTTATAATCCGGTTTCCGTCGGGGAGCACCTGCAGGATCTCTCCCTTCAGTTCCGGTTCTGCCTGTTCCGTATTTCCAAAAACAAGCCTGCAGCCCTGGCGGGCTTTCTTCCCTGGCTTTACGAGGCACTCCCAGTCTGTATCGGATTTGCGGGTAAGAAGCAGCACTTCGATCACCGCTCCGGTATCAGGCCTTGTTCCAAACAGTCTGGCGGGGATCACCCGGGTATCGTTGATCACGAGACAGTCAGAAGGCTTCAGGTAATCGACGATGTTCCGGAAGATCTCATGACGGATCTCTCCGGTCTGCCGGTTCACCAGCATCAGCCTGGAAGCAGAACGGTCCTTCAGAGGATCCTGTGCGATTAATTCTTTTGGCAAGTCGTAATAAAAATCTTTCAATAGCATAGCTTACGAATCTTATCATATTTTTTTCCTTTTTCAAAATGTTTTTGTGAAGTCATGAGGAAAATGTAAAATGCATATCGGTTGCATCTGATTTTTTCCTATGTTATATTAAACGATGGCTTAAATTCAGAAAAAGAGGAGGGAATTCTAATGTTTACGAATAATGCTTTATTGGTAGCAGCAAATGAACAGCCGGTATTTCTGCTGCCGCAGATGTCTGCAAGACATGGCTTGATCACCGGTGCGACAGGCACAGGAAAAACGGTAACTGTAAAAGTATTGGCGGAAGCATTTTCGGATGCGGGAGTTCCGGTCTTTCTTTCTGATATTAAAGGGGACCTGACCGGAATGAGCGCTCCCGGGCAGCATACGGAAGATCTCCAGAAACGGATCGACAACCTCGGGCTGGCTGCTTACGGATGGCAGTACAAACCGTTCCCGACGGTTTACTGGGATGTTTTTGCAAAGAAGGGGATCCCGGTACGGGCCACCATTTCCGAAATGGGTCCTTTGCTTCTGTCAAGACTGATGGATCTGTCCTCTGCGCAGGAAGGAGTTCTGAATATTATCTTCCGGATCGCGGATGACCAGGGGCTTCTGCTTCTGGATCTGAAGGATCTCCGGGCAGTCGTTCAGGCAGTCGGCGATCATGCTGCTGATTACAAGACAGCTTACGGCAATATTGCATCCTCTTCCATCGGAGCCATCCAGAGAGGCCTGCTGAAGCTGGAGTCCCAGGGAGCCAATCTGTTCTTCGGGGAGCCTGCGCTGGATATCCATGACTGGATCCGCTGTGACAGCAATGGAAGAGGCGTGATCAATGTTCTGAACTGTGAAGAACTGTTCCAGAAGCCGGATCTGTATACCGCATATCTTCTGTGGATGCTTTCGGAACTGTATGAATCTCTTCCGGAGGTCGGAGATCTGGAGAAACCGAGAATGGTCTTTTTCTTCGATGAAGCCCATCTTCTGTTCAAACTGAAATCCAAAGAACTGATGGATAAAGTAGAACAGGTGATCCGCCTGATCCGTTCCAAGGGCGTTGGCGTGTTCTTTATTACACAGAATCCGGCGGACGTTCCGGATACGATCTTGTCCCAGCTGGGAAATAAGATCCAGCATGCACTGCGTGCCTATACCCCGGCGGATCAGAAGGCCGTGAGGGCAGCCGCCCAGTCCTTCCCGATCAATCCGGCATTCAAGACGGAAGAGGCGATTCCGACCCTCGGAAAGGGCGAAGCTCTGGTTTCCTTCCTGGATGAGAAGGGCGTTCCGGGGATGGTGCAGAGAGCCTATATCCTACCGCCCCAGTCGCTGATGGGGATCCTGGATGAGACATTGCTCAGCAATATGATACTGTCCTCCGATATGTATCCGAAGTATTCTCAGATGGTGGACAGAGAGTCTGCGTATGAGCTTCTGAATGGGATCGCGCCGGGCGGAACCACGCTTCAGTATGTCAATTCCGCTGCTCCGGGCCAGTATACCGGATCTTTCTATGCAGGATCCGTGCAGCCGGAAACGGTGCAGCCGGGAGCTGTACAGCCTGCGTTCCAGACAGCGCCTTCAGGGGATTGGATCTGCCCGGTATGCGGAGCATCCAATGCCGGGAATTTCTGCGGAAACTGCGGAGCCGCAAAACCGGAAGCCGCAGCAGTCCAGACGGAGAGTCCCTTCGTGCAGCAGCCGGTTTCTCAGGAAAATCCCTTTGTTTCCCAGGCACCTTCCTATACGAATTATCAACAGGGAAGCGGCCAGAATATGACGCAGCAGTTTATCCAGCAGACTTACGGACAGCAGGGACAGCCTGTACAGCCCGTACAGACAGGGTATATGCAGCCGGCTTCCGGAACGACCTATAACGGGCCGTCATTAGTGGCCTCAGTTCAGGCACAGCAGATGGCGCAGGCTGCCCAGACCCAGACCTATACCCAGGCTCAACTGGAGAAGATGCAGAAGGAAGCTGTGAAACAGGCAAAAGCAGAATTAAAAGCGGAACAGGAAGCCAATAAAGAGTCTGATTTGGCAAAATCAGCCAAGAGTATTGCAACCAGCGGGGCGAGAACCGCCGTAAACTATCTGGTTAGAGGCGCACTAGGCACCTTATTAAAGAAATAAAGCCTGTATTAGACGGGCCGGTTTGTTGGAGGAATCTATGAAAGTAACTTACAATCACACAGAGATTGAGAAAAAATGGGATGGAGCCTGGAAGGCCAATCCGATCAACGTGGATGACGGGAAGAAGGACAAGTATTATTGTCTGGATATGTTTCCGTATCCATCCGGACACGGTCTGCATGTCGGGCATTGGAGAGGATACGTGATCAGCGATGTCTGGAGCAGATATAAACTGATGCAGGGATATTATCTCATTCATCCTATGGGGTGGGATGCTTTCGGTCTTCCGGCAGAGAACTATGCAATCCAGCACGGTATCCATCCCAGTATTTCGACTGCGGAGAATATCGCAAATATCAAGAAGCAGATCAAGGAGATCGCGGCCATCTATGACTGGGACCGGGAAGTCAATACGACAGATCCGGATTTCTACAAATGGACCCAGTGGATCTTTGTAAAAATGTTTAAGGCGGGGCTTGCCTATGAAAAGGAAATGCCCATTAACTGGTGCCCTTCCTGTAAGACAGGCCTCGCAAATGAGGAAGTTGTGGACGGCAAATGTGAACGCTGCCACAGTGAAGTAACCAAGAAGAATCTCCGGCAGTGGATGCTGAAGATCACGGCTTATGCAGACCGTCTTCTGGACGATCTGGATGGTCTGGACTGGCCGGAGAAGGTCAAAAAGATGCAGACAGAATGGATCGGGCGCTCCTATGGCGCGGAGATTGATTTCTGCGTCGATGGACAGGAAGACAAGATCCGGGTATATACCACCCGGCCGGATACCCTGTACGGCGCCACCTTCATGGTGCTGGCACCGGAGCATCCGTTGTCCGCAAAACTTGCCACAGCAGATACGAAAGACGCTGTGGATCGTTATATCTACGAAGCCAGCATGAAATCCAACGTGGATCGTATGGCAGATAAGGAAAAGACGGGCGTCTTTACCGGAAGCTATGCAGTCAATCCGTTAAACGGAGCCAGGATTCCGATCTGGATCTCCGATTATGTACTGGCGGATTACGGAACTGGAGCCATTATGTGCGTTCCCGCCCATGACGACAGAGACTTTGCCTTTGCCAGAAAATTCGATCTTCCCATTATTCCTGTCATTTCCCCGGACGGAAGCGATATCAGGGATATGGAAGAGGCCTATACCGGAACGGGTATCGTGATCAATTCCGGCGAATGGAACGGAAGGGACAGCCAGGAGCTGAAACTGTCCGCACCGGAGGAGATCGAGAAGAAAGGTCTCGGAACCAAAAAAGTCAATTATAAGCTGAGGGACTGGGTCTTCTCCAGACAGCGGTATTGGGGCGAACCGATCCCGATCATTCATTGTCCGAAGTGCGGAAATGTGCCGGTTCCGGAAGAGGAGCTTCCGCTGGTTCTGCCGGATGTGCAGAGCTATCAGCCTACCGGTACGGGAGAATCCCCGCTGGCGGCCATTGAGGAGTGGGTCAATACCACCTGTCCGTGCTGTAAGGGACCGGCAAAGAGAGAAACCAATACCATGCCGCAATGGGCCGGGTCCTCCTGGTATTTCCTGCGGTATGTGGATCCGAAGAATCCGGATGCCCTTGTGGACCGGGAAAAGGCAGATAAATATCTTCCGGTAGATATGTATATCGGAGGGGTAGAGCATGCGGTTCTTCATCTGCTGTACTCCAGATTTTACACCAAGTTCCTGTATGATATCGGAGTCGTCGGATTCAATGAGCCCTTTAAGAAGCTTTTCAATCAGGGCATGGTCTGCGGACGTGACCGGGAAACCGGAGCGGCCACAAAGATGAGCAAATCCCTCGGAAATATTGTTTCTCCCGATGATATGGTGCGCGATTACGGGTGTGATTCCCTGCGGCTTTATGAACTGTTCATCGGACCTCCGGAACTGGATTCGATCTGGGATGAAAGAGGGATTGACGGTGTATACCGGTTCCTTTGCAGATTGTATTCTCTGGTTATGTCCAATGCGGAGACCTCCGTACAGGCCACTCCGGAGATGATTAAGCTCAGAAACAAGCTGGTCTATGATATTACAAGAAGACTGGAATCCTTCAGCCTGAATACCGTCGTCAGCGGATTTATGGAATATACAAACAAACTGAATGAGTTGAACAAATCCGCAGGCGGTATCGATAAGGAGACTATGGAAGTTCTGATCCGGCTTCTGGCTCCCTTTGCCCCGCATATTTCTGAAGAAATGTGGCAGGCATACGGACACACGGAGTCCGTCTTCGATTCCCGTTTCGGATGGCCTTCCTATGAGGAAGATCTGATCCGGGATGATGAGATCGAGATCGGCGTTCAGGTCAACGGGAAGGTCCGGTGTACGATCACGATTCCGGCGGATCTGGAGGCAAAGGAAGCCATTGCCAGAGCAAAGGAAGCACTGGGCGACAAGCTGCAGGGCGAGATCCGGAAGGAGATCTATGTACCCGGAAGGATTATCAATATTGTTGCAAAATGAGTTTGATATCCTTTACAATCTGTCATCGAGAAGTCTCATACCTTGAATCTGCAGGGTATGAGACTCTTTGTTAAATCAACGGAACAACGTTAATTGAAATGTTTACTATCATTGTAGAAATCCTCATCATTGTGATACTGATCCTGCTGTCCGCTTTTTTCTCTTCTTCGGAAACGGCCCTTACGACGATCAGTCCCCACAGGCTGCGGACCATGGTTGAGGAAAATTACAAAAACGCGAAGGTCCTGGAACAGGTCCTCTCAGAGAAAGAGAAGATGCTGAGTGTGATCCTGATCTGCAATAATATTGTCAATATTGCGGTGTCAGCGCTGTGTACGGTGCTGGTACAGCGGGTATTCGGAAACTGGGCTGTCAGTATCGGAACCGGCGTTCTGACGGTGATCATTCTGGTCTTTGGAGAGATCTCCCCGAAGACGATTGCGACCTACCGGTCTGAAAAGCTTGCATTGTCTTTCGCGCCGGTGATCCGTTTTCTGATGATCCTGTTTACCCCGATCGCAGCAGCGGTGAATTTTCTGGCCTCCGGAGTGCTGAAGCTTTCTGGAGTCAGAAAATCTGACCGGTCCGAAAGCTATACGGAAAATGAGATCCGCTCCATCGTGGAAGTGTCGACGGAGGAGGGGGTGATCGAGGACGAAGAAAAGGAGATCATCAACAATGTCTTCGATTTTACCGATACGATCGCCAGGGAAGTGATGGTACCCCGGGTGAATATTGTGTCAATCCGGGTGGACTCCGGGATCGATGAGATCCGAAAACTTTATATCGACAATATGTATACCCGTCTCCCGGTGTTTGATGCCGAAGAAACATCCTTCGTGGGGATGTTGAATTTCAAGGACTTTATTTTCCTGACGGATCAGGAAAAGGCGGAGTTTTCTGTCCGGAATTATATGCGGGAGCTTCCTTATACCTTTGAGAACAAACATCTTTCCGAGCTGTTTATGGAAATGAAAAGGGAACGACTGAACATGATGGCGGTCATGGATGAATACGGCACCACCGTCGGCATTATCACCATGGAAGATCTGCTGGAGGAACTGGTGGGAGAGATCCGGGATGAATATGATGCGGATGAAGAGGAAGAACTAACAGAGGTGTCTGACTCGGAATATCTTGTCCCCGGTTCCATGGGAATTTCTGATATCAATGACCGGATCGGAACGGATCTGGAATCAGAATCCTACGACTCCATCGGCGGACTGATAATGGAACAGCTGGAACGGCTTCCGGAGGAAGGGGACCGGATCTCGGTGGGGAATGTCACGATCACAGCAGAGAAACTGGACGGAACCAGAATCGAAAGTGTCAGGATCAGGAAGGAGCCTGTGTCGGAAGAAGAATGGAAGAACAGCGGGAAAACCGAAAAATCCATATCGGATTAACAAAAGAGCAGGTACAGGCTCAAATCAAGGCAGGGTTCGTAAACGGAGAGCTGGAAACAAAGACGAAATCCTATTTGCAGATTCTGAAGGATAATCTGTTTTCTTTGTTTAATCTGGTCAACCTGATCCTGGTTCTGTGTATCCTGATCTCCGGATCGATAAAAAACGCGCTGTTTTTTCTGGTGGTGATCTGGAATTTCCTGATCGGAACGATTCAGGAGATCCGCGCCAAAAAGACGATTGAGAAACTGTCCCTGCTTTCCGCTCCGAAGGTAACGGTTCTCCGGGATGGAACGATTCAGGAAATCCAGACATCCGGAATCGTTCTCGGTGAGATTATGCAGCTGAAAAACGGAAATCAGGTCTGCGCCGATGCGGTGGTGATCGATGGCAGCTGTCAGGTAAATGAAAGCCTGATCACCGGAGAAAGCGAACCGATCGATAAGAGAACAGGAGATCATCTGATTTCCGGTTCTTTTCTGGTTTCCGGAAGAGTCCTTGCGGAAGCAGAGCATATCGGGAAAGACAATTATGTCAGCAAGATCACGCTTGGCGCGAAATACTTCAAAAAATCCGAATCCGTGATCATGCATTCGGTCAAATCCATCGTCCGGGTGGTAGCCCTGCTTCTGATCCCGCTGGCAGCGCTTCTTGTATGGAATAATTTCTTCCGGATCGCCCTTCCGTTTACCGATGCTATGGTAAAAACAGTGGCTTCCGTCTCATCCATGATCCCAGGCGGACTGGTACTGCTGGTGAGTATCATGCTGGCGGTCAGTGTCGTCAGGCTGTCGGTGCATCATACCCTGGTGCAGGATCTGTACTGTGTGGAAAATCTTGCCCGTGTGGATATGCTGCTGCTGGATAAGACAGGAACGATCACGGAGGGACTCCTGACAGTGTATGATCTGATTTTGCTCTGTGACGAACCGGGTCCATTGATTTCATCCCGGGATTTACTGTCCCGGTTTCCCGGAGAGACACTGCCTGCGAAGCTCCGACATGCATTGCGATTTTATTTTGATCACAGTACAGATGAAAATTCCACAGCAGAAGCGATCCGGAACTATCTGGCGGGATATAAGGATCCGGAAACCAGGACCTCACTGCTTCCGGAAAAGGAAAACGTGACGTTTGTGCCATTTTCTTCGGAACGGAAATACAGCCTTCTGAAAATTCCGGGAAAGGGTTCCTTACTGCTCGGAGCACCGGAATATCTGCTCGGAGACCGGATACGGGTATATCAGGAGCAGTTGACAGAATTTACTGATGCCGGAAAACGGGCGCTTTTGTTTGCCTTCTCCGGAGAGATCTCGGAACGTCCGGATTATGAATCCGTGAACCCCCTGGCATTTCTGGTTCTTTCCGACAGGATCCGGGAGAGCGCGCCGGAAACCTTTGACTTTTTTGAGAAGGAAGGAGTCACGATTAAGGTGATCTCCGGAGATCATCCACTCACCGTTTCCCGAACGGCAGCCGATGCGGGTCTGCCGGACGCCCGGAACTGGGTCGATGCTTCCCTGATCCGGGAGGAGGAACTGGACAAAGCGGCAGAGACCTATACGGTGTTTGGAAGGGTCAGCCCGATGCAGAAGCTCCGGATCGTAAAAGCGTTAAAAAAGAGCGGGCATACCGTGGCAATGACAGGAGACGGGGCGAATGATGTCCTGGCACTGAAAGAAGCGGATTGCTCCATCGCAATGCAGGCCGGATCTGATGCAGCCAGAACCGCCGCCAATATTGTCCTGCTGAATTCGGATTTTTCTTCATTGCCGCTGGTGCTGGCGGAGGGACGCAAATCCATCAATAACCTTCAGAGGTCCGCAGGGCTTTATCTCACAAAGACCGTGTATTCCCTGATTCTGGCTGTGGTATTTCTGGTTACAACACAGATCCTGTATCCCTTTGAAAATATTCAGATCACGCTGATCGGGGCGGTTACCATCGGGATTCCTTCCTTTTTCCTTGCCTTGGAGCCCAACCATGAGCGGGTGAAAACACAGTTCCTGAAAAATGTATTCCGGATTTCTCTGCCGACGGGGTTTTTAGAAGCCGTCTCATTGGTTGTACTATTGTCTGTGCTGAATCGGACCCCGGAAGTAACTGCCTTGCAGTGTGCTTCCGCTGCAACCTGTCTGATGCTGATCAACGGGATCCTGGCGGTTTTTAATATCTGTGGAAAACTGAATCTGTGGAAAGCCTGTCTGATTTTCCTCCTGGCAGCCGTGGCAGCCGGCGCAGCCCTCCTTCTTCCCGGTGTATTTTCCCTGGTATCTTTGACGTTTGATATCTGGAAAATCCTTCTGATCACAGCAGCCGCATTCCTGATTCTCCACGGCATCTGGTTCCGGGTGATTCTGCCTTTGATCAACCGCCGCCACAGTTGAGGTTTTCTGATCTCCTAACATATAAAAAAGAGGAAGTACATTCAGCACTTCCTCTGATCCGTCGGTGTGACAGGATTTGAACCTGCGACCTCTGCGTCCCGAACGCAGCGCTCTACCAAACTGAGCCACACACCGATAGCGAAAGTTATTATACCACATTTTTTTATTTTGGCTACTATTATTTTTTATTTTTTGCTATTTTTTTCATATAGTGTTATGCTGTACGCAGCATCGGTTCCGGGAAGGAGTATGCCGCCAGGTGTATTGCCGGTGTCCAGAGCAACCGAAAATGAATTCCTGGGAGCACACGGCAGCCGATGCAGCTTTATAAAAGCATCTGTTCCGAAGAAAGAGAATCGACGGAAACGGATGGAACGAAGAAGAGGACAGGCATGAAGATCGTTGTACTTGATACAAATACTCTGACCAGGAATGATATGGATTTTTCCTGTATCGACCGGTTGGGAGAGACAGCTTATTATAATATTCTGACGCCGGAGGAAATCAAAGACAGATGCCGGGATGCGGAAGTACTTCTGATCAACAAGGCGTTCATGTCGGAGGATGTGATTGATGCGCTTCCGAAACTGAGATATATCGGGCTTTTTGCAACAGGATACAACAATGTGGATCTGGATGCGGCGAACCGCCGGGGGATTGCGGTCGTCAATGTTCCCGGATACAGTACAGACTCGGTCGCTCAGCATGTGTTTGCTTTTATTCTGACCTTTGCTTCAAATCTTCCGGATTATAATGCAGCTGTCCATCGGGGAGAGTGGATCAATTCGGATACGTTCTCCTTCTTTCCCTATCCGATCATGGAGCTGGCGGGGAAGACTCTTGGAATCGTGGGATACGGAAATATCGGCCGGAAGGTTGCGTCTATCGCAGACGCATTCGGGATGAAGGTCCTGGTTTCGGGAAGACGAATGCATACGGATTGTCCCTATGACCAGGTGGATCCGGAGCAGCTCTTCCGGGAATCGGATTTTCTGACACTGCATTGTCCGTTAAATGCGGATTCAGAGAGACTGGTAAATGAAACGACCCTGAAGCGGATGAAACCGACCGCATATCTGATCAATACCTCCAGAGGCGGTGTGGTGGATTCGAAGGCTCTGGCCGATGCCCTGCAACGGCATCAGATCGCAGGAGCAGGGATCGATGTGCTGCCGATCGAACCGATGCCTGCAGATGATCCGCTGCTGAAAGCGCCGAACTGTCTGATTACGCCCCACATCGGATGGGCATCCCTGGAATCCAGAACCAGATGCATCCGGATTGTCGGGGAGAATCTGCGATCCTGGATGGAAGGACATCCGGTTAATCTGGTGAAAGGGAAATGAAAAATATGAAAATAGCTATTCCATTTTTCCTGCATATCCATTAAAATAATTTAATCAATTAGCATACTAAAATCATCGAAAGGAAATCGACACCTATGGGCAACTATTATCAGCCGGAAATCGAAACGGCGTCTTATGATGAAATAAGAAAAATCCAGAATGAAAAAATCGTAAAACAGATCCGTCATGTTTACGACAATGTCGCATACTACAGGAAGCTTATGGATGAGAAAAACGTGAAACCTGAAGATATCAGGAGCGTGGACGATATTCAGAAGCTTCCGTTTCTTTCCAAAGCAGATCTCAGGGAGGCGTATCCTTATGGACTTCTGGGAACCGATCTGAAGAACTGTGTCCGCATCCAGTCCACCTCAGGAACCACAGGAAAACGTGTGGTTGCATTCTATACCCAGGGAGACGTGGATATCTGGGAAGAGTGCTGTGCCCGTGCCATCGTGGCAGCCGGCGGATCCGAAGAAGATGTCTGCCAGGTCTCTTACGGATACGGACTGTTCACCGGAGGTCCCGGCCTGAACGGAGGCTCTCATAAGGTCGGATGTCTGACCCTTCCGATGTCCTCCGGAAATACAGACCGTCAGATCCAGTTCCTTATGGATCTGGGCGCCACGATTCTGTGCTGCACCCCTTCCTACGCTGCCTTTATCGGAGAATCCCTGGCAGAAAAAGGGTATAAACCGGAAGACAACAAGCTGAAGGCCGGTATCTTCGGCGCGGAGCCCTGGACAGAGGAAATGCGCAGAAGCATCGAGAAGAGCCTTGGAATCAAAGCCTATGACATTTATGGTCTGACCGAGATCAGCGGCCCCGGAGTGTCCTTCGAATGCGAGGCACAGACGGGTATGCACATCAATGAGGATCATTTCTATGCCGAGATTATCAATCCGGAAACCGGAGAGGTCCTTCCGGAGGGAGAAGAAGGAGAACTGGTATTCACATCTCTGGATAAGGAAGCCTTCCCTCTGATGAGATACCGCACCCGGGATCTGTGTGTTCTGAAACGGGAAAAATGCGCCTGCGGAAGAACTCACGTGAAGATGTGCAAGCCGAAAGGAAGATCCGATGATATGCTGATCATCCGCGGCGTCAATGTATTCCCGAGCCAGATCGAGACCGTTCTTCTGAACGAAGGCTATACACCGAACTATCAGATCGTAGTTGACAGAGAGAATAATACCGATACCCTGGATATTTATGTGGAAATGCAGCCGGATCAGTTCTCGGATGTAATCAGCGAACTGCAGGAGAGAGAACGTGCTCTGGCAGCCGCAATGCGTACCATGCTGGGAATCGGACCGAAGATGCATCTGGTTGCACCGAAATCCGTGACCAGAAGTGAAGGCAAGGCAGTCCGTGTCATTGATAACCGGAAACTGCATGACTGAGAAGAAAGGAGGATCGGACATGTCGATCAAACAGATTTCCGCATTTGTGGAAAATAAGCCGGGTAAAGTGTTTGAACTTTTTAAAACGATTGCGGATGCCGGGATCAATATCCGTGCTATGAATATCGCAGACACCAAGGAATTCGGAGTCCTGCGTCTGATCGTGGAAAATACAGAAAAGACAAAAGAGGTTCTCGGAGAGGATACCATCGTGATCACCACGGAAGTGATCGCTGTGGAAATGGAGGATAAGAGCGGTGCGTTATGCGGCATTCTGCAGGTTCTTGCGGATGCCGGAATCAATATCGAATATGCCTATGCGTTTACTTCTCCGACTGCCCGCGGCGCCTATACTGTTCTGCGGGTAGACAAGGTGCAGGAGGCAGAGACGGCACTTTCCCAAAAGGGATATGTGCTGTTGAAACAGGAGGATCTGGCCGAACTGTAAAAAACACATCACAGCCTTTTGTGTCACAGCCATTTATGTAAATGATAAGCCGGAAGCAGCAGATGCCTCCGGCTTTCTTTTGGAATTTGCAGATCCGTATCCGGGGTTACGACTGCTTCAGAATGCCGCTTTCATCAATTACCCGGATCATTTCCCGTAATTCTTCCACTGGAAGCACCAGGGCAAACCGGACATAGCCCTCTCCGCAGCTTCCGAAGGCACTTCCCGGAGTACACAGAACTCCGGTCTTTTCCAGCAGTTTCATACAGAACTCTTCCGAAGAAGCAAATCCGTCCGGGATCCGGACCCAGGCGAACATGGTTCCCTGGCTGTCGGCGACATTCCAGCCGATGCTGCGCAGTCCCTGACAAAGAACGTCCCGCCGCTCCTGGTATCTGCGGCACTGATCTTTCACCTCCTCCAGGGATCCTGTAAGGGCTGCGACTGCCGCTTTCTGGATCGGATAGAACATTCCGAAATCATACTGGGAACGAAGCAGCTTCATCGCGTCGATGATCTTCTTGTTGCCGATCACAAAAGAAATCCGGGCGCCTGTCAGATTGAAGGACTTGGAAAGGGAGAAGAATTCGACCCCGCTTTCCTTTGCCCCGGGGAACCGAAGGAAAGATCCGCCATAGGCGCCGTCATAAATGATATCTGAATAGGCGTTATCGTGAACGATCAGGATCTGATAACGGTTGGCATATTCGATCAGTTCCCGGTAGAAACTGTCCGGAGCGATTGCACAAACCGGATTATACGGATAGGAAACCATGATATATTTGGCTCTCCGGGAGATATCTTCCGGGATTGCGGAAAAGTCCGGGAGAAATCCGTTTTCTTCCTTCAGATCATAGAAATAGAGTTCCGCACCTCCCAGATAGGCACCGACTTCAAAGACGGGATATCCGGGATTCGGAAGAAGCACCACATCTCCGGGATCACAAAGCGCGAGGCCCAGATGGGAGATCCCTTCCTGGGAACCGCTGACGGACATGATCTCGTCGGTGGAGATTGCCACCTGGAATCTGCGGGCATAATAATCCTTCACCGCCTCCAGAAGCTCCTTTGTATCCCCGAGGGAATAATGCCAGCTGGCCGGATCCTTTGCAGACTCGATCAGAGCGCTGCGGATATGCTCGGAAACCGGAAAATCCGGGGTTCCGATGAAGAGGTTGTACATTTTTCTTCCGGTTTTCAGAAATTCTTCTTTTTTCTCATTCAGCGCCGTAAAAATCCCGGTCTGAAAATGGTCTAATCGTTTCGCGGTGTTGATCTGCATATGAAATACTCCTCAAATTGTATGGTTGATTCCTATACTTTAGTCTTCTTTTTTCAAAGTGTAAAGCAATTTATATTGACTTTGTGAATTTGAATTTGTAGAATAACTTTCTGGAGACTTTATTGTAGTAAAGAATTGAACGGTTATGATAGAAAGGAACTTTGGCCTATGTATTCATATGAGACACTGTTTGCTCAGGATCCGGAAGTCGCACTTGCCATCCGCGGGGAAAGAGACCGCCAGCATTCCCATCTGGAGCTGATTGCTTCTGAAAACTTTGTCAGTCCTGCGGTTATGGCTGCCATGGGAAGCTATTTTACCAACAAATATGCGGAAGGATATCCCGGGAAACGGTATTACGGCGGATGCCAGTATACGGATATTGTGGAGGATCTCGCCCGGGACAGAGCCAAAGAACTGTTTCAGTGTGAATATGCCAATGTTCAGCCCCACGCCGGATCCCAGGCCAATACCGCGATCCAGATCGCAGTCATGAAGCCGGGGGATACCCTGCTGGGAATGGACCTGAACAGCGGAGGGCATTTAAGCCATGGAAGCAAGGCCAACATCTCCGGCCTGCTCTATAACGTCCAGTCCTATGGAGTGGAAGAAGACGGCTACATTGATTATGATCACGTTATGCGGATCGCGAAGGAGACCTCTCCGAAACTGATCATTTGCGGTGCCAGCGCTTATCCCCGGGCCATTGATTTCAAAAAGTTCCGGGAGATCGCCGATGAAGTGGGAGCAGTCCTTCTGGCGGATATCGCTCATATTTCCGGTCTTGTCTGCACCGGAGAGCATATGAGTCCGATTCCCTATGCCCATGTTACGACCAGCACCACCCATAAGACCCTGAGAGGCCCCCGGGGCGGTATGATCATGTCCAGTGAGAAAGTGGCAGAGGAGCTGAAGCTGAACAAAGCCGTGTTCCCGGGACTGCAGGGCGGCCCGCTGGTCCATGTGATCGCAGCGAAAGCCGTTTGCTACAAAGAAGCGCTGCAGCCGGAATTTAAAACATATGCAAAACAGATCCGGAAGAATGCGTCCGCGCTGGCATCTGCCATGATGGACCGGGGATTTACGATCTTCACCAATGGTACCGACAATCATCTGCTTCTGGTGGACCTGCGTCCGATCGGGGTAACCGGAAAAGAAGCCGAAGACAGTCTGGATCTGGCAGGCATTACCTGCAATAAAAATGCGATCCCCCATGATACCACCTCCAAGAGCGTGACCGGAGGAATCCGTCTGGGGACGGCAGCCCTTACCACCCGGGGAATGGATGAACGGGATATGGAAACCGTAGCGGAAGCCATTAAACTGGTCCTGATCGACAAGACTCCGGCAGCCATCGAAGAAGCATCGAAGATGGTAAATAAGCTGACCGCATCCCATCCGCTGTATCAGGACGGTATCTGATCCGTCCGGAAAAACATACAGAACCTGACCTTCCGGAAGAGCCTGAAAAGCCTTCTTTCGGAAGGTTTTTTATGAAAATCTCTTTTAAAGTTCTGCAGGGATGTGATATAGTATATCGGTTGATATTCAAATAAGCCGGTTCGGCATAAAATGGAGATGAGTTTTTATGAAGATTATTTACAATGACGGTCATGTTGCGGAATGTCCGGAGGATCTGGAACTGGAGGTGCTCCGGCACTCGGGTGCGCATATCATGGCACAGGCTGTGAAACGGTTATATCCGGATGCTCATTTTGCTTATGGTCCCGCAACGGAAAAGGGCTTTTATTATGATGTGGATCTCGGTGATACGAAGATCGGTGATGAGGATCTGGCTGCCATTGAGAAGGAAATGCAGAAGATCGTAAAGGAGAACCTTCCCTTCAAGGTGTATCCGCTTCCCAGGGAAGAAGCGGTAAAGCTGATGAGCGAGAGGGGAGAGCTCTATAAGGTGGAGCATATCGGAGATCTTCCGGAGGATGCGGTCATTACCTTCTATCAGCAGGGAGATTATATTGATATGTGTGTCGGCCCTCATCTGACCTACACCAAAGCGCTGAAAGCATTCCATCTGACCGGCGTTTCCGGCGCTTACTGGAAAAACGACAGCAAGAATAAAATGCTGACCAGGCTGAATGGAGTGGCGTTCCGTACCCAGGAAGAGCTGAAGCAGTATGAGGAACGGGTCAAAGAAGCCAAAGCCCGGGATCATCGCCGGATCGGCAAGGACATGATGCTGTTCATGACGGATGATCTGGTCGGAAAGGGACTTCCTATGTTCCTGCCCAAAGGATATACGATCTGGCAGCAGCTGGAAGATTATATTAAAGAAAAGGAACGGATGCTGGGCTATCAGCATGTCATGACTCCCTGCGTGGGAACCGTGGCCCTGTATCAGACCAGCGGTCACTGGGATCATTACAAAGAAAATATGTTCCCGGTCATGGAACTGGAGGATGAGAAATTTGTCCTGCGTCCCATGAACTGCCCGCATCATATGATGATTTATGCAAATCAGCTGCATTCTTACCGGGATCTTCCGATCCGGATCGGTGAGATCGCCCATGATTTCCGGTATGAACCCAGCGGAACTCTGAAGGGAATCGAACGGGGCCGTCACTTCTGCCAGAATGACGCCCATCTGTTCGTGACTCCGGAACAGATCAAGGACGAGGTCAGCAGCGTTGTGGACCTGATCTTTGACGTATACAAAGACTTTGGTATTACCGAATACCGCTGCGTGCTTTCCCTGCGGGATCCGGAGGACAAAGTCAAATACCATCAGGATGATGCGATGTGGGATCATGCGGAAAGCGCTCTCAGGGATGTTCTGACGGAACTGGGCATTCAGTTCACGGAGGAGATCGGGGAAGCCGCCTTCTACGGACCGAAGCTGGATGTTAATGTACAGCCGGCGGTAGGTGCGGAATATACGCTGTCCACCTGTCAGCTGGATTTCTGCCTCCCGGCCAAATTCGATCTGAAATATGTGGATAAGGACGGAACCGAAAAGACGCCTGTGGTGCTGCACCGTGCAATCCTGGGCAGCCTGGACCGTTTTATGGCATACCTGATCGAAGAAACCAAGGGAATCTTCCCGGTATGGCTGGCACCGGTACAGGTGAAGGTGCTTCCGGTTTCGGAAAAGAGTATGGATTATGCAGAGCAGGTCTACGTGCAGCTGAAGAAGGAGGGCATCCGGGCGGAACTGGATGACAGGAATGAGAAGATCGGATACAAGATCCGCAGCGCCCGTCAGATTGATAAAGTGCCTTATATGATCATTATCGGAGAAAAGGAAACTGCGGAGGGCAATATTTCTGTCAGAGACCGGGCTACCGATCAGACAAAGGAATACAGTGTGGAAGAGTTCCTCGGAAAACTGAAAGAGGAGATCAGAGAACACCGCAGATAAAAAACGCAGGAAAGTGTGAACAATCAGAAAGGGCCGTCGTATGGATCATGATACGACGGCCCTTGTGTTTACAGTTCCTTTCCGGTGATCTGGCGGTATGCCTGAAGATATTTCTCGATAGTTTTATCCACGATCTCCTGAGGAAGTGTCCAGTCATTGTCCGGATTGGCTTTGAGCCAGTCCCTGGCAAACTGCTTGTCGAAGGAGGGCTGACTATGGCCCGGTTCATAGGTATCAGCCGGCCAGAACCGGGAACTGTCCGGAGTCAGCATTTCATCTCCCAGGATGATATTGCCATTTTCGTCCAGACCAAATTCAAATTTCGTGTCCGCAATAATAATGCCGCAGTTCAGAGCATGTTCCGCACATTTCTTGTATAAAGCAATGGTGTAATCCCTGAGTTTTTCCGCATATTCCTGTCCCTTTTCGGGGAAGGCCTTTTCCAGATACTCAATGCTTTGCTCAAAGGAGATATTTTCATCATGGTCTCCGATCTCCGCCTTTGTGGATGGCGTATAGATAGGCTCCGGAAGCTTGTCAGATTCTTTTAATCCTTCCGGAAGGCGGATCCCGCATACGGTGCCGGTCTTCTGGTAGCTTGCCCAGCCGCTGCCGGTGATATATCCCCGGACGATGCATTCCACCGGAAGCATGGTCAGCTTTCTGCAGAGCATGCTGTTGCCGTCAAATGCGCTCTGATGGAAGAATTCCGGCATATCATTCACGTCCGTTGAGATCATATGGTTCGGGAGAATATCACTGGTATAATCGAACCAGAATTTTGACATCTGAGTTAAGACGGTTCCTTTCTTCTTCACCTGATTGTTCAGGATTACATCAAAACAGCTGATCCGGTCAGTGGCCACCATGATCAAGGTATCGCCGTTGTCATAGATCTCCCGGACTTTTCCTTCTTTTACGGGTTTTAATTCTGTCATTTTCGATCTCCTTTGTGATACTGTGATTTCGGTTTTGCAGAATTATAACATAAATACTCCGGAATGCACACTGGATTCTTCCTTCCGGATGCGGTAAGATAACACAAAAGGGGAGTAGACAGAGTTGCCAAACGAACGATTAGATAAGATCATTGCTTCCATGGGAGAATATTCCAGAAAAGATGTGAAGAAACTGATCCGGGAAAAACAGATCCTTGTTTCCGGGAAGCCTGCAGTGTCTTCCGATCTGAAATGTGATCCGGATAAGGATGAGATCACAGTTTGCGGAAAACCGTTTTCCTATGCCAGGTTTGTTTATCTGATGATGAACAAGCCGGCAGGGGTCGTGTCCGCAACCAGGGATGGGGCAGACCGGACTGTGCTGGATCTGCTGCCTGCAAAATACAGAAAACGGGAAGTGTTTCCTGTTGGCCGGCTGGACAAGGATACAGAGGGACTTCTTCTGATCACCGATGACGGAGTCCTGGCTCATAAGCTTCTGGCGCCGAAGAATCATATCGATAAGGAATATTTTGTGCGGGTAGAAGGAAGGCTGGAAGAAGAGCATATTGTGGCCTTCCGGGAAGGTCTGGTTCTTTCTGACGGTTATCAGTGTATGGACGCGGAACTGAAGATCCTTTCCTTAAATGAGCACACGGAACCTGTCAGTTCAGAGGCACTGGTTGTGATCCGGGAAGGGAAGTTCCATCAGATCAAAAAAATGTTTGGCGTTCTGGGAAAACCGGTTCTTTATCTGAAGCGGATCCGTATGGGAGATCTGAACCTGGACCGGGAACTGGAGTGTGGAGACAGCAGACCCTTGACGGAAGAGGAACTGAAAGGATTATCAGATTTAGTCGGATAAAGGGTTGGTAATGATGAAAAACATGAAATTATCCGGCCTGATCAGAGATTATGGGATCATAGTGATCAGCGCTTTTATTTATGCCGTTTCTTTCAACTGGTTTTTCGACCTGAATGAGATCTCGATGGGAGGGTTCACCGGAATTGCCCAGATTATAAATCATTATCTGCCGCAGATCCCGGTCGGCGTAATGGTCGTGGTTCTGAACATCCCGCTGTTTATACTTGGCGTTCGGTTTCAGGGCTTTCATGTATTGTGGTCCTCGATTTTCGCAATGGTGATCAGTTCTGTGTTTATGGATGTGATTCCTTTATTTATCACATTCCGGCCGATGGAGGACCATCTGGTGGCCTGTATTTTCGGAGGGGCCATGCTGGGTCTTTCCCTGGGGATGATGCTTTGGGTCGGCGCGACTACCGGCGGAACGGAACTGGCAGCCAGTCTTCTGAAACGAAAATTTGTCCATATCCAGATCGGCCGGATCTGCCTGATCATCGATGTAGTCGTCATTGTTCTGTATGCTCTGGTATTTCAGGATCTGGATAATGCATTGTATGCCGGAATCGCCCTGTTTATCAGCTCTGTGGCCATGGATGCGGTGATATACGGACGCCGGAGCTCCAAAACCGCATTTATTATCTGCAGCGAAGGGGAGAAGATTCTAAAGGCTTTGCTGGAGGAGGACATGGGAGTGACCCGGATCGAAGCCCGGGGCGGGTACAGCAACGAGAAAAGGGAAGTTCTGATCTGCGCTTTCAAACCAAGCAGAATCGCCCGTATCCGGAGTATTGTTGCCGAGATCGATCCGAAGGCTTTTGTGATCATCTGCGATGCCAAAGATGTGTTCGGCGAAGGATTCCTGCGCTACGACATGAATTTATAGGCCGCCCGTGGTCATCTCCGAAGAATCATTTTCGGATGAATAGTAATACATTCGTTTTAGCCTGTGAATAATTGATGCTTTTAAACAGACGTAGTTGTACAGAGTTATGTCATTTCGTGCAGTTTTAAAACCGGAATCAATTATCAACGCATGACATTCCGACAGGAAATGTTAATGAAACAGCTATTATTCCCCCAGCGGTAGCTGGGGAGACTTACAGATGCTGGAGGCGGCGTTTGGAGTAGCAAAACCCCAGTGCTAAACTTTGAGTAGTTTTGGATAATTTTACTTTTCTCACGGAAGAGGCGTTTCGGAGGCCTTTTGTGAGAAAAGTATCTGGATTTCTCGCAGAATCAGCATTTTTAAGGCATTTTGTGAGAAATGCTCCTGGTTTTCTTATGAATTAGCAACAAAAAATAGAATATTGAAAATTATTGAATATTCAACATTTGTAATACATAAAAGTACTGAAAAATGAGAAATAAGAAAATGATAAAAATACTATTCGTCTGCCACGGCAGCATCTGACTTTTTTGAAAAAACGTTGAAAAATCAAGCTTTAGAAGGTATGGGACGGAATTTATATTACTTGTATACTACTTTTGAAGTAGTGACTGATTGACGTGAAAGAGTCATGCACAAAATATTGATAGAATTTATAAAGTGAAATAAGCAAGGATCGAACGAATGAAAAAGATAGTTCATGTATACATTATATTAACGCTTTGTCCGGGAATGATATTTACATTAAGATGTGAATAATTCTTGAATTTGACCCGTTGCTATGGACATCCTTGGGACAGCGTGTGATAAGATTATAAAAAATTTTTTAGGAGAATATACAATGAAAAGATTTTTATTATTAGTCTTATCAGTAATTTTGGTAATGGCCATGGCAGTTCCCTCTTTTGCTGCTGAGGAGACAACAGAAAAAATGTTTCCGGTCGTTGGCTCATGGATACTTAATGCCGTGTACGAATCCAAAGATGGCCAGACAGTATTATTAGAAAAATCAGAAAACCAGTCCTATTATGGCTCCGGAATCACGGTCTTCACTTTTGATGACGACGGATATGCGCACGAAATCACCTTTGATGGGGAAGACAGTATGGATCTGGCGGCACAGTGGAAAACTACGAAGCCGGATGTTTATGTTTTTACAGAAGAAGCCGGACTGGAGCTTTCATTTAACTACGATGAAAAAGAAGATGCGCTGCATAGAAGCGTTTCTGAAAATCCGAATCTGGACTTTGTTTACAACAGAGCCGTTACAGGTTCCTGGCAGCTGGACAAAGTTCTGAAGATCAACGATGGCGATGCTCCTGAAGAACTGAAACCGGAAGGTGCAGCTTCTTTGTATGCAGAAAAAGATAACATCATTACAATTTATGCAGATGGAACCGTGGTTACGGTTGTAAAGGACGGCGAAGATACTGCAGAAGTGAAAGGCACATGGAAGGTCAATGCCGCGGATACGATCGTTTATACGGAAGGTACGGATACGGTAGAAGATACCTATAGCTATTTCCGTGTCGAAGACACACTTATCAGAGAAGTAACAGATGACGCTCCGGATGCACAGTATCCGCATCTTCAGTTTATATACAAACGAGTAATTGCTGAAGAAAAAACAGAGCCAGCAGGGTCCGGTTCACCGAGTACCAGCCCGAAGGCAGGTCAGCCTGAAAATGGACAAAAAGATGAGAAAGAAACCGCAAAATCTGTAGAAGAAGAGAATGAACTGATCGCAGACGGCCAGATTTTTACCGGATTTGTACAGTCTGCATATGATCCTGATACACTTGAAACTTATGAACTGAAGGAATTGAATCAGGGCGGATATGCCAATGAAGCTACCGGCGTTATCTATACACCGGAA
>JAFUBX010000121.1 GCA_017459985.1 Parasporobacterium sp.
CTTCTCATATCTTACAACCTCCTTTTACAGTTTTAAACGACTCTGAAAAAGAATAAATTGACATTCCTCCGCCTCCTGTATAAGATAGAAAGAAGGCAGGATCCTTAACAATTTGGTTTTGTTTTCTTAATCGTTCTGCAATAATATAACACAGGTCGTAACATTTTGTACAGTACTTTGTAACACTTTTTTAATAATTTTTATATTTTTGTGTAACATTTATTGCCATCCAAAGTGTTGGAATCCTTGATTTTAAAGCATTTTTCCAGGTTTTGAGAACTTCAGATTAATTATGAAAAAACTTTCCGATCAGGATATTTCTTCTTTATATATGGAATTTCAGACGCCGGAACATGTCAGGAGACACTGCAGGGCGGTTACGGACTGTGCGCTCAGGCTGGCGCAGGCCCTGATGGCGTCCGGCCCGGAGGCTCCTGTTCTGGACCCTGATCTGATCTATGGTGCCGGAATGGTCCATGATATGGCCAGAACTCTGCCCCATCATGAAACTGCAGCCGCAGACCGGCTGGAGGAACTTGGATTTCTTCGGGAGGCTGCCATCGTGCGGGAACATATGCGAACCATGACGTATCATGACATAGATCACGTCACGGAGGCCGACCTTCTCTATTTCAGCGACCGGATCGTGCAGGAAGACACTTTTGTCGGGGTTAAGAAACGCTTTGATTATTTCCGGGAGAAGATGATAAAAAACGGCAGGGATCCTGACAGTGAGATGGCCAGGAACAACCGCCGTCACGCGGAAGAATTTGAAGCCGCCATCGAAAAAAAGACCGGGCGGACGCTGTCTGAGATCTGCAGCGGCTGATCCACAGGAAGAAAGACTGCCCGCCACCGGAAGAGCCGCAAACAAACAAGCGGCAGCCGGAGGATCCCTCGGATTAATCCTCCGCCACCAGGTTTACGATCCAGATTCCGGACCGTACCATGAAGAATCCGATCAGGCATTTCACCAGATCCATGCAGTTAACCAGAATAAAGATGGTCAGGATCGGCAGCTGTGTGAAATGCGTCAGCACAAACGCCAGAGGGATCATACAAACCCAGGTGTATCCGCTGTCAAAAATAAAGGTAATGATCGTTCTGCCCCCGCTGCGGAGAGTGAAATAACAGGCGTTCAGATAGGCGCTGACCGGCATGAAGACTCCGACCACCCTGAGGAACCGGGCCGCCATGGCTTTGACCGAATCCAGGGTATTGTAGATCCCGGACAGTACGGGAGCCAGGAAGATCATGATAATTCCGATCCCGATGCACAGCACCACACCCAGCAGCATGATCTTTCTAAAATCCGAAGCAGCTTCCTCCAGCAGGCCGGCCCCCAGATGCTGGCCGATCACAATGGTGATCGTGGAGCCCAGCGCCATGGTCAGACAGAAAAACAGATTTCCGATGGTGGAAGAAATGTTCGTGGCCGATACCACTTCCAGCCCCCGGATCGAATAACATTGATTCAGGACCGCCATTCCGGCGGACCACAGCAGTTCGTTGATCAGAAGCGGCGTTCCTTTCCGGATCATCTGCCCCGCCAGTGCCCGACCGATCTTCAGGGACCGGTACAGCTTCCGGAAGAAGGGAAATCTGACATGATGAGTATGGGCATAGATGATCAGGATTCCGCATTCCACAAACCGGGAGATCACGGTCGCCACCGCAGCGCCCGTCGTCCCGAGAACCGGCGCTCCGAATTTTCCGAAGATCAGGATATAGTTTCCGACCAGGTTCACCGCCACGGCGATCATGCTGCTCCGCATGGGAACCACCGTCTCCCCGGCTTCCCGGAGGGTCGAGGAATACATCTGCATGATGGCAAAGGGCAGAAGCTGGATCATCATGACATGCAGATATTCCATGCTGAAACCGAAGGTAGCCGCAAGATCCAGGCCTTCTTCGCCTTCATGAAGAAACAGGCGGATCAGACTGCCGCCCTGCAGCCACAGGATCACCGCCACGATCGCTGTCGCCGCCAGCGCGATCAGCAGTTTCATCCGGACGGTCTGCCGGATACCTTCTTCGTCTCCCTTGCCCACAAACTGAGCCGTGAAAATCCCTGCCCCGGACAATCCTCCGAAGATACAGAGATTGAACACAAAAATAAGCTGGTTGGCAATTGCAACCCCCGACATCGGTTCGGTTCCAACCTGGCCAACCATGATATTATCCAGAAGACTCACAAAATTCGTGATCACATTCTGGAGCAGGATAGGAAGCATAATGGCAAAGATCCGTTTATAATACTGCCTGCTTCCGATATAAGATCTGACTTTCTGCATGATCCCTTTTTAATTTACTTTGCTCAACAGTTCTTCCCATTTCCGGTCCACATAATTCTGGGCTTCCTCAATGGTCCATTCATTACCCGGCTTAAAACAGTGACGGAACCGGCCCTGCAGCTTCATGAATTCCTCCACCGGGAGTTTGTTCTTCGGCTCATAATTCAGATACCAGGTCCCTTCAATGACCTCATACATGGGCCAGACACAGGTCTCCACAGCCATTTTGCAGATCAGGGCAAGATCCTCCGTCGGGTACTGCCATCCGCGGGGGCAGGGAGACATGACATTGACAAAGGCCGGGCCCGGCGTATAAATGGCCCGGTTGGCCTTCTCATGAAGGTCTCTCAGATTGCCGATATACGTTGTCTGGGCCACATAGGGGATCCCGTGGGCCGCCATGATCTGAGTCAGATCCTTCTTGTTCTGTACCTTTCCGGTGGATACTTTTCCGGCCGGGGTCGTGGTGGCATTGGCAAACCGAGGGGTTGAGGAAGACCTCTGGATCCCGGTGTTCATATAGGCTTCATTGTCATAGCAAAAATACGTCAGGTCCGTCCCCCGCTCCATGGCGCCGGACAGGGACTGGAATCCGATATCATAGGTCCCGCCGTCTCCTCCAATCACCAGGATCTTCACATTGGCATCCAGTTCACCCTTTTTCTGTTTCATTTTGATGGCAGCTTCCACACCGCTGCCGATAGCGGAGGCATTTTCAAATGCTCCGTGAATATAGGAATCGGTCCAGGCGGTGTAGGGATACAGGAAGGAGGAGACCTCCAGACATCCGGTGGCGTTGACGATCACCGCCTGATCCTCTTCATCCAGGGCTCTGGTCATGGCCCGGCACAGGATCCCGGCGCCGCAGCCGGAGCACAGACGATGTCCCGGTGCAAACCGTTCCGGCTTACTGAGTTCTTTTTTATGATTATAAGCCATCAGAGCACCTCCTTCTCATTGCTTCTCTGCCCCATATGCAGATACACGGGGCCGGTTTCTCCGGTTTCGAGAATCTCATACAAATGGTCGTATACCCTGCGGATATCTTCCATCCGGCAGTCACGTCCGCCCAGTCCGTACACCACGTCAATCAGCTTCGGAACCTTTGGAAGCGTAATGCAGGCGGCACAGGTCTCTGCGTACACAGGCCCTCCGCATCCGGAAAATCCTTCGCTCTTGTCCATGACCGCTGCTGCCCTGACTCCGGACAGTGCCTTTGCGATCTCCTCCGCCGGGAAGGGACGGAAGGACCGGATCTTGATCAGGCCCACCTTTTTTCCTTCTCTGCGCATCTCGTCAATGCAGGCTCTGGCTGTCCCTGCGGTGCTTCCGATCAGGACCAGCGCCGCTTCCGCATCTTCCATGCAGTATTCCTCGATCAGGCCATACCGTCTGCCGAAAGTCCGTTCAAAATCCGCTGCCACATCCAGGATCGCCTGTTTCGCGTTTTTCATTGCCTGGGCCTGCTGCACCTTGTGTTCCATATAGTACGGGCAGGTATCATAAGGGCCTACCGCCAGGGGCATATCCGGATTCAGCAGATAATTCTCCGGCTCATAGGTCCCGACAAATGCTTTGACCTTCTCATCCGTTTCCAGAAGGATGTTTTCCACCGCATGGGAGGTGATGAATCCATCCTGGCAGATCATGATCGGAAGCCGCACATCGGGACGTTCCGCGATCCGCATGGCCTGAAGATAATTATCATACGCCTCCTGGTTGTTCTCCGCATACAGCTGGATCCATCCGGAGTCTCTGGCTCCCATGGAATCCGAATGGTCATTGTTGATATTGATGGGTCCCGTCAGGGCCCGGTTGACGCAGGCCAGGGTCACCGGCAGTCTGGCGGAGGCTACCACGTAAAGCATCTCATACATAAAGGCCAGGCCGGCGGAAGATGTGGCTGTGACCGCCCGGCAGCCCGCTGCCTGTGCTCCCATGCAGGCGGACATGGAGGAATGCTCCGATTCCACGGTCACAAATTCCGTGGAGACCTTGCCGTCCGCCACATACTGGGCAAAATACTGCGGGATCTCCGTGGAAGGAGTAATGGGAAACGCCGCAAATACATCCGGCTCGATCTGCTTCATCGCATAGGCGATCGCTTCATTCCCCGACATTCTGTCTTTGATACTCATGACTGTTCTCCCTCCTTCACAAAATCGATGGCGGAAAACGGACAGATCCTGTAGCAGATGCCGCATCCCTTGCAATGGTCATAGTCAAATCCGAGGCGCTTCCCTTCCTTTACGGGAATGGAAGAGTCGGGGCAGAATGGGGCGCACAGCAGGCACTGTTTGCAGTTCTGCGGAATATAAACCGGCCGGTTGCTTCTCCACTCGCCGGTCATCGTCGCAACCGAGGTGGCTGCTCCCGGGATCTCTCCTCCGATGGTCATCTCCTGCCAGGGAGTCGATTCATTGATATCCTGAGGCTTTCTGATCATGCGCCTTTCACCTCCTTTAAGGATTCTTTCAGGCAGTTCATATTGCCCTCGATTACCTGGGGTTTGGATGCAAATTTGTGATGGAAGGACTCTTCCATGTCCGCGGCAAACTGATCCTCATCCAGTACTTTGCTGACCTTCACGATGGCAGCCAGCATGGGGGTATTCGGAAAATAATTTCCCAGATGCTTCTCCGAAATGCTGCGGGCGTCAATGGTAAAGATCCTTCCCTGATATCCGTTCAGCAGAGGACGGAATCCCTCCGGCTCCTTCGCGGAATTGATCACGATCGCGCCGTCCTTCTTAAGTCCCGCCGTCACATCCACCGACTCCAGGAGACTTTCGTCCACAACGACGACATAATCCGGTTCATAAATATTGGAATGGACCGTGCAGCGCTCATCGCTGATCCGGTTGTAGGCCGTGATCGGGGCGCCCATCCGCTCCGGGCCGTATTCCGGAAATCCCTGAACATATTTCCCTGCCGTAAAAGCGGCGTCCGCCAGCAAAAGGCATGCGGTCTTGGCACCCTGGCCTCCCCGGCCGTGCCATCTGATCTCTGTTATCCTGTTCAATATAAGTTCCCTTTCTGAATCTTTGTTCCTATACCGCTTTCCCCGAAATGATCCACGGGGCGGGTTCTGCCTGGAACATATGGTTCTGGTTCATCTTGGATACTGCCACCTGGATCATTTCCATATCCCGGATCCCGTACTTTTCAAACAGCTGGGGAATGACGGCGGCCATCTTGAAGTCCAGTGTATAAATGACAAATTCCATCTGCGGATTGACCTTCAGCAGGCACCGGATCTCCTGTTCCGTACTGGCGGAAGCCACCAGCATGGTCAGGCTGGGGACCGGAAGTCCTGACAGGGTCTCGTCATCCACATGGTCAATGATCGTCACATTGTTGATTCCGAATTTTTCCACATTGTCTTCCAGGGTCACCCGGTCCCTGGAGGAGTATTCCACGGCGATGATGTGGCCCTCACTGGCCAGGATCGCCGATTCCACGGCAATGCTCTCTCCGCTGATGATGCAGATATTGTCCCCGTAGGATACATGCATCTTGTTCAGGATCACCGCCCGGAGCTCGCTTCCTACATACTGTACCGAGCCCTTGGAGAAGCTGGCGTTCTTCATGCCGATCTTGTAGGTATTGCAGGCATTGGGGTTGATGATCATCATGGCGGCGGAGGCGTTGATCCCCCGGTTGATCATATCCTTGATCTTGTCATGCTTGATCGGCCCTTCCGGCTCGGATCCTTCGTTATACCAGACCTCGCACTCTCCGAGTCCCACATCCCACATGCGGTAGAAAATATCATGATGCCCCGCTTCCGTGAAGACCATCACGCATTCATTTGCTTCGATGGCCGGGATCAGGTTCTTGTTCTTTCTTGTAATGTCCAGGATCTTGACCTTCTCCAGGTCCACCTGGGTATGCTCTACATAATACTGCAGCCAGCTCAATATGATCGTATTTCCGAACAGTTCGTTGCTCATGTGATTCTCCCCTTTCCGGCCGTTATGTTGGATAAAGTCACTTTATTTTAGACGCAAGCGCTCTGGTAGTCAATTCTTTGTTTATAAAAAAGCAATCTGATGATATAATGAAAATTCCAATACTATTTCAGTGAAATCAAAGAGGAAACGATTATGTACAAATGTCCCAATTGCGGCGGAGAGATCGAATTCCTCCCCGAAAGCGGAAAGATCCGGTGCCCTTACTGTGATTCGGAATTCTCCCCCGAAGAGATCCAGGACAGCCCTCTGGATCAGACACGGAAGAATGCCGAAGAACAGACCCTGGACGGCGGTAAGATCTTCACCTGCTCCCAGTGCGGAGCGGCTCTGTATACGACCGAGGAGACCGGCGTCACGTTCTGTTCCTTCTGCGGATCCCAGGCATTTCTGGAAAGCCGGATGAAGGGAGAAGACTCCATCTTCCCGGATCTGGTGATCCCGTTCCATATTTCTGAAGACAAATGCAAAACGATCTACAAGGACAAGATCAAACATGCCTGGTTCCTTCCCGGGAGCATGAAGTCCGACACGGTCATCGACAAATTCCGGGGGATCTACATGCCCTGCTGGATTTATACCGGAGAGGCGGACGCAGACGGAGACTATAACACCTCCACCACCACCCGGGACGGATCTTACGATATCATTAAGAAATACAACATCTCCGCCAGAGCCCACGGGGTCTACGGCGGATTTACGGAAGACGCTTCCTCCTCCTTCCCGGACAGCATCATGGAGGACATCGCCCCCTTCCCGATGAAGAAGGCGGTCCCCTTCAATGACAAGTATCTGGCGGGATTTTATGCGGATATCGGAAATGTTCCCCCGGAGGCTTATAATGACGAGATTTTCCGTTCCCTGGATGCCAATATCCGGAATGACCTGTCCCTGGAGCATGACATCAAATCCAAGAATGTCAGCTCCACAGATCTTTACAATCACACTTCCATCAACGGAAGGATCACAAAGGTCCGGAAAGGATTCCTCCCGGTCTGGTTCCTGTCCAACAAGAACGAGCGGACCGGACTGATGAGCTACGCGGTGGTCAACGGTCTCACCGGAAAGATCCACACGGACCTGCCGGTGGATTTTAAGAAATACCTGCTGATTTCCCTGCTCATTGCGCTCCCGATCTTCCTGGTGCTTCAGTTCTTCACCATGAAGCCGGATACCCTGCTGATCATCACCATGCTGCTTCTGAGCATCCTGATGTTCTTCTCCACCGGAATGCTCCGGGAGAAATACATTCAGGAGCACGGCCTCAATGATATCGGCCTGCTGTACCTGAACCAGTCCAAAAAGTTCGGACAGCACCCGGATCCCGCCGGCTACGGGGAATATCCGGGAACCGCCGGCAAACGCAGAGCCGGGTCCGGAAGGGGTAAACGGATCCTGTTCGGATTTCTCTGTTTCATCGGGATCCCGTTTCTCTGCAGTCTGTTTTATGTGCTGACGGACATCAATGTCATCGCCCTGGGCTTTATCGCGGGGGTTCTTCTGTTTATCATCCTGATCACCGGCAAATCCTCCGGTTCCAAAGGATCGGAAGCTGCCATTGTTCCGAAGAAAGGCCGGATCCGGGTTCCCTTCCCGATCATCCTGCGGGCGATCCTGCTGCCGCTGATCGGAGTGGTCGCGGGACTTCTGATCACGATCTGGAGTCCTCATAACGACCTGTATTATTATGGCGCGGTCCTGCTTTGCTGCGTCATGCTGATCCTGACGGTGCTGGATTTCGTCCGGATCACCAACCGGCTGGCCCTCCGAAAGCCGGCCCAGCTCGGAAAGAGAGGGGGTGATGAGCGTGACTGAATTCAGAAATAAAACCCGACAACTCTTCCTTGGAGTGCAGGGTTCCTCACGCGAAATGCATGGGATCACCCGGTTCCTGCTGTTTTCGGTTCTTGCGCTTCTGGTTCCTGCAATCCTGGGCGGATCCCTTTTTCTGAGCGGGATCCGGACTAAGGCGGCACAGACAGCGAACGGATATCTTTCCAGAAATGAAGAGACCGGCTACGCGGCCATTATCCTGGATCAGGCAGACCTTCTGACGGAGGAAGAAGAAACCGAACTGGCGGACTATCTGCAGCCAGTCACGCCCTTCGCGTCTGCCCTGTTTGTCAGCAGCACCACGGAGCATTCCTCTTCCCTGATGCAGCATGCCAAGCAGACCCTGGAGAATCTGTGCATGTCCTCCGGTCTGGACGGATATCATGCGGTCATTTTCATGATTGACATGTCCACCCGGCAGCTGATCATTTATTCCGGAGAGGATACCTTTAAGGTCATCACCCGGGGAATTGCAGATTCCATTACCGACAATACTTACACCTACGCGTCACGGGGTGATTATTTCGGCTGTGCAAAAGAGGTCTTCCTGGAAATTACCCGGGTTTTAAACGGACAGAAGATCGCCCAGCCCATGCGTTACATCACAGCTGCGTTACTGGCGGTCTTTGCCGGCCTTGCCATCGGTCTGATCCTGATCCGGATCAAGACCCGAAAGAACGCCAATACAACCGGAAATATCCGGGAACTTCTGGATGAATGGGAGTTTACCCCTTCGATCCAGACCACTTTAAAGAGCACGAAACGGGTACGCCACGTAGAGTCCTCCGGCGGTGGCGGGGGCGGCGGCTTCTCTGGTGGCGGTGGCTTTTCCGGCGGTGGCGGGGGCGGTTTCTCCGGCGGCGGAGGCGGCGGAAGCCATGGCTTCTGATCCTGCGGCTGGTTCCTCCCCGTGGTCTGGCCTCCGTGGGCTGGCTCTATGGTCTGGTTCGTGGCCCTACTATTTCATGGTTTTGGACCATGCAGGAAATAACTGCGGATTACTATCCCTGTTGCCAGAATCGCAGCAGAATTAAAGTAAGGAATTTCGCCTGTGAAGATCATCCATACCACTCAAATTGACAGTCCGGAGCTTCAGATATTTTCCGGTCTTTCGGAACCTCAGCTGATTCATTATTTTGAGCCTGCGCCGGGAATTTTCATTGCAGAAAGTCCCATGATCATTCGACGAGCGCTGGACGCAGGATATGAACCGATGATCTGTCTGGCGGAAGATACCCGGGCTCAGGAGGTCTGTAATCTGTTCTCAGTTGCCGACAGGTCCTCCGGAGCTGAAGAGAATTCCCGGGGTGATCGGAAAAACCTGATCTCCGGAGTTTCCCCGGCGGAGGATCTTCCGGTCTATCTGGCTCCTTTATCGGTTCTGACCCGGATCACGGGATTTGCTCTGACCAGGGGAATTCTTTGTGCCATGAGAAGAAAGACCCTCCCACATCACGAAGAGATTCTTTCGGGAAGTTCCCGGATCGTGGTCCTGGAAAATGTCATGAACCCCACCAATGTAGGCGCAATCTTCCGCAGCGCAGCAGCTCTGGGTATGGACGGAATTCTTCTGACAAAGGGCTGCACGGATCCTTTTTACCGCAGAGCTGCCAGAGTCAGTATGGGAACCGTGTTTCAGATTCCCTGGACCTGCATTCCCGACGGTCCTTCGGCAACATCTGTTCTTCATGAAAAGGGATTTCTGACAGCCGCCATGGCACTGGGGGATCACTGTAAAGATCTTTCTGCATTTCATCCTGACAAGGATGAGAAGATCGCCATCTTTCTGGGAACAGAAGGACCGGGTCTTTGTGCAGAGACTCTGAAGCGGTGTGACCTGTCTTTCCGGATCCCCATGTATCATGGTGTGGATTCCCTGAATGTAGCCGCCGCCGGCGCAGTGGCGTTCTGGCATCTCGGCCCCGGCCGGCAAATCAGCTCCGGATCCCCTCTTTGACTGTCACCGGATATCTCATTTGTTTCAAATATGTTTTTTTGTTATAGAGACAGCAGGGAAATAGTATTCGGAAGGTAATTTCAGAAAAAGCTTATAAACTCCATACGCCACCTTCCATTTTCCGGGCAAATTATCGTAAATCAGGAAGGTGATTCCAGAAAAAGCCTTTAAACTCCATACCCAACCTTCCGCTCTCCGCTAAAGACTCGAAATTGAAGGATGTTCAATGTGTTTTCTCACATAAGGGTCGAAAATCAGGAATCTTTTTAGAAAATCCGGCAAATGTGTAGCAAAAATGCAACGTACATGGAAAACCCTAAATATGAGAACAGAGAAAAGTGTTCTCATATTCCAGTTTTTATTGTAGAAGATGCAGGAGGGAGTTTGCCATCAAATCGAATGCAGTACAAGCACATTCCCGAATGCCGTTCACAACCGCGGTTTTGCTGCATCACCCAGAGCAGGAAGATACCCACCCAGGGTGCAGAAGACCCGGATGTTCCGGCCGCAGGTAGGTATTCTGCCCGCAGACAGATGTTCCGCCTGAGGTTCGAACTATTCTGTCTGAAACTCTACCGGAGGAAGGTCGTACTGACCCATCCGCTGTGGTCCCCGTACGTCACATACGCCCATCCGTTTTCAAGAGCCGAAGCTGTTACAGAAGTGCCATCCGGAATTGTATCCAGGGCGCAGGAGTCTTCGGTTGCACGGCTTCTGACTGTCAGCCCCTGATAACCGGTATTATATACGACGTATGTCTGTTCCTGTTCCAGTTCGCCCTCCGGCTCCGCCGCGCTGTACCCGTCGACGGCCTTGGTATACCGGAGCGCGACCCAGCCCGCGCGGCCTTCGTATTCCGTATGTCCCCATCCTCCCGACACTTTATCAATGGCCAGAAGGGCATTGGCATTGATGGAGGTGTATTTTTGCGAGCCGCTGTCCGGTTCTGCCATCAACGGCAGCTGACTGTCCGGCGCCTGATACAGGATGACTTTAAAATATTCTTCATATTCCTCCGTTTCCGGCAGGCTGCTGCCGATCTGCTCCTTCGTGCCGGAGGACAGTAAAGACAGGCTGTCAGGGAGAACATTCAGGTAAATCAGAGCAAAATATCCTCCTGCAAGGATCAGGATCGCGGAAATCACCAAAAGGATCGGGACAATGGGAGATTTTGGCTTTGGAGGCTGCTGCCTGACTCCCACGCCACCGCCCATACCGGTACTGCCGCCGATGCCGGCACCCAGGCCGGTACCCACGCCTGCGCCACCGCCTGAAGCCGGAACAAACCGGGACGGAGCCTGGGCTTCCCCTCGGATCGGCGGATTGCGAAGGGCGGCCTCCCGGCTGCGGAGGGCGGCGTTTTTATTCTGCTGGGAAGGCGGGATCGCAAAATCAGAAAGGCTGATGGAGCTGGTGGACTGATCTGAGGGGCGATAGGTTCCGTTTGCCGCCTGGGTCAGAGCCCGCTTCATATCCCTGGCCGTGGCAAATCTCCGGTCCGGATCAAAAGCGCACGCCCGGAGGACCACATCCGCCAGTGCGGGAGAGGCATTGCAGGGAGGCGGAAGCATTTCGCCGGAGAGACGGCGGTTCAGCGCCTCCCGGTGGGCATTGTGATCCCGGACCTGCTGCTCGCTGTTCAGGAAGGGCAGCCGGCCCTGATTCAGATACTGATACAGCACAAGTCCCAGGGAATAGATATCGACCCTGGAATCATAGGGACCGGGCGTCTGCACTTCCGGAGCCATGTAGTTATAAGTGCCCTTGTGGGAGAGGCCTCCGGTCGTATTTTCCATCCGCCGGGCGATTCCGAAATCCCCCAGCTTGAAATCCCCGTGTTTGTTGACGAAGATATTTCCGGGCTTGATATCCCGGTGAATGATCGACTCCTTTTCACATTCTGTCAGGGCGGTACACAGATCGCACCCCAGTTTGATCACCCGGTCTTCGGTCAGCGGATTGTCCCGGATATAAGTCGTCAGCGGAGTCAGCAGTTCCATCCGGATGAAGATCTTCCATCCGATCCGGTCGGTGCGTTTTACGACTTTGTAATCCTCGACGCTGACGATATTATGAAGGGCTTTCAAGGATTCCATCACTTCGATTTCCCGGACAAAATCATTTACAAAGCTCTCCATGAACTGCCGGGTGTCATCTTCGGTCAGCCCGCTGTCTCTCAAAGATCCCAGTTCCGCATCATTCTGCGGGATCTGAATGACTTTCACCGCGGAATGACTGCCTGTCAGGGAATCCGTCCTGGCGACTTCATACACCGTTCCGAAGGATCCGCTGCCGATCTGCCTGACCACCTTCCATTCCGGCCATATTCCGGTCAGAATCTCATTTTCCATTAACTCCCGCTCCTTATTATCCGTTTTACACTCTGCGCCGCACGATGCAGCAGATTTTTCCGTGCCCTTTCGATCCGGCACAGAAGGATCGTCACATTATCCCTTCCCCCGCGGCTGAGGGCCAGCTGCAGCAGACGATCCGCCGCTTTCTCGAAGGCGGTCCCGGAAAGAATTTCCCCGATCTCCGTCTCATCTGCCATATCCGTCAGTCCGTCGGAACAGATCAGATACAGATCCCCCGGATGATATGTTCCGACTGCCACGTAGGGTTCGATCACCAGTTCCGCCGGGTCAATCCCCAGATTCTGGGAGAGCGGGGCCTTTCTCCCGAATGGCGCCGGGGCGATATGATCGACAGACAGTTTTTCCAGTTTCTTTCCCCCGAACCGGAAAATAGGGCTGTCGCCGATATTGCACAAAAGGATCCGTTCCTTTGTAAAAGCCAGAACCGCCGCCGTCGTTCCCATGGCAGCGACCTGATGATCCGACGCATAATGACAGATCATGGCATTGGCATTTTGGCAGTACTCCCGCAGTTCCTCCACCGGATCCCCGGCGAAACAGATCTGCGCCGCGCACTGGGCTGCAAGAAAGGATGCCATTTCTCCCTGTTCTTCTCCCCCAAGGCCGTCAAATACGCCGGCGACAGAGGTTTCCCCCGGAATCAGGGTACCGTTGATCCGGCTGCCTTCCTGCGCCTCCGGAATGGTCAGATATTGTCCCCCGCATATGTAGTTATCCTGATTGACTGCCCGGCAGCATCCGATATCGCTCAGGCAGCTGTAACGAACAAGATATTCCATGCTTTCACAGGTTCCTTCTCATGATTTGTCTGTTCTGGACAGGAAGATCCTCGCAAGGATCACACAGCCTGCAACAAAGGCCAGTAAAATGCCCCAGGCAAACAGCATATGTTCCGTGGTAAATTCGAAGAAGCTTTCGGCTTCGTGTTCGACCATCAGTCCCTGCTGCTGGAGTCTTAATTCCAGAGTATTCAGATTGGCTGTGGTCCCGTAGCCTTCCATACTCCACCGGCAGACCGCAAACCAGGAGATGATCTCCGTTGCTCCGCTGAGCTTGAAAATCAGGCCGGAAAACAGGATCTGGGGCATCAGAAGGATGGGGGCGAGAGTCATGGCCCGGTCTGCATTGGCCACCAGAGAGGAGACCAGAAGTCCCATGGCGGTGGAAGCCAGTGCCGTCAGGAAGGTCGTAATCAGAAGTTCCAGGAAGGGACTGGTAAACAGTCCGGTATCCGGAATCCCGACGGTCAGCCGGAACACCAGCAGGATCAGGAAACTCTGAATCAGACACAGCAGTCCCAGCACAAGGACCTTGGACATCAGATAGGATCCCAGGGAAACTCCGGTCATATACTCCCGTTTCAGGATGTTCCGTTCTTTACAGATCTCCTGAATGGCATTCAGCATTCCCACCCAGAACGCACAGCAGGACAGGGCAAACAGCAGACTCTTGGTCATTTCATACTGCTCAAACTGCTGTCCGTCCGCCACCAGGGCGATCAGGAGCGGCAGTCCCGCCGCCTGGATCATCAGCAGCAAAAGCCGTGTCCGATCATTCAGAAGGAGCTTCATATACCGGGAGCACAGCACCAGAAGCTGGGATTTGTGTTTCTGTTTTTCCTTTGTGACCTTTTCCTTCTGCCCCCGCAGATTGCCCGGCCGTTCCGCGATCCGGTCATACCGTTTCCTCCATTCCATGGAGTGGTCGTTGATCAGGGCATAAATATCGATCACATCCGAGACCCCGAAAAACGCCAGTGCCTCTTCATAGGATCCCAGGAAGCACAGATTGCCTCCCCGGCCCATGAACGCGATTTTATCGCAGATCTTCAGCTGCAGCGTACTGTGGGTGACCAGCACAACGGTCTTGCCGGAATCCGCCATCTTCCGCAGGGATTCCATCAGGTTTCTCTCCGTGCCCGGATCCAACCCGGAAGCAGGCTCATCCAGAAAGATCAGGTTTGGGTCGGACAGAAGCTCCACGGCAATGCTGGCACGCTTCTTCTGTCCTCCGCTCAGCCTCTTGATATAGCTGGTCTTTTTATCATCCAGTTCCACCAGGCTGATCGCCCGGTCAACGGCAGCTTCCCGCTCCTTTGCGGAAGTATCACCCGGAAGCCTTAATTTGGCGGTATACCGCAGCATATCCTGCAGGGTCAGATTGTCATAGACAATATCCGACTGGGGCACATAGCCGATCAGTTTCTTCAGGGCGTCAAAATTGCGGTACAGATTAATGCCGTTGATATAGACCTCTCCCTTTGCCGGGGGCAGATATCCGCACAGACAATTCAGGATCGTGGATTTGCCGGCTCCGGATCCTCCGATGATCGCCACCAGCTCCCCGGGATTAATGCTCATACTGACGTTATTGGTGGTAACGGTCTTTTTCTTTCCCTTTCCCCGGGTCACCACCACCTGGGAGGCGTCAATGCTGATGCCGGTCTTATAACAGCAGTAATCGATCCGGGAAGAGGTGAAGATCAGCTTGGAATTGGAAATGGTGATCACATCTTTTTCATGAAGGAGCCATTTTCCCCGGACTCTGACATTGTTTACCACACTGCCATTGGTGCTGTTGTTATCAATGAAATACCACCGCTCTCCTTCCCGCACGATCCGGGCATGATGGGATGAAATGCTGATATGCGGCAAGAGGATATCACAGTCTGTCCCCCGGCCGATCCGGATCTGCCGCTGGCCCGTGATCTGGAAAGTATCCCAACGGTTTGCCGATTTTCTGGAGGAAAAGACCAGCAGCACTCCCTGGGGAATGGTTTCCACGCCGTCATCGATCCGGATGAAATCACCTTCATGAAGAAAACGGCTCACGATATTCCGGTTATTGTAGATCAGGCCGTTGGTGCTCGGTCGGTCTCCGAACAGGGCCCGGTCCTCAATGCACCACTGCCGGTTTTTCAGGACGAACCGTCCATGCAGGGAGGAAACCAGCGGCGAGGACAACACAATATCATTGTCCCGGGCTCTTCCGAAGGTGATCACATTCCTTCCCAGTTCCCCCAGACGAATCATTCTGGGCTTTTGCGCTCCGTCAAATATTGTGACGCAAAGGTCTGCGGACACGGGTTCCGCGATCTGGGATCTGCCGACAAATGTGGTTTTATCATAATCCTGCATCATTGCTGTTTTATTTCCTTTCTATGGAGGTCTGCCTCAGGGAGATCCATCCATCCTGTCCGTCATACGCTGTCCGGCCCCAGAACAGGCCGTCCTCCGGATTGTACGCAATATCGATCAGCGAAAGGGGCGTTCCGTTCGGAATATAGGAAACGGCCTCATTGCTGATCCCGGCTCCTGTCCGGAAGTTGACATAGTCTTCTTCGGAACGGATCAGAACGGGAATCCTCGGGCTCATGGCCCCTTCTTCCTCCGTGACCTTCAGTTCCTGAACCGGCACCCATCCGCTGTAGCCGATGTAGCTGGTATTTCCCCACAGCATACCGTCTTCCGAGCTGAAGGCAAGGTCCGTGATCAGGAGCGTCTCTCCTCTGGCAATCTCGAACAGCGCCGCATTGCTTCCTCCCGGTGCAGACCTCAGACGCGTCACATTCTCTGTGCCGTTTGTCTGCGCGTAAAATGAGATCGCGTTCCCGGCCGCAGGGTCTGCATCGGGGACTGCTTCGGTGTCTGCCGCGGGGACTGCTTCGGTGTCTGCCGCGGGCATAACTGTCCCGCCGGTGGCAGCGGCAGCATCCGCTGCGGCGGGATCAGCAGTATTGGCTGTATTGACCGAGGGATTGGCAGCCTCAGCTGTATTGGCTGTAGCGGCGTCATCCACGGCAGGCGGATTGGCTGTTCCGGCACCGTCGAAGCTGATCTGTACACCGGCAGGAGCCTGGAAGGTCTTGTTCTCACCCGGCGTCTCAGCTGGAACTTCACCGGGAGATGCCTGCTGGCCGTCCGGCTGCGGGGCAGTGGTCGTTTCTTCCTGCACGACCTCCTGTCCGTTTTCTTCCTGATCCTTGGAATTGATATAACGTATTGCGAAAAACACTCCCGCCGCGATCAGAAGCGCCAGCACAATAAACAAAATGATGACCGATACGGTATACGGCTTTTTCTGTTTTCCGAATGTGGGCGTCGGCGCAGGCTGAGACTGGGGCATCGGATTTCCGGACGGCATCGCCCGTCTCACAGAAACGGTGGTGTCATAAGACCTGCGCACAGATACTGTTTTGTCAAGATACTCTTCCTCTTTCATAATCTTCCCCGCTATATCCGTTTTTCTTCTTTCTGTCCTTAAATCCCGGAAAGCCTGAACAATGGTTCCTTATAGGATTCATACGCGCCGGAAATATCAAAAATTAACTATCAGAACTACTATAATTGATTTTTTTTCATTAAACAATAAGAAAAACAACAGAGCCGCCCATCGGGCGGCCCTGAAGCATGGACGCTGTAATTTTCAGAACACCTGCGGATCACTCCGCTTTTGGTCCGTTAATCCATGATCATATCATTTCCATATAATGCAGCCGGGCTTTCTGCCGGAACCTTCATGTATCCTTCTGCCCAGGTCTGATGGGACAGCGGAAGATCATTGTCATATTCTGCAATTCCCCAGCCCTCCGGATCCGCCGTTACATCAAATCCGCTGAGAATACCGGTCACTCCTGCAAAATCATCCGTTCCGTCGATCATCAGGAAGAATTCTGCTTCTTCGGAACCGGTATTTGCAAAATCGCTGGACGGATCCAGAATCGTACCATAAGAGAACTTGTATGCGTATACATCACCTGCCACGATTCCGTCATCAATGTGAATCGTCATGAATTCCGGCTCGCCGTATGCTGCCAGCCAGTTATCGTTCACATAGTTATGAACATCATAGTCTGCAGCTGCCGAACAATCCTCATAATCAACCGTGATTGCGCCTGCATTGTAAGGCAGCAGGGTTCCGATTCCGCTTCCGGCTTTGTCATTTTCTTCCAGGCTGCCCTGCTGCATACGCAGTGTCAGAGGAACCATTGCATACTCGGTACTGCGGATCTCAAGATCTGCATGCTCTTCCGATAATTCCTGTGTCACTTCATATAATGCAGCATTTTCACAGTCGTCAGGAACTACGATGTAACCCTTCATATATTTGAACAGAGTCTGCGGAAGGGTCATATCTTCTGTCGTTCCGTAAATACCGCCGCCGGAGGTGCTTCCGATGAGAACGCCGTAGGCGCCCTTGAACATGCCGGTACCGCCTGCTACGATGTTGATCAGGGCATCGCTGCGGGTCGGCATAGTGCCGTTGACTTCATCGGCGGTCAGAGCATCTTCCCCGGACATGTAGTTTGCCAGGTCTTTTGCATTGGCTCCGTAAATGCCGTCCCATGCATAGATATCACCGGCATTGGTGTGATAGATACAGAACAGGCTGCATCCGATATTTGCATCCATCCAGTCAGAAACATAGGTTGCCTCAGGTGCGGAGAATGATTCCGGATACATAATTCCTGCGTAGTAGAATCCTTCTCCGAACGGATCCAGATAACCGATACCGGCATGAATCGTCTTGATTCCCGGAGCATAGGACTTGAACTCCTGGAAACCGGCCTGCATGGTCATTCTGACATTATACACGGTGTAGTCATTTTCAGATGAATATGGCGTAAAGGCAATATCAAATTCCGGATATTCCACGCCTTCGAATTCGCTGGGTGCGGATTCCCCGGAGCCGCCTTCAGACTCACCCTCTGCCGGAGCTTGTCCTTCTTCAGATGGAGCTTCGCCTTCCGGTGATTCGCCCTCCGGTGACTCACCCTCTGCCGGAGCTTGTCCTTCTTCAGATGGAGCTTCGCCTTCCGGTGATTCGCCCTCCGGTGACTCCCCGCCTTCGGAATTGGCCATCTGTGCAGCCATTTCCTCTGCATGGGCAACTGCGGCATCAATGTCTTCCTGTGTAAAGTAGATGGTATGAGTTGCCTCCATCTGGGTTGCGGCATCGGCTACCGTAACTTCAAAGTCCCCATCGAATCCGGTCACGATGACCTTCTCGCTGGTCGGATAGGAGAATGGTCCTCCGAGAGAAACGTTCTCATATGCAACTTCGCCGCTGGAAACGGTGATTCCGGCACCTTCCTGTCCCTTAGCAGGTTCCCCCATATCTCCCGGTGCATCACACTGGAAGAAAAACACGAAGGGTTCGCCTGCGACTGCTGTTGCAGTCTCCCCCGTGGAGAATGTGACCGTAACTTCTCCTTCTGCCGGTTCTGCAGCAGCATTCATTGCCAGAGCAAATACCATGACTGCAGAAACCAGTAATGCTAATACTT
>JAFUBX010000122.1 GCA_017459985.1 Parasporobacterium sp.
CTCCTGCGGACCCTGTTTTTGACAAAAAAATGCAGCAATGCGTGAGTTTTTCGGCAGAAATCACCATCAACAGGGCCCGTTGACGAAAAATTGCAGCATTGCGTGAGATTTTTGACAGCGGCTGACGAAAAATTGCAGCATTGCGGTAAATTGCATGACATCCGGGAGGGAAGGTCATGCAGATAATAAAAATCTCGAAAAACACATGATAAATAAAGAAGAGGTCGTCGCTGAGTGCGGCGGCCTCTTCGGCTATCAGTCAATTATGGCGGTCAGTCCAGCCCGGCTGCCGGTTCATTTCCGGCTATCAGTCATTCAGAATCCTCCGCAGGAAATCCCGGGTCTTCTGATTTTCCGGATTGGTGAAGATCTTATGGGGCGGACCTTCTTCCTCGATGACTCCGTCCGCCATGTAGACCACGTGGGTGCTGACATCCCGGGCGAAGGCCATCTCGTGCGTCACGACCAGCATGGTCATCCGGTCCTTGGTGGCCAGGGATTTCATAACGTCCAGAACTTCGCCGACCATCTCGGGATCCAGTGCGGAGGTCGGTTCATCGAACAGAAGCACTTCCGGTTCCATGGCCAGAGCACGGGCAATCGCCACGCGCTGTTTCTGGCCGCCGGAGATCTGATCCGGCCGGGCGTTGATATACGGCGCCATGCCGACCTTGTTCAGATAGTAGATGGCGCGCTGCCGGGCTTCGTCCTTCGCAACATGGGAGACCTTCTGCTGTCCGATCATGCAGTTTCCGAGCACGGTCATGTTATTGAACAGATTGAAGCTCTGGAACACCATGCCCACCTTTGCCCGGTAGGCGGAGGGACTGAAGCGGCCTTTGGAAACATCCTGTCCGTGGAAATAGATCTCGCCGGTGGTCAGGGTCTCCAGCAGATTGATACAGCGCAGCAGAGTGGATTTGCCGCTGCCGCTGGCGCCGATGATGGTCGTCACATCCCCCTGATCTACTGTAAAATCAATATCCTTCAGCACGGCGTGAGATCCAAAGGCTTTTGAGAGATGACGGATTTCCAGAATGTGTTCGCTCATTTTGTCTCTCCTTTATACTCTTTGCTGACCTCATCAAAGGGTGATCCGTTGGATTTCGGATAACTGTAGGTACCGGCAGTCAGGACCAGCTGATCCTCGCCGACCAGCTCGTAATTCGACTTGCCCTTCATCTTTTTCTCAATTCTGCGCAGCAGGAAGGACGCCAGCAGAGTCAGGAACAGATACCCCGCCATTTCCATAAAAGCGGACGGGAAATATTTGAACACGGCTCCGGACACCATTTTGTGCACTGCAAAGAAATCGGAGAAACCGATGATGAACATGACGGACGTATCCTTGACATTGATAATATAGTTGTTTCCGATCTGCGGCATGATGTTCCGCAGCGTCTGGGGCAGGACGACGTAGAGCATGGTCTGCCAGTGATTCATGCCGATGGCCTTGGCGCCTTCGAACTGGCCCACATCGATACTCATGATTCCGCCGCGGACGGATTCTGCCATGTACGCGCCGGTATTGATGGAAACGACGATGATGCTGACGGTCCAGATATCCTTGAATGCCACATTGAAGAAATACGGCAGGCCGTAATAAATAAATACGGCCTGCAGGATCATGGGCGTGCCACGGAAAACTTCCACATAGACCCGGATGATGATCCGGATCAGCTTCAGTACAAAGCGTTTGAACACATTGTCGTTGGAATTGTACGGGATCGTCTGCAGAATGCCGCAGAAAAATCCGATGATACAGCCGATCAATGTGGCGGTGACTGCTAAGATTAATGTATTGGCAATTCCTGTCAGATATACCGTCCCGTATTTTTCCCAGAGACTGCCAATATCAGAAAGAAGCTGTGAAAACATAATAGTTGCACATCCTTATTCGATTATTCTTCTTCGCTCAGCGGCTGGATCTTGATGGCTTCCTGCATCAGCTGATTGAAATCCTCTGCGGTCTTGTCGCTCAGATAGCTGTTGACAGCATCCACCAGCGCGGTATTTCCCTTCTGAATGGAAATGCCGATGTTGACCTCTTCGTCGGAAACTTCAAAATCATCTCCGCTTCCCGCAAAATCAAGGATGACCAGATCCGGATAAGCGATCAGCGCACCCTGGGCGGTCGGCATATCCGTGCAGACGAAATCCACCATTCCGGATTCCAATGCCATTAACATTGCCGGTGCGGATTCTGCCGGCATGCCGATCTGTGCTTCCGGGATCTGAGGCAGGCAGGAATCATACCAGATGGTTCCGCTCTGGCTGGTGCAGGTGCCGCCCTTCAGATTGGAGATTCCCTTGGCTTCTGCGAAGGGGCTGTCCTGTTTTGTCAGGCAGACGATGGTGGCATACAGATACGGGCCTGCAAAATCAACGGCTTCCATACGTTCTGAGGTCATACTCTGGCCGGCGATGACAGCGTCACAGATGCCGGACTGTACAGCGGGGATCAGAGAATCCCAATCCAGCTGCAGAACTTCCAGATCCCAGCCGTTGGCTTCACAGATCGCCTTAGCGGTCATAACATCATAGCCGTTGGCATACAGCAGAGAATCCTTGATCGGAACAGCTCCGTTGGAGTCATCGGACTGGGCCCAGTTGTAGGGAGCGTAGGCACATTCCATGGCAACGGTCAGTACGCCGTCTTCCACTCCGGGGATTGCTTCCTCTGCGAAGACAGGGGTTGCGATCAGCAGCATAAGAGCAAGTGCGATTACGATTAGCTTTTTCATATTTTCCTCCTAATTAAATAACAAATGTATTTGGCTCTTAGTTTATAACAAATAGAAGGATTAGAAAAGAAGAATTTTAATCAAGTGCAGTAAAAAAGCAAACCTGAAATGCAGATGGGAATATCCCCGGCAGTTCAGGTCTGCTATCACCGTTCCCGGATGAAGCGGAAATTGATCGCAAAACCGCTTATCTCCGCTCCTGAATGAACCGGATGAATTCCAGGGCGTCTTCCTCGCTGGCCGCATGGGCCGTATACATCTGATTGCCCATGGTCGCCCACATCAGCTCCGGCATCCGCTCGCACATCACGATGCGGCTTCCGTATTTCTCCAGGATCTCCTCATGAGTGTGGACATATTCGAACCAGTCCTTCCGGCCGGCGTAAACGCACCAGTGGTGATCCTTGCTGTCCGGGAGGAGTCTCTGGTCTGCGGTCACCATATCCGCCCAGATCTGATACACATCCGTGGAATGGGCAAAATTCATCATATCCGGCGTGTATCCTCCGGCGGGCCGCATATTGACCTCCAGGGCAACGTAGTCGCCCACCTCTCCAAGGCCTTTTCTGGCCTTTGTCAGCCGGAAAAATTCCAGATGCACAAAGCGGCTCCTGACATTGAATGCCTTCAGGGCAGCCCTTCCCAGCTTCCGGAGCGGGGCGGGCACCGCGGCAGCAACATAATACGCCAGGTCCAGATCGTGGTTGACGATGTCCGCGATGGAGGGCGGCCAGGCCGTCATGGATTCAAAGAGCGGTTTACATTGGGAGTCAACAACGGCGTCGTAGGAGAAGATGTCCCCCTCCACAAATTCTTCGATCAGATAGGGCACCTCCGGCTTTTCCTGAAAGAACGCGGACAGATCCGCGTCATTCTCCAGCTTCCAGGTATTGGAGGCGCCGACCCCGACGTCCGGTTTGGCGATGACCGGGTATCCGCCGTTCTCCCGGATGAACTTTCGGGCAGCCGTGATCGTGCTGACGGCGTGGCACCGGGCAGTGGGGATTTTGGCCTTCTGGTAAACCGGCTTCATACCGGATTTGTGTTTCCAGGAACTGATCTCGTCCGCCTGGATCCCGGTTGTAATGTGAAAATCCGTGCGCAGCCGGGCGTCCTGCTCCAGCCAGTACTCATTGTTGGATTCCAGCCAGTCCGGCTTTCCGTAGTGGAAGGCAAAATAGGCGACCGCCCGGTAGACTTCGTCGTAGTTTTCCAGAGAGTCCACCCGGTAGTATTCGGTAAGGGATTCCTTCAGGGACTGCTCCAGACTGTCATAGGAAGCGTCCCCGATTCCGAGGACATTCACTCCGTTCCGGCGCAGCCGGTTGCAGAACTGCCAGTAAGTATGCGGAAAATATGGGGAAATAAAAATAAAATTCATGATCTCGCCTGCTTTCATCTGTTAAACTGCCGCTATTATAAAAGCGCTGTCCGCAGCTGTCAATGTATGTGAAAGTGGGCGTTCGGCGAAATGCATCTGCTTCCGGGTCGTGCCAATGTTAGATTCCGACGAAGTACATCGACAACAGGATTTTTCGGATTAGAGAAGAAAACATTTACTTCCGGAAAAGAACGTGATAAAGTGAAAGCTGTTGAAAGAGCAATGGCGCTTACTGCTGTTGCTCTTTTTGCATGTTAAGGAGGCACGCAATGCCGGTACGGCAAAAAAGGAGGGAGCAGAGCAGTGCGGGAAATACATGAGGAATGCGGAGTTTTCGGCGTTTGGTCGCCGGTGAAGCGGGAGGTTGGGCAGGTCGCTTATACAGGACTGTTTTCTCTTCAGCACAGAGGGCAGGAATCCGCAGGTATCGCCGTCAATGAAGAACGGGTCATCCGAAGCTGCAAGGATCTGGGACTGGTTCATGAAGTGTTTGACCGGGAGAGACTGACCGCCCTGGGAGAGGGGCAGATCAGTGTCGGCCATGTCCGGTATTCCACCAGCGGCGACAGTTCGGCCCTGAATGCGCAACCCATGCTGGTAAAGCACATCAAAGGGCAGCTGGCGCTCTGCCATAATGGAAACCTGACCAATTCCTGGGAACTCCGGCGCCGGCTGGAACTGAAGGGCTGCATTTTTCAGACGACCAGCGATACCGAGGTGATTTCTTACATCATCACACAGAAACGGCTGCAGTGCGGATCGATCGAAGAGGCAGTCTGCCGGGCAATGGAGGAGCTGGAAGGGGCCTATTCTCTGGTCATGTCTTCTCCCGCCAAATTGATCGCCTGCAGGGATCCCCGGGGGATCCGGCCTTTGTGCTATGGGATCACGGAGGATGGGTGTCATGTTTTTGCCTCCGAGACCTGTGCCCTGGATGCGGTCGGCGCCGAATACCAGAGGGATCTGGAGCCGGGAGAGATCATGATCATTGACCGGGCAGGGGTCCGGAGCATCCGGGAGCATTGCGGCACATGCAGCAGGGCACTCTGCGTTTTCGAACTGATCTATTTTGCCCGGCCGGACTCGGTCATCGAAGGAATTCCGGTACATGAAAGCCGGAAGCTGGCGGGGAAATATCTGGCTCAGGAGCATCCCGTAGAGGGGGACGTGGTGGTAGGCGTCCCGGACTCGGGCCTGGATGCGGCCCTGGGGTATGCGGCCGAATCCAGGATCCCCTTTGAGATCGGACTGATCCGGAACAAATATATCGGAAGAACCTTCATTGCCCCGGATCAGATGCAGCGAAGCCAGATGGTCCGCCTGAAACTGAACCCTGTCCGGTCTGTGCTGAAGGGGAAACGGGTGATCCTGATCGATGATTCCATTGTGAGGGGAACCACCAGCCGGCAGATCGTTTCCCTGCTGAAGGAAGCGGGGGCCGGCGAAGTCCACGTCCGGATCTCCTCCCCGCCGTTTCTGAATCCCTGCTATTATGGAACGGATATCGATTCCCGGGGGCAGCTGATCGCCTGCACCCATACGGTGGAAGAGATCCGGGATCTGATCGACGCGGATTCGCTGGGGTTTCTTTCGGTGGAACATGCAGGGATGCTGGCGCCGGGGCGGTCCGGGGAGAGCTTCTGCACAGCCTGCTTTAATGGAACGTATCCCGCCGGAGTACCGGCAAATCCGGAAAAAATGCGGTTCGAACAGGACCTGACATGAAATAATACAATATTGCGTTCCGGCGGAAACTGCGTTTGACAACCCTGTTTCCGATTATATAGTTAGCGAAAGCTAATCGTATGCAAACAAATATCACGGAAAATCCATCTGAGAGAACATAGGGAGTTGTCAATAATAGAAAAGATCTGCGAATTGACATTCCACAGAAGAAAACTATAATAATCAAATGTGAAGTTAGCATAAGCTAACCACAAACCAAACAATGATTTTGATTATTTCAAGTGGAGGAGCAGTGATGAAAAAAATTATTTCATTATTAATGGCATTGGCCCTGTCCGCAAGCATCGTTTCGTTTGCCGGCGCGCAGGAACCGGTGCAGGAGCCGCAGTCTTCTGTGGGAATTCTTCCGGAGATTGCCGGAGAGAACGGAACAACTTACACCAATTTGTTTGAAGTGATCCTGAGTGAAGAATACGCTCAGGTCTGGTACGATTACATTGCAGCGATTGTGGGAGAAGAAAATGCTGCAGCGACGGCGGCAGGCCTTCAGGGATCGATCAGCTCCGAACTGTACGGCGAGGAAGCCATCGAAGCCTTTGCTGACGGCGGAATGGCATTTGACTGCTGGTATATCAATGATGTCCAGTCATTTACATTCCGGGACGATACGATCACAACGACGAAAACCGATGGCTCCAGCGAGACCCATACCTATGAGTATCTGGGACAGTACAATATCGGGGAAGGCGAGTCCATGAATTACATGGGACAGGAGATTGATGTGGCATTCCCCTGCGATGTATACCAAAGTACTGACGAAGCCGGCGAATTCAATTATTTCTTCCTCCGGGATGATACCATGGCGGAGACTTATCATATTGAATTCCGTTATGGCCGGGATCTGGAAGAGCTGCAGGGATATTTTACCGGACCTTACGCGTACTGGCTGAGCGCCGGGATTGATGCGGAGGCGGATGCGCAGACGATTCAGAATGTGATCGGGTTGTTCTGCCTGGAAAATATGGATTATTCGGCCCATGCGCCGGAGGCTCTGGCGCAGCTGAGCGATCTGGGATTCATCGGAACCTGGGTTGCGGATCTGAGTGAAATGGGCGAAGAGTTTGAAGGCGTCGAGCTGTTCTTTACTCTTGATGAGAATGGCCACGGCGACACATTTATGAATGGAACCCAGACGGCAGATTTTGAGGCCTATGCATTTGATAACGGAGAAAAAGGGGATGGCGCAGGCATCTATGTTGCCTACAGCAATTATGAATTCGAGGCAGAAGCTGCGGATTACACCCTCCTGGAAAATGAAGCCGGCGAGATGGTTCTGACCTTCTATTCGGAAGATGGTGTGATCAGCTATGTAAAATCCGATGCAGCTCCGGAAGCAGCTGCGGCATGGTGGAATCAGGTGGATCCGGACCCGGCAGAGGAGGAGATTGCGATTTCTACCGTCGAGGAACTGCAGGCCATCAATGACAATCTTTCCGCCGATTATATTCTGATGGCGGATCTTGATCTGGAGGGGATCGAATGGACGCCGATCGGGTCCTTTGTTCCGTCCGGAGAAGAGGAAGAAGAACAGGAAATTCCGGATCCGGACTATGCCTTCACCGGAAATTTCAATGGAAACGGCCATACGATCCGCAATCTGTCGATTGATCAGCCGGAAGGGTATGCACTGGGACTGTTCGGTTGTATTGCAGAGTCCAAGATCGGATATTTCACCCTGGAAAATGCGGAAGTTACCGGAACAACGATGGCAGCCGATGTTGTGGGATACGCTTATTGTTCCGTCGTCTATGATGTGACGCTGGAAAATGGCTCCGTCAATGCATTTGCAACAGAACTGAGTGAGGAAGGCATGTATGGCGGAATTGTCGCCGCAGGAATGGGAAGCCTGATCACGGACTGCAAAGCCACTGCGGATATCGTGATTCCCGACGGCACAGCCAATGCCGGTATTGTCGGCGGAGGACTGGAACTGACTTCTGTTGCCGGCTGTGTAGCAACCGGTTCCGTGACAGCAGGCAGCAATTGCTACGGCCTGGGCGGAATCTCCGGGTGCGGCTTCGGCGCAGAAGAGTTTTCTGACTGTGTGGCAGAGAACGTGACGATCACAGCTGGTGACGACTGCTTCTGGATTGGCGGAATCACAGGTTACGCCGGCGGTTATGAGGATGAGATGTTCGGCATCCCGGTCACTCAGTTTACAAACTGCGTCTCCAGAAATGTGGTCATTGATGCCGGCGCAAATGCGGATGGCGTGGACCCCATCGTAGGAAGCGGTTTCTATGATGAAATGGTGGCAGAGATGATGGGCGCCCCCTTCGATCAGCCGACAGTCTATGAACTGACGGACTGCAGCGTGGAGTGAGCTGACAATTTATGAACAATTGACAGTAATTGACGGACTGCAGCCTGGAGTGAACTGACTCGTTGCGCTGCGTCTGATGAGAACGGAAGGTCGGGTGTGGAGAATAAAGGATTCTTTGTCGCCGACCTTCCGTTTTTTTGCGCTTCTGTACCCATGGTGGGTGATCATCTTCCGCAATCTATGCCGGAAATCCGGAAGGTAAATTCTGAAAAGCCTGTAAATTCCATACCAGGCCTTCCGTCATCCACTGAAGTGCATTTTGAGTGAATCGCCTGATCCAGATGCCGGCGGCTTTGTATCCGTTATTTTCCGGAAATGGTAAATTGCGGAGACAGCTGTCTTTAAATGTATCCGCTTATCGAAAAGAATGCCTGATTACGGATACAGAATGAGAACGATGTATTCTCTTTTGAAGGATTTTATACGATTGCGGATACATTCCGGGCTCTTCTGTATTCTCTTTTCCGGAATCATGTTTGATTACGGAGACAGGAGCAGGTTTCTGTATTCTAAAATCGAGAATAATAAAAGATAGCGGATACACTACAGGCAGAAGCATCTGCCACAGTGAATTCCGGATTTGAGAGCATACGGATGCGTTTTTTCAGAAATACACGTACGGGAATCTGTGCAGTCCGAAGGACTTTGGGTGATCAGCGCAATAATTGCCAATTACTATCCCTGCGCTGATCCGGAAAACAGGGATAGTAATTGGCGGTTTTTTTATATACAGTCCGAATTGCGCGGTAAAAGAGAACCTGAACTGGACTATATATGAAATTATTGGGAAATCCTATCCCTGTTATCGTAAAAATGACAGGGATAGTGAATGGCAATTATTTCCTGGATGGTCCCAAATGGTATGACGGAAGAAGGTATGGATAAAGTCAACGGCGGCATGGACTTTACGGCACCTCCAAAAGCAGGAAGGCACCCACCCAGGGTGCAGAAGACCCCGTTTTTTGCCCCAAATGCCATTTTTGCAGAAGATCAGGTATGGAAAGTGAAGGATTTTTTCACCGCCGACCTTCCGTTCGCGGGTCACTGACTCATGCGTTTTCGAAGTTTCCGTTTTCCACATGATATTATCCGCCGGGATATTATGCGGATCCTTTGATTTCACAGAACAGTATGATACAATCGGGCCGAAGCTTGTAAGACAGGGCTTGACCAACAGCCGAAATCAGCGGGCGAACAAAAAGCCCGGAAGGTAAGGACCCGGGTGAACGAAACAATGGGGGAAGAAACGATGGAAAAGAAATGGACAAGGATCTATGAAACGGATGAGATCAGAGTGTTCTGGGACGCAGAGGCCTGTACCCATGCCAGCGAATGCTGGAAGGCAAATATCAAGGTGTTCGATCCGAGGCGGAAGCCCTGGGTGGATCTGACTGGGGCACCGGCGAAGGAGATCGCGCGGGTCATCGACCTGTGTCCTTCCGGAGCCCTTGCCTATGAATGGAAATCCTGACTCTGACGCTTTCTGACATGCGCCAGAACTTCAAGGAGAGAGGGAAATACATAATCACACAGCCGGCGGATCTCTTCGTCCGGCTGTTTCAGATCCGGGACCATAACTGCTTCCGCCCCGGTACGGCCGGCAGCCCGGATCCCATTGAAGGAATCCTCGATAATCATCGTCTGATCCGCCGGAACATCCAGCTGATCGATGGCAAGCAGGAAGATCTCCGGATCCGGTTTGCTGCGCTGTACCATTTCCCCGCTGATCACCAAATCAAAATAAGAAAGAAGTCCGACCGCCTCCAGCTGACGGGCGGCCCGGTCTCCCTCGGTGGAGGTGGCCAGGGCGATCCGGATCCCCAGTTCCCTTAATCCTTCCAGAAGCTCCCGGATGCCGGATTTGACGGGAAGTCCGCTGCGGTATCTTTGGTCCCGCAGCGCATAGACCTTCGCGTCCAGCTCTTCGAACGGAAAATCCGGGCCGTAGGCGTCCCGGAGGATCTGCCCCGTGGTCTCATGGGTCGTTCCGCAGCATCTGATATAGACCTCCCGGATTCCGGGCAGAGAGATCTCTTCGGCCACCTCTTCCCAGATTTCCATCAGAGCCCGCTCCGAATCCAGAATTACGCCATCCATATCAAATACAACTGCCTCTAGTTTTTTCTGTGAGACCATCAGAAATCTCCTTTCCTTTAGCAACCCTATTGAGTTCCTTTGACTTGTATAGTATTATAAACATCGGGGGTGGTAATATGCATACAATTGATAATAATAGTTCTGTTCCCTTGTATAATCAAGTCCGGGAACAGATTCTTTTTGATATCCGGTTCGGGAACCTGAAAAAGGGCGAGAAGCTTCCATCGGAACTGGATCTGGCCAAAGAATTTGGAGTCAGCCGGATCACCATCCGGAAAGCCATGGAATCCCTGGAAGCAGAGGAGATCCTGATTCGGAAACAGGGCAAGGGAACTTTTATTACTTCGCCGAAGACCAAGTTCAAGGCGGATGATCAGATCGGATTTACCAAGACCTGGGAAATGCTGGGAAAGACACCGAAAACCCAGGTGATCAAAGTGGAACTGGTGACTCCGGAGAAAAGCATCCGGGATTTCCTGGAAGCCAAGGAAGATGAACCGGTGGTCTGTTCCAGGAGACTGCGTTTTGTGGATGACGTTCCGATTTCCCTTGAAACCAATTATTATTCCAAAAAACTGAATTTCCTGATCTCCGAAGATCTGAACGGTTCCTTGTTTCATATCCTGATCGATCAACGGGGATTGTCCATCCATTACAGATCCAGGATCCTGACGCTGTGCAGAGCAAAGGCAGACGAAGCGCAGCTTCTGGGAGTGAAAAAAAACAGCCCCCTGATCCAGTTTAAGGACAGCCTGATCGATGATCTGGGGAAGCCGCTTTATTATTCCATTCAGATCTATAATGCGGATGATCTGGACCTGTATCTGAGCTGACGTGACCGCCCGCTCGTCCCTCAGATCTCACATCCGTCAAATCCGCCGAAACGCATACAACTGGCCGCCGCAGCATCGGTGGCCTTTTTCATGCAGACGGCAGGGCTTTGTCCCTGTGCGTATTCTCCCAGAAATGTTCCGATAAAGGTGTCGCCCGCTCCCAGTGTGTCCACGATCTCAATGTTCCTGGCGGACTCGAATATGGGCGTTCCGGGCGATGGACTCTCAGACAAAGACGCCGTCGACAAACATCCGGTCCCATCTGCCGAACAGACTGCGCCGTATTTTCCCATGGTTTCTATGACCAGGGAGGGGCCCCGCCGGTGCATGCTCTTTACGAAGCGTTTCGCTTCCTCTACATCTCCGGAATCCGTGGAGAAAAAGGCAATATCCACGAAGGGCAGACACAGCTCCAGAAACTCTTCGTTATAGCGTTCTCCGAAATCCATGGAAATCTGTCCGGGGCAGTGCCGGCGGATCCGCTCCAGCTGGCTCTCTGTCCCGCCCAGAAACGTATTGTGGATGATCCCGAACTGATTCAGGTAAGCCAGAACATCATCCGTGATCCGGAACATTCTGACGGTGTCGTAAAATTCCTCGCCGAAAACCCGTTCATTTTCTTCGAAGGTCACATCCGTCCATGCGGTTTCCGAAGGATAGACCTGAATCATGGAAACGTCGATCCCCTTCTCCTGCAGCTTCCGGCGGACTGCCCGGCCGCCGTCGTCGTCTCCCACAGCCCCGGCGTAGGCCGTCCGGCATCCGGTGGCCGCGGCAAAAACAGCGGTATTGACGCCGTTGCCTCCCACAAACCGGCGTCTGACCGGCACTTCATAACGGTCAATGCAGTTGTCTCCCAGACAGATGATGGAATTTGGATTCATATGATCCTCCTGAAATGATGCTTTCCTGCAGAACGGTTTCCCGGACGCGGTTTTTTCGGCGCTGTTACTCCTTTACCGCGCCCATGGTGTATCCGGAGATCAGATATTTGTTGCAGAACGCAAACAGCAGGATCTGTGGAATCGTGATGATCATGGAGGCAGCAGCCATGACTGGCCAGTTAAAGGAGCCGTAGCCCTTGAAAATGGATATGGTGACCGCCACCGTCGTGGCTCTGGAATAGGCCAGCGCCAGTGGGAACATCAGCGCGGTCCATACGGAAATAAAGGCCAGGATCCCGCTGGTCACAATTCCCGGCATGCAAAGGGGCAGAACCACCCGGGACATGACTTTGGCCTCCGTACAGCCGTCCAGCCGGGCCGCCCACTCCAGATCCGCCGGGATATCCCGGATGAAATTACACAGCAGCATGATGCAGTAGGGCAGGGTCAGCACCTGAAATGCCAGGATCAGTCCGAGGATGGTGTCATACATCTTCGTTTCCTGATACAGGATATACAAGGGGATCAGAAACACCATTTCCGGGATAATCCGCATGCTGTAGACGCCATTGAAAAAGAATTTCCGGATCCGGCTGCTGATGGGGGACCGCATGATCGCGTAGGCCATTAAAAAACCTGCGAACAAAGAGATCGCCACCGTGAAAACGGAGATCAGAAGGGTATTCATAAAGGCCTTGCTGAATCCCGAATTTGTCCAGGCATCCAGATAATTCTCAAATTTCGGCGGAATGGTAAACCGGAAAAAGGACGTGGCGTCAATGGGCTTTTTCAGAGAAGTCACAAATACCCAGATCACCGGAAATGCGAAAAATGCGCAGATTACGATGATCAGCACGTAGCGGATAATATCCTGTCTTGTTCTTCGTTTCATTCGTCCGCTCCTATCCGTATGATTCTCTTGACAACAGCAACTATGATCACCACAAAAACGGAGAACAGGATTGCCATGGCAATGGAATAGCCGATATCCAGATAGCCTCCCAGACCGTTGGTGTAAATATACTGCTGGGACACCTCCGACGCCCGGTTGGGGCCGCCCTGGGTCACAGCCCAGGCGATGGCAAATACCCGCAGCAGGTCGATCATCCGCAGGGATAGGGCGGATTCCGCGAAGGAACGCAGATGGGGCCACTGCAGATACCGGAACCGCTGCCATCCGTTTGCCCCGTCGATCTGGCCGCATTCCAGCTGCTCAATGGGCATGCTCTGCAGCCCGGCCAGCATGATCAGGGTGATATTGCCGGTCATCCACCAGATCTCCACCAGCACCAGGGTAAAGATCACGATATGGGAATTTCCCAGCCAGTCCACCGGCTTCAGTCCGATGGAACGGAGGAGCTGGTTTACCACACCGGAGGAGGGATCCAGCATCATTCTCCACATGATCGCCGCCACCATGTCGGAGATCGTCAGCGGGAAGATCAGGATGGTGCGGAAGATCACGCCTCCTTTTCTGATCTTATATAACAGCATGGCGCAGCACAGACCCAGGACAAATTCCACCAGAAGGGACAGAACCGCGAAGAGAATGGTGTTTTTCAGGGCATTCCAGAAAAGGCCGTCCTTAAAGATCGCCAGATAATTTCCCAGCCCTACAAAGAGCTTCTTATCAATTCCCGCGACCCAGTCCCAGTCATACATACTGGTGACAAATCCATATAATACCGGATATATGACAAATACAATCAGGATCACCAGACTCGGGATCATGTACATATATCCCAGCAGTTTACGTTTATTTACGGTATGGGACATGGTCTTTCGTCCTTTCTGTGACTGCCGGAAACCCTAAACTTCATAAGGAGAAGCGGGATAGCCCCCAGGGGCTATCCCGTTGAAAGAGAAACAACGATTGATTATTCGGCCTTTAAGC
>JAFUBX010000123.1 GCA_017459985.1 Parasporobacterium sp.
TCAGATGCCGCATGTCCGGAAGCTTCAGAGGATTCAGCCAGGAATCGCAGATGAAGAACCCCTCATTCATGCCCACCGCCATCAGCACATCTTCCAGGGTATCTTTGAAGATCACATTGGGCTGCAGCCCCAGCCGGTGACACAGGTTCATATTATTCTGATGGGCGTCAATGGCAACCTTGGAGGACAGGGTGAGCAGCGGGAGATCACGGAAATCCGCCGGTTCCAGGCCGGGCTTTCTGGCCACCGGGCTGTCCACAGAATACAGAAACACCTTGGGGATCCGGGCAATCTCCCGGAATTTCAGTTCATGGGACTGGGCGTAGATCAGAATATCATTGGCCAGGCAGATCACCGCGTCCAGTTCCCCCTTTTCCAGCTTGGAGTCTCCGCCGGGGTTGAAGCAGGAATGGAATTCCACATCCGCATGGCAGGGAGAATCCTTCATATACTGACGGATCTGGTGAAATTCATCCCAGAGATGCCATTTTGCCAGCACGCCCAGATGAAGAACATTGACATTTTCGGCCGAAACGCTTTTGGCCTTGGTGTAGGCGGAGTCAAAGGCGGTCTTCTGGTTGGAAAAATGATTGTACATGATCTCCCCGGCGGGGGTCAGTTCCATTCCCCGGGAGCCGCGGTAGAACAGCTTCAGGCCCAGTTCCTCCTCCAGCAGCATGATCTGTTTGCTGATGGCGGGAGGGGAAACATACAGGTCGGCGGATGTTTTGGTGATGCTTTTTGTTTCCGCTACATGAAGAAAATACTGGGTCTGCAGATAAGTCATGATGCACCTCTTTAACTAAAAGGTTAACAGATTTAACGAAACGAATTATAGCAAAAGACAGGGGAAAATGCTACATTTAACACGAAAATACACAAAAATTGCCGTTACAGGCAGGCTTTGATTGTAACAAATTACTTTCATCACAAAGGAATGGGGGAAGTAAAATGCTGGATTTGAATGCGGTGGAATGGCTGGGCGCACCGGAAAGAAAACCGGGGGAGCCGGAGCATCTGAACTGTTTTCAGAGAACGTTGATGCCAAACTGCCGGATCCTGGGGATCAGCGAGGAAGAGGCCAAACGGATGGGAACCTATTTCGGAGGCGGAATGAGGGCCCAGGGAACCTGCGGCCCGGTCAATGCGGTATTGCTTCTTCTGGGAGAAATCTACGGGAATGACCAGGCGTCAGCCGATAAGGGAAAGGAATTCCTGATCGAATTCGCGAAGGCCAACGGCAGCTGGCTGTGCAGCGATATCCGGGACGAGGAACACAAACACTGTGAAGCGGCAATTGAATTTGCGAAAGCATATATTGAACGTATCAGAGGTTAGGAGGCGGTGAATTGGGAACAATACTCTCATTGAAAAATGTATGTAAGTACTTCGGTGGAGTGAAGGCGATCCAGGGTCTGAGCATTGATGTGGAAGAGGGGATTGTACATGGCCTGATCGGCCCGAACGGATCCGGAAAGACCACCTGCTTCAATGTGATCAGCGGCGTCTACGCCCCCACCAGCGGGAATGTGATTTTCCGCGGGGAGGATATCTCCGGGCTCAAGCCCAATCTGATTGCACAGAAGGGCATTTCCAGAACCTTCCAGATCCCCAAGACCATGGACAAACTCAGTGTCCTGGAGAATGTGGAAGCCGGCAGATACGGCAGGACAAAGCTGGATATCGGAGGCACCTTCTTCCATGTTCCGTTTGTGAAAAGCAAACAGGAAAAGGCCATCGAAGAATACGCCATGAATCTGCTGGAATTCGTCGGGATCCAGGACAAAGCAGCCAAGATGGCAGGGGAACTGGCCTGGGCGGACCAGCAGCTTCTTCAGATTGCAAGGGCCATGGCCATGGAACCCAAACTCCTTCTGCTGGATGAGCCGACCTCCGGTATGGGTATGGAAGAATCCGAGCAGATGGAACGGATCATCGGAGAAGTCAAGAAGCAGGGAATCACGATCATTCTGATCGCCCATGACGTCAAGCTCGTGACCCGGACTTCGGACAGAGTAACAGCAATCGAATTTGGAGAGAAGATCGCGGAAGGGACTCCGGAAGAAGTCCAGAAGGATCCAAAGGTGGTGGAAGCATATCTTGGAACAGACTAATACATTATTAAAAATAGAAAATCTCAGTGTTTATTACGGACCGATCTGCGCGGTAAAGAAGATCGATCTGGAAGTGAAGCAGGGAGAGATCGTAGCGGTCCTGGGAGCCAACGGCGCCGGCAAGAGCACCATGGTCAATACCATCATAGGACTGATGAAGGCAAAGACCGGTTCGATACAGTTTGACGGAAAAGAACTCACGAAAATGCGGACGGATCAGATCATCCAGTCCGGGATCTCGGTGGTTCCCGAAGGCCGGGGCATGCTGTCGGAGATGACAGTCATGGAGAATCTGCAGATGGGCGTGTACCATCATAAGGTGGATTTCAACTCCAATCTGGAAATGATCTTCTCCTATTTCCCGAGGCTGAAGGAACGGCAGTGGCAGAAGGCGGGAACCCTCTCCGGCGGAGAACAGCAGATGCTTGCCATCGGCAGATCCATCATCGGAGGCCCCAAGCTTCTTCTGATGGACGAGCTGAGCCTGGCCCTTTCTCCGCTGTACGTGGACAATATTTTCAAAACACTGGTGCAGTTAAGAAATGAAAAGGGATTTACGATCCTTCTGGCGGAGCAGAACGCCAGAAAGGCTCTGCAGTATTCCGACAGAGCTTACGTGCTGGATCTCGGAAAGACTGTTATGGACGGCAGGTCTTCAGAGCTGATGGACGATCCCTTTGTACAGAAGGCTTATCTGGGGGCATAACGGGGATCCCCGGACAAATAAACAGGGAGGAATTACATGGAACTGTTTCTGGCACAATTAGTAAGCGGTCTTTCCACCGGCGGCATCTATGCGTTGCTGGTTCTGGGAATGAACCTGATCACATTGGTCCGCAATGTGGTGCATCACGGTTTTTCACATACCTGTATTTTTACCATGGCCGTCGGCTGGCTGGTCTATAATAAAACGGGCATGCCCTGGCTGGCATTTCTGGCCATGTTCGCAGCGGGCGTCCTGGTGACCGTGCTTTCGGAACCGTTGTTCCGGCCGCTGTCCAAACGAGGAGCCGACCTGGAGACCATCGTACTGGCCATGGGAATCGGCATCATTCTGTCCGAGCTGATCGTCAACTTCTTTAATTCCGGACAGGTCTTAAGCTTCAATGATGAAATGAAGATCTTCACGACGAAATTCCAGGTGGGAGCCATCACAGTGTCTGTGGCAAGTATTGTGGCGCTGGTCGCCTGCGTCGTGATCGCCATCATCATTTCCACCTATCTGTTCAAGAGCTCGGAAGGCCGTGCCATGCGGGCCATGGCCCAGAACCTCAGGGTCGCCAAGATGCTGGGCGTTCCCTTCGGCAAGACCGGCGTGCTGGGCTTTCTGATCGCGGGACTTCTGGCTGCCTGCATCGGCGTCATCTGCATCATGTGCCTGGGCTACTGCAACGCGGAAATGGGCGACAGCTTCGCCACCAAGGCGGTTATCCTGATGCTCTTCGCGGGACAGGGAGATATCAAGGGCGGCATCCTTTCCTCCATCCTCATGGGTGTGGTGGAGGCCATGGCGCTGGCGTATCTTCCCGGCAGATGGGCAGAGGCGATTTTCTACGGTTTCATGATGGTCATCATTATCATCAAGCCGAACGGACTGTTTGCCCGGAAGGCAAAGAATTAGAAGGGAGGGAACGGACATGTCATCAGGCTTAGCATATTTTATTACGTTGGTTATCGTTTATATACTGGTCGTATGGGGCGCTCTGATTCCTTTCCGTGCCGGCCTTCTGTATAACGGAACGGTTTACGTCATGGCCATCGGCGGCTATACGGCAGGATTTCTGAGCAAGACCTTCGGACTGAATTTCTGGCTGTGCATTATCGCGGCCATCATCACAGGACTGATCTTCGGATTTATCCCCGCCCTGGGATTTGCCCGGACGAATGGCATCGTAACGGCCATATCGTCCATGGCGCTGATCTTTATCATACAGTCGATCATCAAGAATATCGATTTTCTGGGCGGCACCAGAGGCCTCCGGGGAATCGCAAAGGTTCCGGCGCTTCCGTGGTTCGCGATCATCATCCTGATCATATTCGGAGCATTCCTGTACCGGCTGTTCAACTCCCGGATCGGAAGGGCCTGGGAAGCCATTGCGACGGATCCCCAGATGGCCCAGACCCTGGGCGTGGATACCCGGAAAATGACGGTCATCGCCCTGACCTTAAGCTCGGTATTTGCCGCAGTGGGCGGAGCGGTCTTCGCCTTCAACATCCGGGTGATCTATCCGGGAACCTTCAGCTTCACATTCCTTCTGAATGTCATGACCATGCTGTTCGTGGGCGGCAGATTCACCCAGTGGGGCGTCATCATTTCCGCACCGCTTCTGTGGAGCATCAATGTCTACATGCCGGAAGCAGTCCAGAAGCTGAGTAACTATATCTTTGCAGGACTTCTGATCATCGTCCTGATGCTGCGGCCGGAGGGACTGGTCACCAGAAAGATGATCCTGTCGGTGAAGAATTTCTTCAAGGGACTGTTTAAGAAGAAGGCCCGGGAAACAGTCTGATCCGGGTGCCGGCGTTTGCGGCCGGCCTGCTGCAGATATGAACTGTACCGCGGGTACAGAACATATAAAATAAGCTTATTTTATGTGAAAGGAGAAAATTTATGAAAAAGGTTTTGGCAATTGTGATTGCAGTAATGATGCTTTCCAGCCTGATGGCAGGGTTCGCATTTGCTGCAGAAGACGGCGCTGAAGGCGGCGCAGTTGCTGTAACGGAATGGGAGATCCCGGTTCTTTCCGCAATCACCGGTCCGGTGTCCTTCGTTGGTGAGCCGGCAATCTGGGCAGCCAACTATGCTGCTGAGAAGATCAATGAGGCAGGCGGCATTGAAGGCGTTCCGGTTAAGATCGTTCCCTACGATACGGAATTTGATCCGCAGAAGGGGATGCAGTATATTACCCAGCTCCAGGATACGGCGCTGTTCATCGGCGGCTGTGTGGCTGCTCCGGTCTGTGAAGCAGAAGCTCAGGTTCTTTATGAAGAGCACATCCCGAACATCGGATCCTATGTGTCTTCCGCACTGGATGAGTATGCTCCGTATATCTGCGCATATATGGGCGACTCCGAAATCCTTGACCTGGAACTGTGCAAGGAATGGATGGCTGCAAAGGGCTATGAGAAGCTCGTGATGTTCTATTCACCGGATGACACCGCTCAGGCAGCAACCGTGGATAGATTTGCACAGGAAGTTCCGGAATACCTTGGCGCTGTGGAAGTTCCGACAGGAACCATCGACTGCGGCCCGCTGGCTGTTCAGGCTATGAACATGGGCGCTGACGCTTTCTGGCTTGGCTGCCGTACAGAGGAAGCCTCCAAGGTCTGCAAGGAACTGGTGGAGCGTGGTGCTGTGGAAAGCGGAGAGCAGATCTGTGCAACCTTCTCAGCTATGGGCGCAGGATTCCTGGAGATCGCAGGCGAGACCGCGGAAGGCACCTATGCATACAACATGCTGGATGTCAATTGCCCGGACGAGACCTGGCAGGAACTGTCTGAGGCTTACAAGGCAGATCACAACGGAGATGCTCCGACCTATCCGCCGATTCAGGGATTCTACAACATGATCGTTGCTCTGAAGGCCTGCTTCGAAGATCTGGGAATTACCGGTGATCCGGCTGTTCTGCAGGAAGAGCGGGAAGCCATCGCTGAGTGGCTGAACAATTCTCCGGAGATCGAAGGATGCCAGGGAACCTTCTCATGGGTCAACGGCGTTATGCAGATCGAAGCTCCTGTTGTTCAGGTACAGGATGGCAACTATGTTGTCGTAACAATGGAATAAGATCCATACGGGGAATATCAATATAGCCGGCGTTATGCCGGCTATATTTTTAAAGTTTTCGGCCGGATCAGGAATGGACCGGGACCGGATTTGCCGGATGAAAGGAGAGTACGATGGAGAATCATCCGTTTTATGCAAAAGGGGAAGGAAATAACGGTTATATCAAAAATCTGGAGGTCTGCTCCTTCAGTGATATGGACGGGAACTGCGGCATGTTCCAGATGCAGCTGTACCGGACGGAGGATGGCAGGTATTATCTGTACGGGTGCTGCTTCGGCGGGACCCAGAACGGGATCATGATCAGTGAGGTGACGGATCCGTATCATCCCCGGTTCGTCCGGCATTTCCCGCTGCTGGATCCGGAAATATATCCGACGACCAACAGTCCCAAGCTGCAGATCGCCGAGGATCTGATGATCGTGGCCATGAGCAGCGGCAGCGGTCCGGATTCGCTGGTGCAGTATGATCCGGGATCCATCCGCTCGGAGGCGGGGATCCGGATCTACAGCCTGAAGAAGGATCCGGAGAATCCGGAATTTCTCTCCTACTGGGACTGCGGTCTGTCCAATGTCATGGGCGTTCACCGGTTTATGTATAACGGGGGACGCTATGTGCATCTGTCCTGCGACTGTGTTGGATTCGAGGGCCTCATTTACCGGATCCTGGATATCGAAGATCCGTATCATCCGGTGGAAGTCGGCAGATGGTGGCGGCCGGATCAGTTTGCGGACGGGTATCCCGGGAGAACCTTTGATCCCGGAGCTCCCCATGTGCCCTCTTTCATGGATAAGGGATGGCTCCATGGCCCGCCCTTTGTCCGGGACGGGATCGCTTACTGCGGCTATGGCGGAGCCGGCCTGGTGATCCTGGATGTCCATGACGTGACCCGCCCCAGATGTCTGGGGGAACTGAAGCTGATGCCTGCATTTTCCAGCGAACTGGCGGGCGCCAGGACCCATACGGCCCTTCCGCTTCCCGGCCGTGATCTGGTGGTGGCACAAAATGAAGGGGAACGGTTCCAGTTCTTTACGCCGGACCGGATCAAACATCCCCAGGCATTGAACAATATCCATATGATCGATGTCAGCGATCCTTCCCGCCCGACGTTGATTGCGGAGTTTCCATACCCGGAAGTGCCGGAAGAGTTTCCGTATCCGAATTTCAATACCGCCGGACTGGGGGTACAGGGTCCCTTCGGTCCCCACAATCTGCATGAACCCATGAGCAATAAGCCCTGGCTGGAGCAGAGAGGGGACCGGGTGTACTGCTGCTACTTCCATGCGGGACTCCGGGTCTATGATGTGTCGGATCCTTATTATATCAAGGAGATCGCCTACTTTATCCCGCCAAACCCCAACAAGAAACCGGAAGAGTCCTACTTCCCGGGGTTCAAGGGGCCCCGGCTGGCAGTGACGGAGGACATTGTTGTGGATGACCGGGGATATATCATCATTGATGCCCTGGACGACGGATTCTATATTCTGAAGATGAAGGAAGGATGAGCTGCCGGCCGCGGCAGAAATCCCCGGATCGCGGCTGCGAACGGACCTGATCGCGGAAGGGGAGATGCTAGCTGCATCGGAAATGACAGAAAAGGAGAGAGACGATGATACGATCAATGGCGCTGCATACTGTAAATATGGACAATCTTGCGGCCTGCGAACGCTGGTACTGGACGAAGCACGGACCGGAGCTGTACCGCAGATATGAACCTTGGCTGGTGCGTTTCGAAAGCTTCCGCGCGGTCGCCGTTCCGGATGCGGAGAAGGTCACTGAGTACGGGATCACCAACTGGATGGCAACCTCCGGTTACTGGAGGGAAGTTCCGGAGCCGGGGCCGAAGGGGGAAATGAGCCTGTCCACCCCGCCGGAGCATGCCTACAGTTTCGGGATTTGCGTTCCGCCCCAGTGCACCGAGGATTATAAAGGAAGCGAGCTGACGCCGGGGGATCTGGCTCCGCTGCGCTGGGTCCAGCTGTACCGCTGGCCCGAGGGGGTGACCCGGGAAGAGGCGGACCAGTATTATAATGAAATCCTGGCTCCGCAGATCACCGCCTGCGAAGAAGTCCGGCGATTTTTCAGCTTCCGGGCACTGGAAGAGGATGTCCGGTTCCCCGGAGAATGGACCGAGGAAGCGAAGAAGACGATGAAGGGCGGACCGGAGGATCATCACTGGGACCGCATGAGCGAGATCTGGTTCTACGGTTTCGAAGACTGGAGAACCTTCCTTACGCGCAGTTTTCCGGCGCCTTCCTGGGCCGTTCGGGATCACTATCCTTTTGTGGCGCAGAAAGATTTCGTTTCCGGATTCCTGCTGGAACGCCCGGCCTACAACTGGAAACTGGAGAATCATACCTATCTGTAGGGCAGGTAGGGCAGCTGCTTTATTCAGGGCGGCTGTGATGAGGTCTCAGCTGCGCCCGGAGCGGCGATGCTTTGGGCGGCGATGCTTCGGGTCGGCGATGCTTCGGGTCGGCAGCAAGTACCGCAATGCTCGACGTTTTTGACAATGCCTGCCGAAAAATTGCAGCATTGCGTGAGATTTTCGGCAGAGCCCCTTCTTAGATCCGGTTTTTGCCGAAAAATTGCAGCATTGCGTGAGTTTTTCGGCAGAAATGGTTCTCTGAGAGCCTCCGTGACGAAAAATTGCAGCAATGCGTGAGATTTTCGACAGTGCCTGCCGAAAAATTGCAGCATTGCGGTAAATCCGCCGGGTCACTGAGAAGCGATCCAACCGGTGATCATGCGGAAAATGAAAAAGCCGGAAAACGCATGATACTGAACGAAGAAAAGTCATGCGGAAAATGAAAAAACTGAAAAACGCATGACATCTCGACGAAGAAGAAAGGAAAGGACATGGACTATACGGGAAAGACAATCTTTATCACAGGCGGAGCCTCCGGGATCGGAAAAGAAGCCGCACTTTCCTTTGCGACTGCGGGGGCGAAGGTAGCGATCGCGACCGCCCACAGCACAGAAGCCGGGGAAGCTCTGGTGCGGGAAATCGAAAGTGCCGGCGGGACGGCGATGTTCCTGAAGCTTGACACTTCTGTGGAATCACAGGTGGAAGAAGGGATTGCGAAAATTGTAAAGGAATGGGGGTCTCTGGATGTTGCTTTCAATAATGCCGGGCGGGGACCGGACGGCGTCAGGATTCCGTTCCGGCCGCTGGCTGAATTGGAAGAGACGTATTGGGATCAGGTAATGGACACCAATATGAAAGGAACCTTCCTGTGCCTGAAATATGAGATCCGGCAAATGCTGAAGCAGCCCGCAGGCGGGGCAATTGTCAACACCACCAGTTCCAGCGGGCTGGCCATGAAACCGGGTTTCGGCGCTTATGGCCCCAGCAAGGCGGGAGTGATTGCCCTGACCAGACTGGCGGCAATCGAATACGCCAGACAGGGAATCCGTGTGAACGCTGTTTGCCCGGGACCCACAAAGGGTACGATTCTGATGGATAACAATCTGGCCTCCAATCCTCAGGAAGAAGAGATCCTGACCCGGCGGGTGATCCCCAGCGGCAGGATCGGAACCACGCAGGATATCGTGAAGGCCGTCATGTGGCTCTGCTCCGAAGACGCTGCCCATATTACAGGAGTCAACCTGTCTGTGGACGGCGGCGTTCATCTGAACTGACCGCAGGCCATTTCCGGAGACGGGACGGCCAGAAGGCCGCGCCGACAGGGACAGCAAGGCAGGGACGGCCGGCAGGGCCAACTGGCAGAGGGAGATAAATGAAAGACATAGATCTGGCAGGAATCAGTCTGCAGGATATCAGCAACTTTATACAGGCAGCAGAGTCTCTGAATTTTTCGCAGGTGGCCAGGGACAATGAAGTTTCGCCTTCGGCAGTCAGCAAAAGCATTGCGAGACTGGAAAATGCCACAAACCTGATCCTGTTTACCAGACATCAGGGAAAACTGCGCCTCACACCCGCGGGAAAGAAATTCCGGGAGAAGCTGGAGGATTATATTGTTTCCTTTGAACTGGCCGCGGTGGATGCCCATAAGCTGCAGGATGGGATCCGGGAGAGTCTCTCCATCGGGATCCCCAATGAAAATGTGATGCCGGAACTTCTGTCTTATATCCGGGAACTGAAGAAAACCTATGCTCAGGTGGATATCAGCGCGGGCATCTACGATCTGAATACATTGAAAACAAAACTGCAGGAGGGAATGCTGGATCTGATCTTCACGAGTTATTTTGAGCGGGAAGCCTTTCAAAATACGCCGATCCGGTGGAAGATCGTAAAGCAGATGCCCCTGTGCGTGTTCATTCCGGAATCCAACCCCCTGTCAAAAAAGAATTCCGTCAGTATCGCGGATCTGCGAAGCGAGAAATTTGTGGTGCATTCGCCTTCCATGGTTCCGGGGTATCTCAAACTGGTCAATGATCTTTGCAGACCTTACGGCTTTACGCCCCTGATCGATAAATATTCCGAAAATGTGGGGGCATTTATCATGGATCTCGTTTTCGGGAACGGAGTTCTGATCGGGGACGAGCTGATCAAATCCAATTTTCCCGAATCCGTCAAATGCTTTCCGCTGGAAGGGACAGTGTCCGGAAATATCATTGCCTGGGACGCCTCCTCGGAAAGTAAGCTTCTGAAAGCGTTGATCCGGATTATCCTGAAAATGAACGGCAGATGAACGTCGGCTGTGCCGGACTAGGTTCCAAAAAGAATGGAGCAGCTGTTCCGATTTGGAACAGGCTGTTCCTCTTTTATCATTTTTTTCCGGGCGAAGCCGGTTTATAATCAGGACAAACGGCAAAGGAGGCTCACCATGGAGAATCTGTCACAGGAACAAAAAAATCTGCAGAAACAGGAAAACCCGCAGGAACAAAATAGTCTGCAGAAACAGGAAAACCCGCAGGAACAGAATAATCCGCAGGAACGGGAAAGTCTGCTGCAGGAACGGGAGAACCGGGTAGAGACAGCGGCCACCATGGGAATCCCCGACACCGTCCCCTGGGTTCCGATGGTTTCCGGCTTTTATATGCTGGGGTACCAGGTGTCCTTTTATGATTTCA
>JAFUBX010000124.1 GCA_017459985.1 Parasporobacterium sp.
ATTTTTTATTTTTGAAACGCCCATATTATGCGCTTGTGAAGTCTGAAAAAATATATTATTATGGACCAAAAATAGTATTATCCGGACATGAAATCCCGATTTATTATAACTTTAGCGACAAAGATACGGAAAATGGAACAAAAAAAGGAGCGGAAAATGACGGAACGAATGACAGAACTGACCCTTAACTATAATCAGCTGGAGAAGATCGCAGGAATGACGACGGAATATCCCTATGTCATGCATGTATCGGATCTGTCCAAATTCATCGATCATACGATTCCCTGGCACTGGCATGAGGAGCTGGAGCTTACTTATATTAAGAAGGGATCCCTGAAGCTGTTCACAAACACTTCCAAATACGACTTCCGGGAGGGGGAAGGATTCTTCATCAACACCAATGTGATGAACATGAAGATCAGCACCTCCCGGAGAGGACGGACGACAGAAGTGTCCCATATCTTTCATCCCATCTTCCTGAGCGGGAATTTTCACAGCCTTTTTGAAACGAAATATCTGAATCCGATTATCAAAAATCCGCATATCGAACTGATCCGGTTTTCTGATAATGAAGAGATCGGCAAGGCGCTGCTGAGTATTTTAAAGCGGCTGGAGGAGCTGCAGCATGAGAAAAACACGGAATTTGCCACCCGGAATCTGCTTTCCGAAGCCTGGCTTTTACTGATCCGGGAGATCATGGAACATCCGGAGGGCCGGGAGCGCTCCAGTCTCAAATCCCAGGACCGGCTTCAGTATATGATCGCCTTTATTCACCGGCACTTCCGGGAGAAGATCACCCTGGAGGACATCGCCGCCAGCGCCAATATTTCCGAGCGGGAAGCTTCCCGTACCTTCCGGCGGATCCGGGATAAATCCCCGGTGGATTACCTGATTGAATACCGGCTGAGTATGGCGGGAAATGACCTTCTGTCCACCACAGACAGTATTACGGATATCGCCTATCGGAACGGCTTTGAGAACAGCGCCTACTTCGGAAAAATGTTCCGGAAGCATTTTAATATGACTCCGACCCAGTTCCGGAAATCGGCAGGTGCGGCGGGGGAACCGGATGAGCCGGAACTGGACGAGATCATGGAGGCGGTGGGATTTGTCTCGGAAGAAAATGAAAAAATCGAAGCCGCCAGAAAAAACGATCCGGTTCTGTGAGTAATTCATAACGATTGACGATCTTTTCAGTTAGCCTTTGCATACTTTACACAAAAATCTCAATTTTCGCAAAATTCTTCTGTCAATATCAGTATATTATGTGATACAATCAAGGCCGGAAATCATCAAGAGTTACCCATGGCTTCTCCCAGTGTCAGGAAGAGGCCCCGGGTCTCGGACAGGAGATCGATATGACACTCAATGATCTGGCAATCGGAAAAACAGCAAAAATCCTGAAGGTCAATGGATCCGGCGCGCTGCGCCAGCACATTCTGGATATGGGAGTGATCCCCGGCGCGGACGTGGAAACCGTAAGATTTGCCCCTATGGGAGACCCCATGGAGATCCGGATCCACGGATACGAGCTGACGCTCCGGCTGGAAGAAGCCAGAAATATCCTGATCGAAGAGGTCGCGGAGCAGAATGCTCCCGAAGAATCCGGACCAGCGGCCGGGCACACCATCCGCAAAAAGAAAAATCATCCAGGGTTTGGAGAAGAAGGGATCTTTCATGAGAAAGGCAGCGGCGAGCCATTGCCCGAAGGAACCACTCTGACCTTTGCTTTAGTCGGAAATCAGAACAGCGGGAAGACCACACTGTTCAATCAGCTGACCGGTTCCAACCAGCATGTGGGAAACTTCCCCGGCGTGACCGTTGACCGGAAGGACGGTTCGATCCGCAGACATCCGGAGACTCTGATCACAGATCTGCCCGGGATCTATTCCATGTCCCCCTACTCCAGTGAGGAACTGGTTTCCAGGGATTTCGTCATGCAGGGAAAGCCCCGGGCGATCATCAATATCGTAGACGCCAACAACATCGAGCGGAACCTCTATCTGACTATGCAACTGCTGGAGATGGACATTCCGGTGGTGGTTGCATTGAACATGATGGATGAAGTAACCGGAAACGGCGGTTCCGTGGATGTCAATGCCATGGAGGAACTGCTGGGAACACCGGTCGTTCCGATCTCCGCCGCCAAAAATCAAGGAATCGATGAACTGGTAAAACACGCGATTCATATTGCCCGTTATCAGGAACGTCCCCTGAAGCAGGATTTCTGTGATCAGGACGATCACGGCGGGGCAGTCCACAGAAGTCTCCACGCAGTCCGCCATCTGATTGAGGATCATGCCAAAGCAGCCTCCATACCTGTCCGTTTTGCCGCCAGCAAGCTGATCGAAGGGGATGATCAGATCCTCAGCCAGCTGCAGCTGGATCCCAATGAGAAGGAAATGCTGGACCATATCGTTCTTCAGATGGAAACGGAGCGGGGACTGGATCGCAGCGCGGCCATTGCGGATATGCGGTTCTCCTATATTCAGAAGGTCTGCAGTCAGTGTGTGAGCAAGCCCAGGCAGAGTAAAGAGCATCTGCGCAGTCAGCGGATCGACCGGATCCTGACCGGCAAATACACGGCGATCCCGATCTTTATCCTGATCATGGCCGCCATTTTCTTCCTGACCTTCAATGTGATCGGCGCATGGCTGCAGTCTGTGTTTGAACTGGGGATCGGCGCCCTCACCGATCTGGTTGACAGCGCCATGACCGCCGCCAATGTGAACGAAGTGATCCATGGGCTGGTGATTGACGGAATTTTCGAAGGAGTCGGAAGTGTGCTCAGTTTTCTTCCGATCATTGTGACGATGTTTTTCTTCCTTTCCCTGCTGGAAGACAGCGGATATATTGCCCGGGTTGCCTTCGTCATGGATAAACTTCTCAGAAAGCTCGGTCTGTCCGGCCGGAGTATCGTACCGATGCTGATCGGATTCGGCTGCACCGTGCCGGCTGTCATGTCCACAAGAACGCTGCCCAGCGAGAGAGACCGCAAAATGACGATCCTTCTGACGCCGTTCATGTCCTGTACAGCCAAGCTCCCGATCTACGGATTCTTTGTGGATGCGTTCTTCGTCCGGTATAAAGCGCTGATCATGATCGGTGTCTACGTACTGGGGATCCTGATCAGCATTCTGATCGCTCTGCTCTTCAAGAAGACCCTGTTCCGGGGCGAAGCGGTCCCCTTTGTCATGGAACTGCCCAATTACCGTCTGCCCAGTGCCAGAAATGTCCTGCAGCTTCTCTGGGAAAAGGCCCGGGATTTCCTGCAGCGGGCGTTCTCCGTGATCCTGATCGCGACCATTGTTGTATGGTTCCTGAAGAGCTTTGATTTCCACTTTAATCTGGTGACGGACTCCCACAGCAGTATTCTGGCTTCCATCGCCAGTATCCTCGTTCCGGTATTCCGCCCGGCAGGACTGGGAGACTGGCGGATCATCACATCTCTGATCAGCGGATTTATGGCGAAAGAAAGCGTGGTCTCTGTAATGGAAGTCCTGTTCCAGACCAGCGGCGGAGTCAGCGCAGTGATCAGCTCCCTGACAGCCATGACCATGATCGTATTCAGTCTTCTGTATACTCCCTGTGTGGCGGCGATCGCTTCCGTGAAGCGGGAACTGGGACGCAAATGGGCCATCGGCGTGGTGATCTGGCAGTGTGTCGTCGCCTATGCCGCTGCTCTGATCGTCCGGCTGATCGAAATGCTCTGCGGGATGATGTGAAAGGAGGCAGTATGAATTTCTGGGATATCTTTATTCTCTGTATTCTTGCGGCAATCGTGATCCTTGCGGTATTTCTGGTGAAACGGCGCAAAAAAACAGGATGCTGTTCCGGCGGATGTTCCTCCGGCTGCAGCTCCTGTTCACAAAATGATTCCTGCCCTTCCTGCCCTCATTGTACAGACCATACGGCAGACCGGTCGTAAAGCAGAACAGGCTCCTTCTTTAAACCAGTTCCGGCAGCTGCGACGGTCTGGATATGATTACCGATGCACCGGCATCCAGGAGCTGCTGCCTGGTCCTGAATCCCCATTCCACGCTGATGCAGTCAACTCCGGTATTCGCCGCTGTCAGGATATCCACCTCGGAATCTCCCACATAAACCGTCTCTTCCGGCTGAAGTCCGAAATATCCGATCGCCCTAAGCACCGGTTCCGGATCCGGCTTTCTCCGGATCCCTTCCTGATCCCCGATACAGATCTCAAAAAGATCTCCGAAATAATGTCTGCACAGTTCCTGTACTGCATAATCGGCTTTACTGGATACCACGGCCAGGTGATATCCCTTTTGCTTCAGTTCCTCTAAAAGCTCCATGACCCCGTCATAGACTTTTGTGTGATCGGAACTATGCAGTTTGTAATACCGGTGAAATTCCTGAAACACCAGATCCACTACTCCGGGATCCGTTCCTTCCGGAACGCTCCGCTCAATCAGTCTTCGCATTCCATTTCCGACGAAACTCTGTACCTCGGCCAGTGTCCTTTCCGGCAGTCCGTATTCCTGTAATGCATGATTGGTGCTGCTGCACAGATCTCCGATCGTATCCAGCAGGGTTCCATCCAGATCAAAGATAACCAGTCTGTATTTCATATCTGCCCCCATAGATGTCAGCAATTGATCCGGATCCTCCGCTTTTTATGTTTTTCATATAGGAAGTTCCGGTCATTTGCATTATAATACATTTCAGCAAATAATACAGTATCGTCCTGATCCGGTCAGGCAGAAGATGGGAGTAAAACCATGACGGAAAAAGAAAAACAGCTTCGCTGTGAAGAATTCTGGAACAATGACAGCGAAATCCGAAAAGCCAAGGTCCATGCCAGGGAGATGTGCCGGAAACTGAACGCGATCCCTGCGGAAGATAATGCTGCCATCCTGCAGCTCGCGCAGGAGCTCTTCTCTTCCTGCGGAGAGGGGCTCACCCTGAAACCTCCGTTTCACTGTGATTTCGGATATACGATCTCGATCGGGAAAAATGTATTGATCAACTTCCAGTGTGTCTTTCTGGATGCGGCGCCTATTACCATTGCAGACAACTGTTTCATCGGGCCCAATACCGGGTTCTACACAGTCAATCATCCGCTGAATCCGGACCGCCGCAACGAAGGTTATGTTTACGGCCGTCCCATAGTACTAAAGGAAAATGTCTGGATCGGAGGCAGCAGCACCATACTCTCCGGAGTTACTATAGGGAAGAATGTTGTCGTCGGCGCCGGATCTGTCGTTACCAGGGACATCCCGGATAATGTGATCGTTGCCGGTAATCCTGCCCGGATCCTCCGCTCCATCGAAGATCTGGTTTGATCTCCCATGGCAGGAGCCTTGTGGCAGATTAAAAAAGGCCTGCAGGTTTTTATCTAAGGAGAAAACCTGCAGGCTCTTAGGTAGCAGCAATCTGATACGATTATTCAGCCAGTGTAATGCGGCCCCACTCACTGGGATTGGTCAGGATATTGGCAGTCCCTGTCCATGCAATCTGCGGAATATACTCGGTTCCCGGGCACGGATAATCAATGTCGGTAACCAGTACGTCGAAGTTCAGTGTATCGCCTGTCTGCGGAGTGTAGACTTCGATCTTGTTGTTGCTGAAGCAGGCCCACGGGATCCGGCATTCATAAGTGAATCCGGTGGTTGTCTGCTGAGCGGCGCACTCATATCCTTCAAACACATTCTCGCCGCCGTCCATACCCTGGGAGATGAAACGCATCCGGTTGTCCTTCGGGACCATGCTGCGGTCTACTGCGGTATCCCAGTACTCGCCATCCATGATCAGATAAAACATGAAGTCGTTGGTCGCATATTCGGTTCTTGCGGGATCATCTGCCGGATTGGTGGAAAGGAATACCTCGATATTATCCTCTCCGTCAAGCGGAAGCATCTCAATGGCTCCGAAGGGAGTATCCTCTGTAATTTCAGCTGCAAGATAGAAATACTCTTCATCCCAGCCCACATAGAAAACCGCGCTGAGGTCATCCACGCCTTTCCATAATACGGCATCTCTCACGACCTGGGAAATATCATTCAGTTCCAGCGGAGAGCCGGTGTTCCATTCATCCAGCTTTCCATCCAGAGTAAAGTCTGTCATCTTATATGCCTGTGCCTACTTACAGAAGTGTTCCGGGAACAGCCTCACCGGCTTCCCTGTATAAAGTAACAGTTTCCCGCCATATAAAAAATGCAATCGCCGATCCTGTTTGTTGTAATATTCTGCACAGTAACTTCTCACTGTTGACTGTCGGTGATCCGCCTTCGGCCAGACTGTCCGGTCATGGAAATTCAGTTTTGCTATATCCGAAACTCCATATTTGGTTATTTGGATATAATTTGGTTGACGCAACAATCTTATATGGCTATAATCAGACAAGATTCTTTCTTGAATCATGAAATAACGGAGGTGACGAAATGCTTACATCGGATGAGATCCGCAGATTAACAGACGATTCAAAACAGGTTTCCTACGATCCGGAACCGGCAGATACTCTGAGCGTAAAAGAACCGGAACCGGCCTATGCACAGGCCCCTCCTCTGATTGTTGTGCCGGAGAACACGCATGATTATCCGAACCAGGGGTTCTATACGATCGATGACTATCTGGCTCTGCCGGATGATCAGCGTGTGGAATTGATTGACGGGGTGATTTATGACATGGGTGCGCCGACGATTCCCCACCAGCTGATCGGCGGGGACATTTATGCACAGCTCCTTCAGTATGTGAAACAGAAAGGCGGCAAATGTATGCCTTTTATCGCCCCTACGGATGTCCAGCTGGACTGCGACAACCGCACAATGGTCCAGCCGGATGTGCTGATCGTATGCGACCGTTCCCGGATCAACCGCAAGAGGATCTTCGGAGCCCCGGATTTTGTCGCAGAAGTTCTTTCTCCCTCTACCAAGCGGAAGGACATCCTGATCAAAGGCCGCAAATATGCCGATGCCGGAGTGAAGGAGTACTGGCTGATTGATCCTATGGAAGAAACCGTCATGGTGTTTGATTTCCGTGAAGATTTCCAGATCAGTACCTATACCTTCGAGGATAAAGTACCTGTTCTCCTTTATGGCGGAGACTGCGTGATCGATTTCAGGGAGATCAAATCCTACTATGCTTTTCTGGATGAAGAGAAATAAAAGAGAACCTTTTATTCGCGGAATTTGGCCTGCTCCTCCTCTGTCAGGCGGACGAT
>JAFUBX010000125.1 GCA_017459985.1 Parasporobacterium sp.
CTTTCCTGAACATGGCCACTGATGCGGAGAGCTTTGAAAAGAGCATCCGGATCCCCTATCAGAAAGATGCATTTAATTCCGTGCGCAGCGAGTACAGCCAGATGCTGAAGAGCCAGCTGGAACAGGGAAACAACGGACTGACCAAGACAAAATATCTCACCTTCGGGATTGAAGCGGACAGCATGCGGCAGGCCAAACCCAGGCTGATTCATGTGCAGAACGATCTGCTGAACAATTTCCGCAGGCTGGGTGTACGGGCAAAGGCGCTGAACGGCAAGGAACGCCTGCATCTCATGCACGATATGTTCCATCTGGATGAAAACGACCGCTTTTATTTTGACTGGGGCTGGCTCCCGAAGACCGGTCTTTCGGTGAAGGATTTTATCGCTCCTACGGCCTTTGCCTTCCCCGGCAGCCGGAGTTTTCAGATGGGCGGTATCTACGGAGCCATGAGCTATCTGGCCATCACGGCATCGGATCTGTCCGATGAAATGCTGAAGGATTTCCTCGATATGGAATCCACGCAGATCGTGACGATCCACATCCAGGCTGTGGACCAGACGGAGGCCATCAAGCAGATCAAGCACACGATTACGGAGTTGGACCGCTCCAAGATCGAGGAGCAGAAAAAGGCCATCCGTTCCGGCTACGACATGGATATCCTGCCGAGCGACCTGGTGACTTACGGAAGTGATGCGAAGAACTTCCTGAAGGAACTGCAGAGTCAGAACGAGCGTATGTTCCGCATCACCTTCCTGGTGATGAATACCGGAAAAACGCCGCAGGAACTGGAGACCAACTATTTCCAGGCATCCAGTATCGCCCAGAAGCACAGCTGCAACCTGCGGAGGCTCGATTTCCAGCAGGAAAATGCCCTGATGAGCAGCCTCCCGCTGGCACAGAACCTGATCACCATCGAACGGCAGATGACCAGCAGCGCGACAGGGATCATGATCCCCTTCACGACGCAGGAGCTCTTCCAGAACGGAAAGGAAGCCCTGTACTACGGGCTGAACGCCATTTCCAACAACCTGATCATGGTAGACAGGAAGCTGCTCAAGAATCCGAACGGCCTGATCCTGGGTACGCCCGGTTCCGGTAAATCTTTCAGCGCCAAGCGCGAGATCACGAACGCGTTCCTGGTGACGGATGATGACATCATCATCTGCGATCCGGAAGCGGAGTATGCGCCGCTGGTGCACCGCTTTAATGGCCAGGTTATCAAGATCAGCCCTACCAGCACGCAGTATATCAATCCCATGGATATCAATAGCAATTATAGCGAAGAGGACAATCCCATCGCGTTAAAAGCGGACTTCATTTTGTCGCTCTGCGAGCTGATTGTCGGCGGCAAGGAAGGGCTGCAGCCGGTGGAAAAGACAGTCATCGACCGCTGTGTCCATCAGATCTATCAGGGATATTTCAATGACCCGAAGCCGGAGAACATGCCGCTTCTGGAGGATCTTTATGATTCCCTCTTAGAACAGGAGGAGAAGGAAGCCCATCATGTGGCGACGGCGCTGGAGATCTATGTCAAAGGCTCCCTGAATCTCTTTAACCACCGGACGAACGTGGATGTGAGCAACCGCCTGGTCTGCTATGACATCAAGGAACTGGGCAAGCAGCTGAAAAAAATAGGGATGCTGATTGTGCAGGATCAGGTCTGGGGGCGTGTGACCGCCAACCGCGATGCAGGAAAGACCACCCGCTACTACATGGATGAATTCCATCTGCTGCTCCGTGAGGAACAGACGGCGGCCTATTCCGTGGAGATCTGGAAGAGATTCCGTAAATGGGGCGGCATCCCGACGGGCATCACGCAGAACGTGAAAGATCTGCTGTCCTCCCGGGAGGTGGAGAACATCTTCGAGAACAGTGACTTTCTGTATATGCTCAACCAGGCCTCCGGTGACCGTGCGATCTTGGCAAAACAGCTGAATATCTCACCCCATCAGCTATCCTATGTGACGCAGTCCGGCGAAGGCGAAGGGCTGCTTTTTTATGGCAATGTCATCCTTCCCTTCGTAGATCACTTCCCGACGGATCTGGAATTGTACAGGATCATGACCACCAAATGGATCGACAACTCCGTCCAGAAGGATGGGTGATATGGGAGGCGTGAATGAAGAAACAGACGACAAAGCTTCATTTCACCGGAGAAGACCTGCGAAATGAAACGGTAAAGAAAGCCGCTGAAAAGGCGGACAAAGCGGTCGGCAAGGCGGACGAGGCGAAAGCCCGTCTGCCGGGCAGAAAGCTCCGGACAAAAAAGGCCTCTGCAGAGGCGGAAGGAGCCAAGCTTCGCTTCGGTAAGAAAGAAATCGTGGAGGAAGTGAAAGCCCCGACCGCCCTGAAGCAGAAAATCATCATGAAAGGCGCTGCGATCTCAGCCTCGGCCAAAGCCCATGAGGCGGTATCCGAATATGAGGACGACAATGTGGGCGTGGAGGCAGCCAATAAAGTGGAAGGCGCTGCGGAAGCTGCGGCACAGACGGCGGATACGGTTCGGTACAGCCATAAGCTGAAATCTTATAAGCAGGCGGCAAAGCTGGAGGCGAAAGCAGACAAGGCCAATATTGAAGCCCTGTATCAGAAACGGATGGCGGAGAATCCGCAGGCAGCCACAAACCCGATCTCCCGCTGGCGGCAGAAACAGGCCGTTAAAAAGGAGTATGCCGCCATCAAAGCCGGGCAGGCTTCCGGCGGTACGGCAGCTGCCTCTTCCGTGGGCGGTTCAAAAGCGGCAGCCAGTGCGGGGAAGGCGGCGAAGAAGGGCAAAGATATCGGCACGGTTGCAACAGAATTTGTGAAGCAGCACAGCCATATCCTGCTGGTGATCGGATCTCTTGCTCTGGTAATCATCCTGATCTCGGGATCCCTCTCTTCCTGCTCCATGCTTTTGGGTGGGACGGGGAATGCGGTGATCGGAACCTCTTTTACCGCAGAAGATGAGGATATCCGGGGCGCGGATGAGGATTACAGCGACATGGAGGAAGCCCTGCGGGAGCGGATCCGGGAGATCGAGGAAGATAATCCGGATTATGACGAGTACGACATTGATATGTCGGAGATCGGCCACAATCCCTATGTGCTGGCAGCCTTCCTGACGGTGCTCTATGAGGATTATACCAGGGCGGAAGTCCAGAGGACACTCCGGGAGCTTTTTGCGGCACAGTACGAGTACTCCACCAGCCATCACACGGAAACCGTAACGGAAACCCGGCAGGTACGGGTCGGGGAATCCCTGGGGCAGGTGGTGACCAGCGGCTACTGCAACTGCCCGATCTGCTGCGGCATCTGGTCCGGAGGCCCGACGGCCAGCGGTGTGTATCCGACGGCAAACCATACGATCGCTGTGGATGCAAATAACCCGTTTGTCCCCATGGGAACCAGGGTCGTGATGAACGGCGTGGAATATACCGTGGAGGACACCGGAAACTTTGACCGGTACGGCGTACAGTTTGATGTTTACTACGATGACCACTGGACGGCGACGCTTCACGGGCACCAGACCTGGGAGGCGTATCTGGCAGATGACAACGGCTCCAATACCGTAGAAGTGACGCAGACTATCACGAAAAAGATCCTGACAGTGGAAGTCACAAACCACAGCCTGGAAACCGTCATTGAGAACTGGGGCCTGACAGATGATCAGATGGAGCGCTACCGCCTGCTTGTGCAGCAGAAAGGCAACCGGGACTATCTCTTTGCGGACAGCATGTATATCACGCCGGGCGGCGGAATCCAGTACACGATCCCCGGCGAAGCCCTGACGGATGAGAAATTCGCAAAAATGATCCGGGAGGCAGAAAAATATCTGGGCTATCCCTATGTTTGGGGCGGTTCATCCCCGTCCACCAGCTTTGACTGCTCCGGCTTTGTCTGCTGGGTGATCAATCACTGCGGAAACGGCTGGAATGTAGGCCGCACAACGGCGGAGGGACTCAGGCAGATGCTGCCGGCGATCCGGCCGAGCGAAGCAAAACCGGGAGATATTATTTTCTTCCAGGGGACCTATGATACAGCGGGCGCTTCGCATGTCGGAATCTACGTGGGCAACGGAATGATGATTCACTGCGGATCCCCAATCCAATATGCCTCGGTCAACTCTGACTATTTCCAGCGGCACTTCATGTGTTACTGCAGGCTGCCATAAAAAATGTATTTTTGAAATGACAATCAAGTTTGAAAAATCTGTATACGCATTTCACGGCACCCGCAAAGGAAGAAGGTGAATATCTTTGGATGATACGAAACTGAAAAAGATCGGTGCGGAGCTTTCCAAAGCCCGCGCCAAACGAGATGAGTGGGATAAAAAAGTGAAGGATCTGGAGCGCAGATACCGGGAGGCAGAAAACACCTGCATCCATGACATGGTGCATGCGGCAAACCTGTCTCCGGAGCAGCTCTCCGAACTGATCCGCAAAGCGATGACCACAGCCCCGGCCGGTGATCCGGCCCTGGTAATCCATCAGAACGAGGAGGATGAATAAGACATGAGAAAGAAAATGAGACTGATTGCGATCCTGTCAGCAATGATCCTGAGTGCCGGAGCCATGAGCGTTCCGGCATTTGCCAATACAGGAGAAAATACAGGGGACGGCAGCACCCAGGCTGCGGCGGTACAGACGCAGGAATCAGCCAGCCAGAATGAGGATAATTCTGCAGCCGCAACGACAGAGAAACCGGCAGAGACGGATGCCACGAATCCCATTGAGGATATCACGGGGACAAAACAGCCGGAAGGAACCATCGACCGCTCTGTAACCATCACGGACGATACCGGCAGCGAGCTTGCCATTCCTGTTTCCAACGTGGAAATGCTCCTGACGCTGATGGAAAAGCTGCAGGGGAAGGGAGAAGGAAAGCAGACCGGAACGGTGACAACACACGGCGACGTCCTGAATGTCCGTACCGGCGGCAGTACCGATTATGACATTATCGACCAGCTGCGGAACGGGTCCATCGTGGAAGTCCTCGGCGAGGAAAATGGCTGGTACAAGATCCGGATCCCGGACAGCACCGGATATGTGTGCGGTGATTATCTGTCAGTCAGCACGGCACAGGAGGAACTGATCTCCATGGAAGCTCTGAAGACCCTTCTGGAGATGGTGATGTCGCAGGAAGGAGCCGGGAAGTCCCTGGCCCTTACCCCGGACGGAAACCTGACGCTGGTGGATGATGTGGGGAAAACGACCGGAGCAGGCAAGCAGTTTGTCACCATGGTTACAAAGAACGGCAACTATTTCTATCTGGTCATCGACCGGGACGACAAGGGCGAAAGCACGGTGCATTTCCTGAACCAGGTAGATGAGAGAGATCTTTTCTCCCTGATGGATGAAGACGAAGCGGCGGCCATGAAGGAAGAGCTGGCGGCAGAGGAAGCAGCAAGGCAGGCGGCTGAGAATCCCCCGGTTGCTACCCCGGCCGAAACAGAGCCGGAAGTGCAGGAACCGGAGAAAAAATCTGCAGGCAGCATGATCCCGGCCCTGATCGTTCTGCTTCTGGTTCTTGGCGGAGGCGGCGCATTCTTCTTCCTCCAGCTGACAAAGAAAAAGAAAACGGAGGCCGTAAGGCCGGATCCGGATGCGGATTATGAAGAGGAGGATGACAGCGACTTTGATTATCCTGTGGATGATGAGGACATGGGTGCGGAAGGATCTGACGGTAGCGACAGTGATTACTATGATGAGTCTGAGGATGACGATTCTATCTGACGCTGATTAAAACAGGTATCAGCTGAGAAAGAACCAGCGAATGAAGGATTACCGGGCAGGGAATGCTCTCCCTGCCCGGGGAAAGGAGCTGTTATGGACAGGCAGGAAATGACAGTCGAGGAACTCCGGGAGTATCTGAAAACGATTCCTGAGAATGTGATCGTCCGGGTGACGGTTATGGAGGATGAAAATGGCAGCACGGAAGTCGAATCCATATGAGTTAAAGGAAGTGGTTCTGCGGCTGGCAGAAGGACAGAGCCTGTATTCCGACCAACCGATCAGCAACGCGGAAGCGGCTGTGGAGGTCATGCGGAAGGAACTGATGCAGGAGGACAGGGAACGGTTGGTGGTAATCAATTTAAATTCAAAGATGAAAGCCATTAACTACAATGTCGTGAGTGTCGGGAATCTGACGCAAACCGTCGCGGACATTCCCTTCATCATGAAAAGCGCGATCTGCTCCAATGCGGCATCCACGATCCTCCTTCATACACATCCAAGCGGAGATCCGACGCCCAGCGGCCTGGATGTGGAGCTGACGAAACGTGTCGTAGAAGCCGGGAAGCTGATCGGGATCAGCTGCGTTGACCATGTGATTGTGGGCTGTGGAACAGGCTTTACTTTCAGCATGAGAGAACAGGGTATCGTGGACTTTGACCCGACATACCGGGGCGTTGCTGCGGAAAACATTATGAACGTCGCCGAAGAAACCGGCGCTTATCAGGGAAAGGAGCAGAACATGGAAAACAGGACGGAAAACAAGATGGAAGAAATCAGCATCAAGTTCGGAAAGGGACTGGCGGAGCCATTTACCGGCAAAGACGGAAAAGAGTATATGAAGATCCTGATTCCGAACGAGGATAAAGGTGATCATACACCCTGGGCCTCCTTCGTACTTCCGGCAAAGTCTGTGCATGAGAACAAGTACGGAAAGGGACTCTGGGCAAAGATCCCGGTAGACGGCACCACCACGGTCACCAAGCCGGTGCTGGTTGGGGAGCAGGACGGGAAGCGCATCTGGGAAAACCAGAAGACAGCGGTTCCCAACAGGGATCTGAAGGCGCGGGTGGAGGCTTATAAAGGCAGAAACCGCGAATCCGCCCGTGGGAAGCTGGAACAGTTAACTGCACAGGTGGCGGAGAAGCTCTCTCCAAACACTGACAGGCCCAGAGCGAGGGCGGCAGGGATGGAGAAGTGATTTTACAGGGGCGGTAATCAATCCGCCCGGTACATATCAGCTCTGTATTACGCGCGGGGCTGGTTTATTGCCATCAAAAGGAAAG
>JAFUBX010000126.1 GCA_017459985.1 Parasporobacterium sp.
AAGTACAATTTGGTGATAACATGTCAGAAAAATTTTTCGTTATATTTTTATTAAATAAAACGGAAAGGGCAGAAGATACAGGAGGGATAACATGGCGCAGGACACACTGAACCGGATCCGCGAAGCGGAACTTAAGGCGAAACAACTGGTTAAGGATGCGCAGACTTCCGGCGCGGAGATGATTGCCGGGGCCAGAGAAGAAGCCCGGAATTATAAAGAGGACCTGATCGGCAGATCCAGGGCAGCGGCGAAGCAGGAACTGGAACAGGCGGAGGCCGGCCTTGACAAGGCTCTTGCGGATGCGGAAACCAGAGCGCAGGCTGTGATCTCCCAGTTCTCACAGAAGCTGGAAACGAAAAAGGAAGAGGCTGTTCAGACGGTCATTGATCATATTATTTAACGGAACCAATCAAGGAGGCTAAACATGGCAGTACTTGCTATGAAGCGAATTACGATATGCGGACTGCGGCAGGACAGGAAAGCTGTCCTGGAAGAGGTCCAGCGCCAGGGCGTGATCGAGGTCAACAGCGTCGCCCCGGACAATGACGTGTTCCGCAGGATCAGTATGCCGATCTCCAACTCGGAATTTGACCGGTCGATCCATGATTCGGAGGCAGCACTGGAAGTGCTCAAAACCTATGAACCGGAGAAGGGAGGACTCCTTTCTTCTTTTAAAGGAAGGGCTCTGATGGATGTGGCCCGGTACGAAGGGTTCAAATCCGAAATGCCGAAGATTCAGTCCGTGATCCGGAAGATTCTTGCGGATTCCAAGGAGATCGCAGAAAACAATGCGGAGATCCTGCGATGCCGGCAGCAGATTGATATGCTGGTTCCCTGGAAGACTCTGGATATTTCTCTGGATACCAGCGGTACAGAGAAGACGGCTTTCTTCATCGGCGCCGTACCCGGAGAGCAGACCCTCGATACGCTGTATGAGGCACTGGCTGAGGTCATGCCGGTGGATATCACCATTTTCAGCAAGGACAAGAGCCAAACCTGTCTCATGGTGATCTGCGGAACGGAAAAGAAAGAGGAGACCTCCTCCGCGTTAAGAAGCATCGGATTTGTCTATCCCTCCGTCAGCAGCAGCCGCACGCCGGCAGCGCAGACTGAGCAGCTGAATCAGTCCATCGCACAGCTGAAGGAGAGAAATGCAGCGGTGGAAGAGGAGATCCGTTCCCTGGTTTCCTACAGAGAAGATATCAAGTTTTATTCGGATTATATGTCCATCCGGGCAGAGAAATACAACGTCACCAATTCCATCCCCCAGTCGGATCATACCTTCGTTCTGGAAGGATATATTCCGGAGAAGGAGATCCCCCGTCTGGAAAAGGCGCTTCAGGACTTTGAAGTGTCCATCGATGTGTCCGACCCACTTGCGGAGGAGGACGTGCCGGTGGCCCTCAGCAACAATGCCTTCTCCAGCTCGGTCCAGGGTGTGGTGGAATCCTACTCCCTTCCCGGAAAGGGGGAGATCGATCCGAGCTTTCTGATCTCCCTGTTCTATTTTATCTTCTTCGGATTCATGCTGGCGGACATCGGCATCGGCGCTCTGATCTTTCTCGGAGCCGGATTCCTGCTGCTGAAGAATCCCCATATGGAACGGGGCCTCAGAAACAATGTGAAGCTTTTCATGTTCGGAGGGATCAGCGCCCTGTTCTTCGGAATCCTGTTCGGCAGCTGTTTCGGAGATGTGATCACTTCGGTATCCACTAATTTCTTCGGAAATCCCGTTGTACTGAAGCCGTTGTGGCTGGATATGGCATCCAATCCGATGATCGTGCTGTCCCTGGCGCTGGTTATGGGTATTATTCATATCTATGTGGGCCTGGGAGCCGCCGGATATCAGTATATCCGGCAGAAGGATTATATGAGCCTGATCTTTAAAGTCCTGATCTGGTATGTCCTTCTGACCGGTCTGTTCATCAAGTGCCTTTCCATGCAGATCATCATGGATATCCTGGCAGGAGGCAGCGAACCTCCGGTTTCCGCAAAAGCCGGACAGATCGGACTCATCGTGGCCGGGGTCTGCTGCATCATTGTGATCTTCATGAGTGAATTCCGCAGCAGAAGCTGGCCGAAGAGGATCCTGAAAGGAATCTATGCGGTCTATGGGATTTCCGGGTATCTGTCGGACATCCTGTCCTATTCCAGACTTCTGGCTCTGGGACTTGCCACCGGCGTCATTTCCTCCGTTGCCAATATGATCGGCACCATGTTCGGCAATGGCGTTACAGGCGTGATTATCTTTGTGCTGGTATTCCTGATCATCAATGCCATCAACATCGGAATCAATACACTGGGTGCTTACGTACATACCAACCGTCTGCAATATGTGGAATTCTTCGGCCGGTTTTATGAAGGCGGAGGAAGGCCCTTTGAACCATATAGCATCAAAACAAAATATTTTAAGTTTAAGGAGAACTGAAATGATTGAATTCTTACAAGCGAACATGGGAACAGTTTTGGCACTGCTGGGTGCAGCTCTGGCAGTCAGCATGGCAGGTGTAGGTTCTGCGAAAGGCGTCGGGTTTGCTGGTGAGGCAGCCGCAGGGGTCATTGCAGAGGACCCGGGCAAATTCGGTAAGGTAATGGTACTTCAGCTTCTTCCGGGTACGCAGGGAATCTACGGCCTGATCATCGGTTTCATTACCCTGTCTCAGACCGGAATCCTCGGCGGAGACGGAGCGATTTCGATCGCAAAAGGACTTGTGTATCTTTGCGCATGCCTTCCGATCGCCATTGCAGGATATTTTTCCGCCATGTCCCAGGGCCGGGCAGCTGCCGCAGCCATCGGAACCGTTGCCAAGAAGCCGGATCAGTTCGGTAAGGCAATGATCTTCCCGATCATGGTTGAGACCTATGCAATCCTTGCACTTCTGGTTTCCATCCTGGCTATTTCCGGCGCGGCAAATATTGCATTCTGAGCCGGATCTGCGCAGTTACGAGGTAAGGAGTTAATATATGAGCGGATTGGATAAAATCTTAGAACATATTACCAGAGAAGCAGAAGCAGAGGCGGAAGGGATCCTTTCTTCTGCCCGGGAATCCGCGGACAAGATCCTTGCTTCCGGCAGGGAGGATGCGGATCAGATGGCACAGGCCATCCGGAAACAGTCGGAACTGGATGTCGCCGCAGCTGCAGACCGGATCCGGAGCGCTTCGGATCTGAGGGAAAAGAGGATCATTCTGCAGGCGAAACAGGAAAAGATCGAAGACGTGTTTGCCTCTGCCAGGAAAACTCTGACCGGATTGTCTGACGAAGCGTATTTTTCCGTGATCCAGAAGATGATCGCCCGGTACGCAACCGGCAGGGAAGGACAGATCCTGTTCTCGGAGACGGATCTTAAGAGACTCCCGGAAGATTTCCGGCAGACAATGCAGCAGTATCATCTGGAGGTCGGCAAAGAATCCCGGGATATCAGCGGCGGATTTGTGCTGACCTACGGAGAAATCGAAGAAAACTGCAGTTTCGACATTCTGATCGAGTCCGCCAGGGAAGAACTGCAGGATAAAATAGGTCAGATACTGTTCAGCTGACATCCCTTAAGGAGCATAAACAATGAGTAAAGATCGGTTTTTAGGAGAGCAGCTGATGCCCTTCGCTGTGGCGAGGATCAGATCCAGGGAGAATACACTGCTGAGCGATCAGGACCTGAAGAATCTGATGGGCTGCCAGACATACAGTGAATGTATCCAGTATCTGCTGGACCGGGGATGGGGCCCGACTGCAAACAATACACCGGAAGAACTGATTTCTCTGGAGAAAGACAGGCTGCAGGAGCTGACGGAAAGCCTGCTGAAGGCGGAAGAATCCAAATACCTGGATGTTTTCCGGATCACAGACGATTATCATAATCTCAAGGCGGCCATCAAAGAAAGCTATATCCAGAAGGAAGTCCCCGGGATCTATATGGATGGAGGCGTTCTGGATGCGGATCTGATCAGGCGGTGCGCTGCCGACGGAGAATTCGGAGCCCTTCCTTCAGAGATGGCGCATGCCGCGGAAAAGGCCCGGGACATTCTGTTCCGCACCGGCGATTCCCAGCTGTGTGATGTCATTATCGACCGGGAATGCCTGGAAAGTCTGAAAAGGAGCGCCCGCAGCACCGGGAATGAGCTGCTGGCCGAATATGCGCAGCTTCGCTGTGCAGCCGCCAATATCAACATCGCGGTGAGAGCGGTCAGGGCAGGAAAGGATGAGGAATTCCTGAAAGAGGCACTGGTGGAATGCGATACCGTCAGTCCTTCCCGTCTGATCCTTGCTTCCCGGAACGGACTGGACGAGGTTTATGAGTATCTGGAGCAGACGGTGTATAAGGACGCGGTGGATGCGATCAAAGAGAGCCCGGCTGCCTTTGACCGGTGGTGCGACAACCGGATGATGCAGCTGATCAGACCGCAGAAGTACAACGCTTTTACGATCTCGCCGATCGCTGCCTTTGTATTGGCGAAGAATTGCGAGATCAAGTCTGTCAGACTGATCCTGTCCGGAAAACGGAATCACCTTCCGGATGAAAAGATCAGAGAAAGGTTGAGGGAAAGCTATGTATAAGATCGCAGTGATCGGAGACAAGGACTCCATATATGGCTTTGCGACCCTGGGGCTGGAGACCTTTCCGGTGCAGAGTCCGGAGGAAGGAGCCAGGATATTAAATGAACTGGCCCACACAGAATATGCCATCATATATATTACAGAAAGTCTGCAGGAGCAGATCCGGGAAACCGTGGAAAGATACCGGGAAGAGCATCTTCCGGCGATCATTCCGATCCCGGGAGTCAGCAATAACACCGGACGCGGGATCGCGGATGTAAAGCGTATGGTAGAAAAAGCCGTCGGATCGGATATCATTTTCGGCGCATAGCCTTTGGCCGGAGTGATCCGGAACGGGATTCGAATATATTCAGAAAGGCACAGGTAGTGACTATGAGCACAGGAACAATAAAAAAGGTAGCAGGACCGCTGGTCGTTGCAAACGGAATGCGGGACGCCAACATGTTTGACGTGGTCCGTGTGGCCCGGCAGAGGCTGATCGGCGAGATCATTGAGATCCACGGGGATGAGGCTTCCATCCAGGTATATGAGGAAACCTCAGGACTGGGACCCGGCGAACCGGTGGAATCCACAGGAGCGCCCCTCTCCGTTGATCTGGGACCGGGACTGATCGGCAGTATTTATGATGGAATCCAGCGTCCGTTGGTCCGGATCATGGAAATGACAGGCAACAGCCTTGGCCGGGGTGTTGAAGTTCCTGCCCTGGACCGGGAGAAAAAATGGGTCTTTGTTCCCAGTGCGAAGCCCGGCGATGAGGTCAGCGGAGGAGATATCATCGGAACCGTCCGTGAGACCCCGATCGTTGAGCAGAAGATCATGATCCCGGTCGGAGTCAGAGGAAAGATCGTATCGATTGAGAGCGGAGAGTTCCGCATCGAGGAAACGGTCTGCGTGATCGAGAATGAAAGGGGAGAGAAGATCCCGGTTTCCATGCTGCAGAAATGGCCGGTCCGCGTCGGACGTCCCTACCAGAAAAAGCTGTCTCCGGATGTTCCCCTGATCACCGGACAGAGAGTCATCGACTGTCTGTTCCCGATCGCAAAGGGCGGAACAGCCGCCATCCCGGGACCCTTCGGTTCCGGCAAGACCGTGACCCAGCATCAGCTGGCAAAATGGGCCGAGGCGGATATCGTGGTATATATCGGATGCGGAGAGCGCGGAAATGAGATGACCGACGTTCTGAATGAGTTCCCGGAGCTGAAGGATCCGAAGACCGGGCATTCCCTGATGGAACGGACGGTGCTGATTGCCAACACCTCGGATATGCCGGTGGCGGCCCGGGAGGCCTCCATTTATGTGGGTATCACCATTGCGGAATATTTCCGGGATATGGGATATTCGGTTGCCCTGATGGCCGATTCCACCTCCCGCTGGGCAGAAGCCCTGAGAGAAATGTCCGGACGTCTGGAAGAGATGCCCGGTGAAGAAGGATACCCCGCTTATCTGGGATCCAGACTGGCTCAGTTTTATGAACGGGCCGGCCGGGTGATTTCCAGCGGCCTGAATCCGAGGGAAGGCGCCCTGTCTGTCATTGGAGCCGTATCCCCTCCGGGCGGTGATATTTCGGAGCCGGTCTCCCAGGCAACCCTCCGGATCGTAAAGGTGTTCTGGGGACTGGATTCCAATCTGGCCTACAAGAGGCATTTCCCGGCCATCAACTGGCTGACCAGTTATTCCCTGTATGCCAACGATATGGGAAAATGGTTCGATGAAAATACCGGCGGAAACTGGATGGAGTGCCGGGGCAGGTTTATGCAGCTGCTTTCCGATGAAGCGGCTCTGGAAGAGATCGTGCAGCTGGTCGGTATGGATGCGCTGTCCGCCGGAGACCGGCTGAAAATGGAGACGGCCCGGTCCATCCGTGAGGATTTCCTGCATCAGGACTCCTTCAATGAGGTGGATACCTACACGGAACTGCATAAACAGTATCTGATGATGAAGATCATCCTGGCATACTATGATCAGTCCCTGAAGGCTCTGGAAGAAGGCGTTTCCGTGGAACGGCTGGCCAATCTGGAAGTCAGGGAGCGGATCGGACGATTCAAATATACAACCATCGATCTGGTGGAAGAGGAGTATCAGAAGATCCTCGAAGAGCTGGAAAGAGAGATTCACACGTTAACCAACGTACAGTAGTTGCTGCCGGAATAAAAATGGAGGACTGATATGGCAAGAGAGTATAAGACAATACAGGAAATTGCCGGACCTTTGATGCTGGTACAGGGCGTTGA
>JAFUBX010000127.1 GCA_017459985.1 Parasporobacterium sp.
GTCTTCATCATTGTCAACTCCTTTTCCAGTTATTGCTGCCGAACAGTCCGTTGGGCCGGACCAGAAGCACCAGGATCAGTACCAGGAACGTAAAGGTGGTCTGGAAGGACGCGGTGCCCTGGGGCAGATATCCGCTGAAGAACACCTCCAGGACAGCCATAATGTAGCCGCCGGCAACCGCTCCCGTGAGACTGCCCAGACCGCCCAGTACGGCTGCGATAAACGCCTTGACGCCCAGCATAAATCCCATATCGTTGCTGAAGGATGTATATTTGCCGGAGTAGAGGATCCCGGCAAATGCTGCCAGCACGGAGCCGATAATAAAGGCAACGGTGATGACCTTGTTCTTGTCGATACCCACCAGATCCGAAGCCTCCGGATTGTCGGAGACTGCCCGCATGGCTTTGCCGATCCGGGTCTTCTGCAGGATCAGCACCACGACGATGGTGAGGATCACGGTGGAAGCAAAGGTGACCACATCAATGACCGACACCGTAGCTCCGTAGATTTTGAAGGTCCGGGAGAAAAACTCGGGGATGATCAGAGCCTTGCTGCTGGAATTGAAGATCGCCTGGCAGACCGCCTCCAAAAAAATGGAGACAGCCAGAGACGTGATAATCTGGGTGGATTCGCCGGCTTTGCGGATCGGACGGTAGGCAACCCGTTCGATCAGGACACCGAACAGAACCGTGATCAGGATGGACAGGATGACTGCCAGGCCGAAGGACAGGCCGGCGTTCAGCAAAGACCACAAAGCAAAAGTGGCGATCATCAGCAGTTCCCCATGGGCGAAATTGATCATTCCCATGATGCTGTATACGATGGAATAGCCAATGGCAACCAGAGCATAGATGCTGCCCAGCTTTATGGCACTGATTAATTGTGCAACGAAGAAACCCATGTTTCCTTACCTCCCAGATATATCCTCCGGATATCCTCATTTTCCGCCACTTCCTGACCGGTTCCGGAAAGGACGATCTCCCCGCTTTCCATAATATAAGCCCGGTCACAGATCTGGAGGGCGTCCCAGGCATTCTGCTCCACCAGAAGGATCGTCATCCCATTGTTCCGCAGTGTCTGAATGACTTCAAATACCTGCTCCACAATGATCGGAGCCAGTCCCAGGGAAGGCTCATCCAGAAGAAGCAGCCGGGATCCGGTGACCAGGGCGCGGCCGATGGCCAGCATCTGCTGCTCGCCTCCGGAAAGGGAACCGGCCTTCTGATGGATCCGCTCCTTCAGGATCGGAAAGAGATCAAACACATAATCCATCCGTTCCTGCCGGATCTTCTTGTTCCTGGTCAGATATCCGCCAAGTTCCAGATTCTCGCCGACGCTGAGTTTGCTGAAGACCTGCCGCCCCTCCGGAACATGGACGATCCCCGCGGATACGATCTGAGCCGGACTGGCCCCGATCAGTTCCTTTCCTTCGTAGAGGATTGATCCGGATTTGGCTTTGATCAGGCCGGAAATCGTTCTCATGGTGGAGGTCTTGCCGGCTCCGTTGGATCCGATCAGGGAGACGATCTCGCCCTCCCGGACTTCAAAGGAAATGTTCCGGACGGCATTGATTTTTTTATAACTGATACTGAGATTCGTGACTTTTAACATAGTGTTTCTTATTCTCCGGCGGTCTGCTTCCCGATGCGGTGGGCCGAGCCGCCCAGATATACGGAGATGACTTCCTCGGATTCATAGATCTGCCGGGGAGTCCCTTCCGCGATCATCCGTCCCGATGCCATAACATAGATATATTCGCAAAGATTCATAACGACCTTCATATCATGCTCAATGAGGAGAATCGTCATCTCCGGATGAACCTGATGGATCTTCCGGATGTCTTCGACCAGCTGCAGACTTTCCTGAGGATTCATACCGGCTGCCGGCTCATCCAGCAGAAGGAGCTTCGGACGGATGGCGAGACATCTGGCGATCTCAAGCCGCCGCTGAAACGCGTAGGCGAGACTGTCCGCCTGATAGGAAGCATACTGTTCGATCCCCATGGTCTGAAGGGCCTGCAGGGACCGTGCGGCAAATTCCTTTTCTTCCCGCCGGTACCTGGGCATATACGTCAGCATTTCAAACAGGGTATAGGTCCGGGTGATCTGGCTGGCGGTGATCACATTATCCAGAACGGTCTGATCCTCAAACAGCCGGAGGTTCTGGAAGGTTCGGGCGATCCCGGCCCTGGCCCGCTGCGCGGCGGGAACATGGGTGATCGGCTTGTCCTCATAAAGGATCTGTCCCTCCGTCGGGAACAGATTCCCGGAGATCATATTGATCACGGTGCTTTTTCCGGCGCCGTTGGTCCCGATCAGCCCGTAGATCTTCCCTGTTTCCAGATCCATATTGATATGGTCAACAGCAAGAACACCCTTAAATTGTTGTGTCAGCTCCTGCACCCGGAGCAATACTTCTGACATATGACTCCTCTTTCCGGAAACCTGTAAAAAAAACAGATTTTTTGAATATAAGCTTAATGTGACTAATATAAAAGAAATAAGGCATTTTTACCAATACTATTTACAGATATTTGGTTATAGTTTTTTCCAATAACTAAGATGCGGATTTATAATTAACGCACGGATTACGGGATGAAAAAGTTTAACACACTGCCACAGCAGTGTACTAAAAAATATACTTGCGCAATCGATTCAGCTGTGATAGACTGTGCGAAACCGTTGAGGGAGAGTGAGTAGATCCTGTTAAGGTTCGTAAGTGAGAGCCGCGGGCGGAGTGATCGCGGCATGAAGGGCAGGATTGAATGGACTTCCGAGGGCGATCAGAACGGCGTACAGCCCAGTATGTGAGACGGAGATGGCGCTCCGTGATCAAAGGCCGGCGTATGATGGTACGCATCGAGAGGGTACAATAGTACCAAGCCGGGTGGCACCGCAGGATTATATCCTGTCCCAGCATTTTTTCTGGGACAGGTTTTTTTATTTGCTGAAAATTCCTGATCCCATTCCTATCACATCTGCTGCAGCCATTTTCTGCAGCAAACGTTACACACAACCGCCGAAGGCGCAAAACAGCCGGAAGGCACAGGCAGGAAAGGAGCCAGACATGTATAAGGATATTTTAGGCAAACTGACAAACGGAACGGATCTGAACGAGCAGGAAGTTCTGGAAATCATCTCGGACATCCGGGAGGACAAGCTCACCGAAGGACAGATTTCGGGATTTCTGGTTGCACTGGTGATGAAGGGGACGACCCTGGAGGAGACCGCATACATTGCCAAAGCCATGCGGGAGAATTGCATTCCGATCCGTCCCCGTGTGGAAAGCGAACTGATGGATACCTGCGGAACCGGAGGCGGGCTTTCTACATATAACATTTCTACGGCCACAGCGTTGATCTCGGCAGCAGCGGGGATCCCGGTGGCAAAACACGGCAGCCGGTCCATTTCCAGTCTGTCCGGCAGCGCGGATGTTCTGGAGGCTCTCGGTGTCAATATTGAACTGACGCCGGAGCAGGCGGCCCAGCTGATCGAAGAAATCAATATCGCCTTTATTTATGCCCCATTGTTCCATCCGGTGATGGGAAAGGTCCTGCAGCCGGAGGCCGCTCTGGGGATCAAAACCATTTTCTATACCATTATCGGACCTTTGATCAATCCGGCCTTTGCTCCAAGACATCTGCTGGGAGTTTATAAACCGGAACTTCTGGAGCAGGTGGCAACCGTCGCCCGGGAGATCGGGTATACCAGAGCCATGTTTGTGCATGGACTGGACGGACTGGATGAGATCTCTCTGCTGGGAAAGACAAAGATCATTGAATTGAAAGACGGGGAATTCCAAAGCTATGAGATCGCTCCGGAAGATTTCGGATTATCCCGCTGTACACTGGAAGAGATCCGGACCGGTACTCCGCAGGAGAATGCGGCGACGATCCGGGGAGTATTTAACGGAAGTATCCGGGACGCCCGCAGGGATGCGGTGCTTCTCAATGCGGCCGGGGCGCTGGTCGTAGGAGACAAGGCGGCAGATTTTGCGGACGGCATCCGCAAAGTGGCTGCGATCATCGATGAAGGCCGGGCGGAAGAGACGTTGAATCAGCTGATCGAAAGATCCGGAGCATTTCGGAAATGAAATTTCTTGAAGCGTTAAACAATAGAAAAGCACAGGGCATGGTCCCTCTGATACCGGATATCAAATGTTTTTCCCCAAAGGACGGAGAGCTGCTGAAGGGCAGAGACCCTGCGGAGCTGGCGATGCAGCTGGTGAAGGCAGGGGCTCCCGCTCTCTCCGTTGTGACAGAACAGAAGGAATTTCACGGAAGCATGGAGATTCTTTCTGCGGTCTGCAGGAGTGTATCTGTCCCTGTTCTCCGGAAGGATTTCATTACCTGTGAGAAGGATCTGGAGGAAACCCGCAGTGCCGGGGCACAGGCCATCCTTCTGATGGTATCCTGTCTCGGAGAAGAACGGCTGACGCAGCTTTATCATGCGGCTCGGCGCCTGGGCCTGACTCCATTCGTAGAGACTCACACCCTCCGGGAGCTGGAATTTGCCAAAGGATTGAAAGCTCCGCTGATCGGGATCAATAACCGGGATATCCTGGTACTGGAACGGGACGACGGAACAGTGACGCATGCCGGCAGACTGCTTCGGGAAGCGAAGGAAGAGGGAAGCTTCTATGTGGTGGAAAGCGCGCTGAAGGACGGAGATGACGTGCGCAGGGCGCTGAAGAGCGGCGCGGATGGAGTTCTCGTGGGGACCGCGATCCTGAATGCGCCGGATCCGGTCCGCCGGTACCGGACGATGACCCGCCGTTGCGCAGTGAAGATCTGCGGACTGATGAGCAGGGCGGATGTGGACGCCTGCCTGGTTCAGGATACGGATTTTCATGGATTTGTGGTGGAATATCCTGTGCCGGTGCGATGGAATCTGGATAGAAATAAAGCCGGAGAATTGCTGTCTTATCTGAAAAAAACAGATGGGTCCGCAAAAACCTGCATCGTGACCGGAGGGGAGCCGGACCGGATCCTGGCTCTTGCCCGTGCATTAAGACCGGAGTATCTGCAGTTGCATTACCGGGAATCTCTGGAAGATACGGCAAGGATCGCTGAATGTCTGGATTCGGAAGGTATTCGCGTCATCCGCAGTATTCCCCAGGATCCTCAGGCGAGACAGGAAATGTTCGGAACCGGATCCCTGGAGCAGATCGTACAGAAACTGTCGGACACGCAGGTATCCGGCGTCCTTCTGGACAGCCGGGAAGCATCCAATGCGGCCTTTGGAGGCGGAAGCCTTCTGCAGACACTGGAAGGCGGGGAAGAATCCGCGGCGCAGATCAGGCGGATCCGGAAACTTCTGGCAGATTCGGAAAAGCTTCTGATCGTCGGAGGAGGGATCCTTCCGGAGACAGCGGGTGAAGTGATCAGCAAACTGCAGCCGGACTGGATCGATGTCATGACAGGAGCAGAAGATTCTGCCGGACGCAAATCACAGTTACGGATCGCTCAGCTGACAGAAGCGGTAAGACAGAAATTATAAAAGGAGCGGCATATGACCAATCAAAAAGGACGGTTCGGGATCCATGGCGGCCAGTATATTCCGGAAACGCTGATGAATGCGGTGATCGAGCTGGAACAGGCCTACAATTATTATAAGGAAGATCCTTCCTTTCAGCAGGAACTGACAGAGCTGTTCAATGAGTACGCAGGGCGGCCGAGCCGGCTGTACAAAGCCGAAAAGATGACGAGGGATCTGGGCGGTGCGAAGATCTATCTGAAGCGGGAGGACCTGAATCATACCGGAGCCCATAAGATCAACAATGTTCTTGGTCAGGCCCTGCTGGCGAAAAAAATGGGCAAGACCCGTCTGATTGCGGAGACCGGGGCGGGGCAGCACGGAGTGGCGACTGCGACGGCGGCAGCGCTCCTTGGCATGGAGTGTGTGGTATTCATGGGAGAAGAGGATACCAGACGGCAGGCCCTGAATGTCTACCGGATGAAACTGTTAGGGTCTGAGGTTATTCCGGTCCGCACCGGGACAGCCACGCTGAAGGATGCGGTTTCTGAAGCCATGAGAGAATGGACTTCCCGGATCAGCGATACCCATTACTGTCTGGGATCGGTCATGGGACCGCACCCGTTTCCCACGATCGTAAGGGATTTTCAGGCGGTGATCTCCAGGGAGATCAGATCCCAGATCCTGGAGAAGGAAGGAAGGCTTCCGGACGCCGTGATCGCCTGTGTCGGAGGCGGCAGCAACGCCATCGGTTCCTTTTATCATTTTATCGATGATCCGCAGGTGCAGCTGATCGGCTGTGAAGCGGCAGGCCGGGGAATTGACAGTTTCGAGACCGCAGCGACCATTAACACCGGCCGTGTAGGGATCTTTCACGGAATGAAAAGTTATTTCTGTCAGGATGCCTATGGGCAGATCGCTCCGGTGTATTCGATCTCGGCGGGACTGGATTATCCCGGAATCGGACCGGAGCATGCATGGCTTCATGATATCGGCCGGGCTGTCTACGTAGGGATCACGGATGAAGAGGCGGTACA
>JAFUBX010000128.1 GCA_017459985.1 Parasporobacterium sp.
GGAGAAAAAGAATTTCGGGCTGGACTACAACGACCTGATCAAGTTCTGCCTTTACATCTTCCGGACCAGCGAATCCATCCGCATGAAGTGGCAGAAGCGGCTGGAATATATCATGATCGATGAGTTTCAGGATATCGACGGTCTGCAGTATGAACTGATGGATGTGCTGTGCGGATATCACGGGAACCTGTTCGTAGTCGGAGATCCCGATCAGACGATCTACACCTGGAGAGGTGCGAATATCAAGTATCTGCTGGAACTGGACAAGGCATACCGGAACGTGAAGACGATCCTGATGCTCAAGAACTACCGGTCCTCTCCGCAGATCCTGGCAGCGGTCAATTCCCTGATCAGCCGGAACCGGAAGCGGATCCCCAAGCTGCTGGAGCCCATGCGGGGAGATGAAGAGAAGGTGCAGTTTTATTTTGCGCCTAATGCGGCGAAGGAGTCGGAATGGATCGCCGGGAAGATCCGCGCGCTTCATGAACAGGGGATTTCCTACAGGGAAATGGCTGTTTTGTACCGGGCGCATTTCGTCACCAGGTCGGTGGAGGACGCGCTGCTGAAAGAAAAGATCCCCTATCACATCTACAGCGGAGTGCAGTTTTTCGGGAGAGCGGAGATCAAGGATGCGCTGAGTTATCTGCGGATGATTGCTGCCGGCGATGATCTGTCCTTCCGCCGGATCGCCAATATCCCGAAACGGAACCTGGGACGCAGGCGCATGGAGTTTCTGGAGCAGTACGCCCGGGAGCATGAATGTACGTTGTATCAGGCATTATGTAAGACCAGTGACCAGGAGATCTTCCGGGGAACGAAAGCCCGGGAGTTCATCCGTCTGATCGAGCGGTTTTCGGCGGAACAAGAGGGACGGCAGATCTCCGATCTTCTATCCGCCATCCTGAATGAAAGCGGATATGAAATGATGCTGCGGACGGAAGGAAACCAGGAGCGGCTGGACAATCTGGCGGAGCTGAAGCAGTCCGTTTATGAATACGAGATCACCTGCGGAGAGGAGACCGGACTGCAGCATTATCTGAACCATATTGCGCTGTTTACCAATACGGATCTGGAGGAAACCTCCGACAAGGTCAGGCTGATGACCGTACATGCCGCCAAGGGACTGGAGTTTCCATATGTATTTCTCTGCGGAATGAATGAGGGGATCTTCCCTTCCGGCAAGATCCGGGATCTTGACGGGATGGAGGAGGAGCGCCGCCTGGCCTTTGTCGCCATGACCCGGGCGGAGAAACGCCTGTTCCTGACAGGCGGGGAAGGACGGAATTTCGACGGTACGCCCCGGTACCCCTCCCGGTTTGTGCTGGATATCGATGACGGGATCCTGGAATATACCCAGCCGCTGCATGATACTTTGATCTCGGATGCCCGGGAATACATCCATCAGAAGGAGAGGTGTCTGCCGGAGAATCTGAAGGCAGAGATGCTGCCGGAGGGAACCCGTATCCGTCATGAATACCTCGGATCCGGGGTGATCCTGCAGACAGATCCGGACAAGGGAGCGTATCTGATCCGGTTTGATCAGATCGAAACGCCCAGGACCATTTCGATGCGGGTGAAGCTGACTCCGGAGACGGAATCCGGAGATGAAACCGGGGCCCCGGAGAGCTGACCGCGCAGATTTGGCATTCTCATATTCTGAGGGCTATGCTATAATAAAGCCGTTTCAGGAACATTTACAGACTGCGGCACAGTCTGATCGATCAGGACTCGGAAACGGACATGAACAGACGACCATTTAGGGAACGGATTAATAATAACAAAAACCTGCAGATATTTCTGGTGGCATGCGGAGCGATCCTCTTTTATATTCTGCTGAATCACCTGGGCGTTGTATGGAACGGGATCAAATTCATTCTGGGAATCCTCGCTCCGGTGATCATCGCGGCTCTGATCGCCTTCCTGCTGAATCCTGTGGTGCAGTTCCTGGAAACGAAGGTGTTCCGGAAGCTGAAGATCCGGAGCGGACGGTATCTGCACGGATTCTGCGTGATTCTGGTGGTTCTGGTCATAGTGGTTCTGCTTCTGGTTCTTCTGTATGTGGTCATCAGCCAGGTCGCAACTTCCGCGACTCATCTGCTCAGCCATTTCGACAGCTATCTGCAGGCCTTTGTGGATATGCTGAACCGTTACCTTTCTGATCAGGTCAGTGAACTGAATGTGTTCGGGGTCGATCTGCTCAATATCGGATCCTCCGGACTGCAGGAGTTCATAGGCAGCATCGTTGCCTGGATCTCCGGGCATACCGAAGGTATCATCGGCGGTGCCATGAGCATAGGTTCCAATCTGCTGAACATCCTGCTGACGGTGATGCTGACCCTGTATATGCTGCTGGATGTGCATCACCTGACCAATTCCCTGAAGCGGTTTTTCCGTTCCATTATGGAACCGGACCGCTATATCCGGTTTGCGGATATCTGTGCCAGAAGCAGCGGGATCTTCCTTCGCTACTTTGGCAGCAACCTGCTGGATTCCCTGATCATCGGGGTGCTGTGCTATTTCTTCATGATCATCCTGAATCTGCCTTATGCGGTCCTGATCGCAGTGGTGGTAGGGGTCTGCAATTTCATACCGACCTTCGGCCCGATCGTGGGCGCTATCATCGGAGCCTTCCTGATCCTGATCGTGAATCCCTGGGGGGCTTTGTGGTTTATCATTTATTCCATCGTCAGCCAGTTCTGCGATGCCAACCTGATCAAGCCCAAGCTGTTCGGAGATACCACGGGGCTCCGGCCGATGTGGGTTCTTGCGTCCATTATTATCTGCGGCGGATTGTTCGGTGTGATCGGAATGCTTCTGGGAGTTCCGTTCTTTGCGATCTTCGCGATTATCATCAACGAGCGGATGGATAAAAGGCTTCAGAGATGGGACTATGTAAAGGAGGATACGGAGACTGCGCAGCAGGAGTAATCAGCAGTCCAGCTCGGGATGCAGTTTCTTCCTGAGTGCAGGCAAAAGACCATATAACGCAACGGAGATAATGACGACCGCCGATCCGATGATCGCGGTCGTTCCCATATGTTCCCCGCAGAAAATGGCGACCGGGATCGGATTGAATACCGGCTCGATGCACAGAAGCAGAGAGGCTTCCACCGAATCGATCTTTTTGATCCCGATGGAGAACAGGATATTGGGGATCCCGTACTGGAAAACAGCCAGGATCAGAAGCCAGAAGATATTCTTGAAATCGAAGACCAGCGTATCCGTGAACAGGAAGGGCAGGCAGACCAGGAAGGAGATCCCGTTGCTGATCAGCGTGCAGTCCTGGGTGTCACACTCCGACCGGTTCATCAGGATGATCTGGGCAGCATAGGTGACGCTGGACGCGACCGCCAGGATATTTCCCAGGAGTCGGGTGAAGTCAAGACTGTCGGCAAAGGACAGCACGCAGCCGGCAAATACCGCTGCGGTCAGGATGACTTCCATGAACCAGGGCTTTTTCTTCCGGAAGAAGACGGAATACAGAAATACCAGGATCGGAGCGATATACTGAAGAACGATGGCGGTGCCGGCGGTGGTCAGCTTGACCGCGAGGACATATAAAATGCCGGTAACGCTCATCATGAGAGCGGCCAGCAGATTGGTCTTCGTGAACCGGATCCGGACGCTTCGCTTGACGATCAGCAGCATGATCAGGGAGATGAAGCACCGGACGGCGACGATGGACATGGCACTCCAGGAGATGGATTTGACGCAGACTCCCGTAAGCCCCCATAACAGGGCGGTGCAGAGGATCAGTATACGGCCCGCGGCCTTTTCATTCTTCACAGTTCCGGATGACATACGGCAGTATATTAATCCATTTTCTGCATTTTTTCCATAAGAAAATTAAGATCCGGAAATTTTTGCGCATATAAAGTGTAGTACTTTGAAAAGGAAGGGTACATGATAGGCAGTAGAAGAATCAAAACAGCAAGAATTGGTCATCTTGTATAAATTGACCTCAGAAAAACTGTGAATGTGACCGAAATATATTAATAAACATTGAAAATTCATATTTTTAATATATGATTAAATCGCATAACGATTCTGAGTTGTTTGCAAAGGAGGACGAAAGATGAAGAAGCTGTTCATAAAGCTGTCGGCGGTCATTCTGTCCGTATCGATGATACTGGCACTGACGCCCGGCGTATTGATGGCAGAAGAGGAATGGGCAGATGTTCCTGACGAGTACTCCGAAGAGGAGTACTATGAGGAGGAATACTCCGATGACGGATACTATGAGGACACGGATTATGCCGATCCTGCCCCGGAGGAGTATTATGAGGAACCTGCCGCAGCGTCCATTATTGATATAAACGGATATCAGTATTCGGATCTGACCAGCGCGTTTTATAATGCGCAGGACAATGATGTGCTGAGACTCCTGATGGATGTGGATATTGCAAATCCTGTGACGGTTTCCGTTCCGTATGGCGGCACGGTGACCCTGGATCTGAACGGATATCAGATCCGGCTGCGGGATCCTTCGGAATATGTGGATCCGGATTATTCCGGAGCCGGCAGTACCGGAGAGGGCGGTATGCTGCAGCTCAGCAGCGGTACGCTCACGATCTATGACAGCCAGGATTATGAAGGCAATTATTCCTACGGCGGGATCACAAGCACCAATTCATCCAGACCGATGTTCCGCATTACAGAGGATGACAGCTACGGAACGCACCTGAATATCCAGGGCGGGAAATACGACGCCTCCAACAGCAATTATATTGAGCTCCAGGATGCGTACGGAAACCGGATCGATGAGTCCTCCCTCCAGAATGTGGACGGGCAGTATCTCTCCCTGGGGATCACGGGAGGTTCTTTCTATACGCCGATCTCCCAGTCCTATCTGAGCTATGGATATACCCAGACACTCCAGTCGGACAATACTTATAAGGTAGAGCCGGGAATTCCGGAGGATTATGTGGATCCCTATGCGGAGCCGGAACCCTACGTGGAACCGCAGCCGGAATACACCGAGCCAACGGTCTATACGGTCTATTATGATGCGGGTGACGGCAGCGGAGCCACCTCGGTCCCGGTCAATGCCTATGATTACGCCAGCGAGCCCTCCTACGTGGAGCGGCCGGGTTATTCCTTTATCGGCTGGTACTGGTACGATGAGAGCGGTGCGCTGGTGCCGTATGATTTCAGCACTCCGGTGACTTCGGATCTGACCTTATATGCACAGTGGACTCCGGTTCAGTATACGGTCAGCTATGACCTGAATACCGGAGATGGCAGCGATCCGATGGTACAGTATGTAAACTACGGCGATTATGCACCGCAGCCGGACATCAGCCGGGACGGCTATACCTTCCTGGGATGGTATCTCAACGGGGAGCCGTACTATTTTGATTCTACGGTATCCTCAGATCTGTATCTGGTCGCCCAGTGGGACAAGGTCGCCCAGAACTTTACCGCATATTTCTATCTGAATGGGATCGGGGAGGATTACTCCGTGGCAGTGACGGAAGGGGATTACGTTCCGCAGCCGGAGAATCCCTATGCCGACGGATACAGCTTTGACGGCTGGTTCCTGGATCCGGATTTTACAACGCCGTACTACTTTGACAGCCCGGCCGAATCGGATCTTTCTATTTACGCGAAGTGGACGCCGGTCCAGTATACGGTCAGCTATGACCTGAATACCGGAGACGGCAGCGCGCCGACAGTACAGTCTGTGAACTACGGCGACTATGCTCCGCAGCCGGACATCAGCCGGGACGGCTATACCTTCCTGGGATGGTATCTTAACGGGGAGCCGTATTATTTCGACAGCCCGGTGTATTCCGACCTGTATCTGACGGCCCAGTGGGAGAGGATCCTCCAGAACTTTACGGCATACTTCTACCTGAATGGTGTTGGGGAGGATTACTCTGTGCCGGTAACGGAAGGGGATTACGTTCCGCAGCCGGAGAATCCCTATGCCGATGGCTACAGCTTTGACGGCTGGTTCCTGGATCCGGATTTTACAACGCCGTACTACTTTGACAGCCCGGCCGGATCGGATCTTTCTATTTACGCGAAGTGGACGCCGGTCCAGTTCACCGTCAGCTACGACCTGAATACCGGAGACGGCAGCGAACCGACGGTGCAGACTGTAAATTACGGCGATTATGCACAGCAGCCGGACATCAGCCGGGAGGGCTATACTTTCCTGGGATGGTATCTTAACGGGGAGCCGTACTATTTTGACAGTCCGGTGTATTCCGATCTGTATCTGACGGCCCAATGGGAGAGAATCCTCCAGAACTTTACGGCATACTTCTACCTGAATGGTGTCGGAGA
>JAFUBX010000129.1 GCA_017459985.1 Parasporobacterium sp.
AAATCCCTGCAGATATCCGCCAGCCGGAACAGGATGCTGTCCTTGTCAATGTTTCGGTAGATCACCAGTTTGGAAGTCAGTCGGTACATGCGCTTCTCCTTTATTTTTGCGATTCGTTTCTGATTTTATATCATCTGCGGAGGGTTTCGAAAAGCGATTTTTAAAAAACAGTATTTCCAATGGGGAAAATAGGGTATAATCCCAATGCATCCATGCAACCGGGAATCAGGAAAGGAAATCACTATGAAAATCAGTGTCAATCCGAATAAAGAGATCGCCGACCTTGTCAAGGAAGGGCTGAAGGAGACGGGCGGATACTGTCCGTGCCGGAGGGAACAGACGGAAGATACCAAATGCATGTGCAAAGAATTCCGGGATCAGATCGCAGATCCGGAATTTGAAGGCTTCTGTCACTGTATGCTGTATTACAAAGAAAAGTAGGATCCATGGACAGGGAATTTCTTCCGATCAGTGTTGAGGATATGAAACGGCGGGGCTGGAACCGGCCGGATTTTGTGTACGTGATCGGAGACGCTTATGTGGATCATTCCTCCTTCGGGCCGGCAATCATCAGCCGGGTGCTGGAGAGCCGGGGCTATAAAGTCGCGATCATTTCCCAGCCGGATTACCGGGATGAGAACAGCATTGCTGTATTGGGAGAGCCGCGGCTGGGATTTCTGGTAAGTGCCGGAAATATGGATTCCATGGTCAACCATTACACCGTGAACAAGAAGCCCCGTTCCAACGACGCCTATACGCCGGGAGGACAGAGCGGCCGGCGGCCGGACTACGCCACCATTGTCTACTGCAATCTGATCAACCGGAAATTCAAGAATACCCCGGTCATTATCGGCGGAATCGAAGCGAGCCTTCGAAGGCTTGCCCATTATGATTACTGGTCGGATAAACTGAAACGGTCAATTCTTCTGGATTCCGGAGCGGATCTGCTGATCTACGGAATGGGGGAATTGTCGGTGGTCGAGATCGCGGACGCATTGGATTCCGGGATCGACATCCGGGATATCACCTATGTTCCCGGTACGGTGTATAAGACAAGGGATGTGTCCGGCGTCCGGGACGGCATTGTGCTTCCGGACTATTCCTCCCTGCAGGCGGACCGGCTGAAATATGCGGAGAGTTTCTATATTCAGTATTGCAATGCGGATTTTGCTTCCGGGCGGCCACTGATCGAGCAGTATGCCGAGCACCGCTATGTGGTGGCAAATCCGCCCCAGAGACCGTTGAAGACGCAGGAGCTGGACGATATTTATGAACTTCCCTATATGAATACCTATCATCCGTCCTATGAAGCCCGGGGCGGCGTGCCGGCAATCTCGGAGATCCGGTTTTCCCTGACCAGCAGCAGGGGATGCTTCGGAGGATGCAGCTTCTGTGCCCTGACCTTTCATCAGGGGAGGATCGTACAGGCAAGAAGCCACGAGTCTCTGATCCGGGAGGCGCAGCAGATGACAAAAGAGCCGGATTTCAAGGGAAATATTCACGATGTGGGAGGGCCGACGGCGAATTTCCGTGCGCCTGCCTGCGGGAAACAGACGGAACGGGGAGCCTGCCCGAAAAAACAGTGTTTGTTTCCGGCTCCCTGCAAACAGCTGCGGGCGTCCCATAAGGATTATGTGGAGCTTCTGAGAAAATTGCGGAATGTGAAGGGGGTCCGGAAGGTCTTTATCCGGTCCGGGATCCGGTATGACTATGTGCTGGCGGATCCGGACGATACATTTCTGGAGGAGCTCTGCAGGCATCATATCAGCGGACAGCTGCGGGTGGCGCCGGAGCATGTGAGCGATCATGTTCTCGCGCTGATGGGGAAGCCCTCCAATCAGGTGTATCAGGCGTTCTGCAGGAGATTTGAGCGGATCAATGCCCGTTCCGGCCGGCAGCAGTATATCGTGCCGTATCTGATCTCCTCCCATCCGGGATCTACGCTGAAGGACGCGATCCAACTGGCGGAGGCGGTCCGGGACATGGGCTATATGCCGGAGCAGGTACAGGATTTCTATCCGACGCCGTCCACGATCTCCACCGTCATGTATTATACCGGCGTTGATCCCCGGTCGATGCAGCCGGTCTATATCCCCTCGGATCCCCGGGAGAAGGCCATGCAGAGGGCGCTGATCCAGTACCGGAAGCCGGAAAACTATGATCTGGTGAAGGAAGCTCTTCTGCGGGAAGGCCGGCAGGATCTGATCGGATTCGACCGGAAGAAGTGCCTGATCCCGCCGCGCAGGCCCAAGGCTACGGGGGCGGCGAAAGGTTCGGGCAGGACGAAACCGTCCGGGACGGCAAAAGGTTCTGGTGGGGGAAAGGGTTCCGGCGGGACAAAACCGTCCGGAACTGCCAAAGGTCAGGGCGGGACAAAGCCTTCCGGCAGCTCCCGCGCCGGTAAGGGCCTGCGTCAGCGTTCGCTCAGTTCCAGGGTTTCGAAGATCTGATCTACGAAGATCCGGTACTCGGATGCGGACTGGCTCTTCATTAGTTTTTTCAGAAGCCGGTCGCTGCCATGAAAGCTTTTGCCGAGATTTGCCCAGATCTCTTTCATATGCATGAATACATCCTTGTCTCCGGTAAAGGTCTCCAGATATCCATCGTAAATCTCATCATGAAAGCGTCGGAGCTTTCCGCGCAGATCCTCCACAGGGATCTGTTTGATTGTGCACGCAAGATCCGGTCTGGCCAGAAGACCGCGGCCGATCATCACCGTGCCGGTTTCCGGGAACCGTTTCAGAAGCGTCCGGCAGCAGGCGCTGTCCCAGAGGTCTCCGTTGTAGACAAGAGAAGCCGGAGAAATCCCGGGAGTTTTCTGATCTGAGCCTGAGTTCTGATTTCTGCTGACTGCCGAAGGCTCCGCAACTGTGTTGCAGCGGTCGTACGCCAGCTGGTATGCCTCCAGGTGGGGATATCCGGTATACATTTCCCGCCGGAGCCGCGGGTGGATGATCAGTTCGCTGATGGGATATTTCAGAAAGATTTCCAGAATTTCCGGCCACTCCTCCAGGGAATCAAACCCGATGCGGGTCTTGACGGAAACCGGCACGTCGGCCTTTTCGTAGATCCCGTAAAGAAATCGGTCCAGAGCCTGCGGGTCTCTTAACAGACCGCTGCCCCGGCTTTTGCTGATCACTGTGCCGGAAGGGCAGCCCAGATTCAGATTGATTTCCCCGAATCCCAGATCCTTCAGCTTCCCGATCATGATCAGGACCTCCTCGGACCGGTTGGAGATCAGCTGCGGGACAAGACGGATCCCCGCATTATTTGCAGGATCAAGGTCCCGGAGGATCTTGCGGCTGAAGCGCTTAGCCGCAGGAATAAACGGGGTGAAATATTTATCGATCTGTCCGAAATGATGGAAAAATGCATTGCGGACAATGTATCCGGTGATCCCTTCCATCGGGGCGAGGTAAATCTGCATGGCAGGCAGGTCCTTCCTTGGGTTCTTTTATTTCCCGGAGGTTCCGGTTTCCTTCGGCTTGAAGTTTCTTTTGGTTCGAAGACTTCCCAGGCTCGAGGTCTTCCGGAGGTCGCTGCGGAACTCGCTGTCTGAAAATGTTCCGCATCCTGCGTCCGGTATGTGTGATAATAGTAATCGAAACGCCTGAAAATTACAATTGTCAGCAGGATGTAAGCTGCAAAGCCTGCAGAATGATAGTTGCAAAGCAGCCTGGTGAGAACTTCCGGTCCTGCGGTTACCGCAATGCTCGACGTTTTCGACAGGGGCTGCCGAAAAATTGGGTGCTTCTGCACCATGGGTGGGTACCTTCCTGCTGTTGAATGTGCCGTAAAGTCCATGCCGCCGTTGACTTCATCCATACTTGCTTTCGTCATACCATTTGGACTATCCTGGAAATAATCGTCATTTACTATCCCTGCCATTTTTGCGAAAACAGGGATAAGATTTACCAATAATTTCATATATAGTCCAGTTTAGACTCTCTCAGGACCTTCGTTTTGGACCATGTTTTGAAAAATCGTCACTTTCTATCCCTGTTTTAAACATCGAAACGGGGATATGATTTTTCAATAATTTCGCTGATCACCCAAAGACCAACAGATAAGAACAGCTGTCTCCGCAAATTGTCGTTTCCGGAAAATAATGGATACAAAGCCGCCGGCATTTGGCTGAAGTGTACTCACTCAAGGTTCACTTCAGCGGACGGCGGAAGGTCGGGTATGGAGTTTACAGACTTTTTTCGAATTTACCTTCCGGATTTCCGGTGATTTGCCCGGAAAACGGAAGGTATAGTATGGAATTTATAAGTTTTTTTTGTATTTACCTTCCAAAATATATTTCCCTGCTTCACCAGACAGCGGCAGTTGCAAACCAGCTTAATCCGAATCTCCGCTGTTACAAAAAACGGTTATTCTGAGGATATCCGGCGGGGTCACATGGCCAAATACAGACGCGGGGATACATGAGGTTATGACTAGGTTATGACTAAAACAGGATTTGCCTGCAGAATTCAGATTTCATGGCTTCAGTATAGCAGAGTTTTGTGATACTATATAAAAAAATATGCCGTTTTAAAATTACACATAAGTCAATTGGTGAGAAAAATGAATTACGAGGAATTATCAGCTGCCCTGAATCGGGTCGGGGAAAAGGATGGACTGGAATTTTCCACGGATTATGTGGGATTCCAGAAAAATATTGAAAGAGCGCTGCTTTTTCTGCTGGACGCCATGTTTCCCAATTACAGGAAATATCCGGAACTGTTCTGTACGGATTGTCCGGACCTGAGGGCTGACGCTCTGAAAAAGGCGGATGAATATCTGACCCGGGCGCTGATCAAACGGATGGAGCAGGAAACGGCGCAGAAGGTTTCCTCGGGGCTGCTCCGGAAACTTCCGGCTGTTTATGAAGTGCTCCGGACCGATGTGATGGCCGGATATGAAGGGGACCCGGCGGCCTGCAGTCCGGATGAGATCATACTGGCGTATCCGGCATTTATCGCCATCGGCACCCATCGGATCGCCCACGAGCTGTATCTGATGGACCAGAAGCTGGCAGCCAGGCTGATGTCCGAATATGCCCACAGAAAAACCGGCATTGACATTCATCCCGGAGCCACCATCGGAAAACATTTTTTCATTGATCACGGAACGGGAGTTGTCATCGGAGAGACCTGCGTTATCGGGGAGAATGTCAAACTGTACCAGCATGTGACCCTGGGTGCCAAGAGTTTTCCGGTGGCAGAGGACGGGACTCTGGTCAAAGGCATCAAGCGGCATCCGAATATCGGGAACAATGTTGTTATCTATGCGGGAGCGACGATTCTGGGCGGAGATGTGCAGATCGGGGACGGCTGTGTGATCGGAGGAAACGTCTGGCTGACCCATTCCGTGGAAGCCGGTCAGACCGTGGTACAGTGACTGGGAAGCAGACAACATGAATCTGCGGACAGGCGGCTGGAACCACCTGCAGATGACATGGACCTGCGGCCGGGACCATCTGCAAATGATATGGATCTGCAAATGGACGGCCGGGACCATCTTTGGAGGAATTCATCATGCCCGCAAATAAGGCGGCTTATAAAAAGAAGAATATAAGACTGGACGCGGGCAGGGCCGCCGGCAGGGCGACAGCAGCCTTTGTCCTGGGGATTGCTTCCATTGTTCTGTGCGGGATCCCGCTGATGCTGGCGGCAGCTGTGGTGGGACTTTCCCTGGAGAAAGAGTCGGAGCGCTGGGGCTATCATCAGCTGCAGTTTCCGGCAAAGGTGCTGTGTATCATCGGAACCATTCTCAGCGCGCTGGCCATTGTGA
>JAFUBX010000130.1 GCA_017459985.1 Parasporobacterium sp.
GCAGACATAAGAGCTTCTTCGGAAAGTGCCTTGTCCGCAGCCTTTCTCTGTTCCAGGAAGACTTCGAATTCTTCCGCCGGCACCGGCCTGGAGAAATAGAACCCCTGCACCAGATCACACCCCATGGTCTTCAGGGCATTTAACTGGTCCTCAGTTTCCACGCCCTCCGCAACCACCGGCACATCCAGATAATCCGCGATATCCAGGATCAGCTCCAGCATCCGGGTATCGCCTCCCTCCTTGAAGGCGCTCTTCATAAACTGCATATCCAGTTTCATTACGTCAAAGGGCAGCGTGGACACCATATTCAGAGAGGAATACCCTGTACCGAAATCATCCATTTCGATCTGGAAGCCCAGTTTTCTCAGCTTCCCGACCACATCCACCATCTGTTCCGCATCCTGGGTATAGGCAGACTCGGTGACCTCCAGCAGAATATCCCGGTAGGACAGACCGTACTCCCGGATCAGATCCTGGAATTTATTCAGCAGTCCCGGATCATACAGATCAATGCGGGAAACATTGACCGATACCGGAACGTACTGCTCTAGCCGGTCGATCCATTCCCGGATCTGCCGGCAGGCCTCCCGCCATACATAATTGTCCAGATCCTGGATCAGACCATTCTCTTCAAACAGGGGAATGAATACTCCCGGGCTGATCATGCCCAGAGTCGGATGATTCCAGCGGACCAGCGCCTCCGCACTGGACAGGAACGGAACCTCCCCCGTAATATTATATTTGGGCTGATAATAAACCACGAACTGCTTTTCTTCGATGGCCTTGTAGAAATCCTCGATCAGCTGCTCCGAATACAGCTCCCTGTCATGCAGCTGATTGTCATAATATGCGATAGTGCGGGTAAAGCTGCCCTTCACCGAATCCGCCGCCATCTTGGCACGGTCGAAACGCCGCTCGATGTCGATGGTTTTGTCCACCTCGGAATAGATCCCCATCCGCAGCCGGATGCGGTTGCCGGCGGATTCATCCCCCGCTAGTCCCTCCGCGGCTGAGTCAAGGATCTCCCTGTAATCCTCCCTGTGGGGACAGTAGATCATAAATGTATCTGCTTCCCTGCGGCATACGATCCCGTCATCTTTGTGGATAATCTCTCCGACCCGTTCTCCGATCCGGCGAAGCACCTCGTCCCCGTAAGCTTTGCCGTACCGTTCATTGATCATATGGAAATGATTGACATCCACAAGGACCGCGTCCATGGGAACATCCTTATGGTACTGATCGTACTGCTGAGCGTAGCGATAGAAATATTCCTTGTTGTATACGCCGGTCAGAACGTCCCTCTCTGTGGACTGGATGATATCCCGGTCCTCCGAAAGCTCGATGGTCCTTGTGATCCGGGCCCGGACCACATCCACGTTCGGATACGGCTTGGGGATAAAATCCGCCGCGCCCAGGGACAGGCATTCCACTTCGGCTTCCTGGTCCGCGGTCAGGATGATCACTGGAATCTTGGATAATTCCGGGTCATCCTTCAGCGCCTTCAGCACTTCCATGCCGGACATAACCGGCATCAGGATATCCAGAAGCATCAGGGACAGGGTATCCCGGTTCTCCCGGATCAACGTCATCGCCTCGTTTCCGTCCCCGGCGTAAAGGATCTCATAATCGTCCTGCAGATACATTCCCAGGATCTCCCGGTTGATGGCTTCATCATCTACGATCAGGATCCTGCGTTTTCCGTTTGCGGAGTGAAATTTTTCATGACTTTTCAGCATCGATATTCAGGCCTTTCTGTGATTTGTCAAAACTTCCGATATCACCGTCATCATTTTATGTACGTCCAGCGGTTTGGCAATATGTCCCTGCATCCCTGCCTCCCGGGCGGCATCCTCGTCTTCTTTAAATGCATTGGCTGTCATGGCTACGATGGGAACCGAAGCCAGGGCCGGATCCTCCAGTGCCCGGATCGCCCGTGTGGCGCTGTATCCGTCCATCACCGGCATCTGGATATCCATCAGGACCAGGTCGTAATATCCGGCCTGCGAGGCCCGTACCAGATCCAGCGCCTCCTGACCGTTTTCCGCCGTTTCCAGCTGAAATCCCTCCTGGGACAGGATCATCAGGGCAATCTCCCGGTTGATCTCATTATCCTCCACCACCAGAAGTCTTACAGTGGAATAATCGATCTGTCCGGGTTCCGCTCCGGGTGTCTTCTTCTTCGCCGCTTCCACTTCTTCTTCGGAGGCCAGCCGGAAGTTTACCCGGATGATGAATTCCGTTCCCGCACCGGGGGAGGTGATCACCTCGATGGTGCCTCCCATCAGATCGATAATGCTCTTCGTGATGGCAAGTCCCAGACCGGTCCCTTCCGTTTTGCTGACGGTGGAGGTCCGTTCCCGTTCAAATGCGTGGAACATTTTCTCCGAGAACTCCCGGGACATTCCGATACCGCTGTCCCGGATCCGGATCTCATAGGATCCCATTCCCTCTTCCGGACTGCTGATCTCCCAGACTGATGCACTGATGGTCCCTCCTGCCGGGGTAAATTTGTAGGCGTTGCTGATGATATTCAGAAACACCCGGTTCAGATTGTTCCGGTCGCACCAGACGTACCGGTGGCGGATCTGGGAAGTGTGAATACTGAAATCCAGATCTTTGGACTTCATCTGTTCCGAGAACAGATCCCTGATTTCTACAATGATCCGGCACAGATCCTCCGGAGCAAACTCCAGTTCCATGATCCCGCTCTCGATACGGCTCATTTCCAGAATATCATTGATCAGCGACAGCAGATGCTGACTGGAGGTATCGATCTTGGACAGATATTCTCCGATTACCGGAGACGTATTTTCCTGTCTGGCGATATTGGCATACCCGATGATGGCATTCATGGGAGTCCGGATATCATGGGACATATTAAAGAGGAACTGGCTCTTGGCCAGACTGCTCTCCACCGCCCGTATCCTTTCCCGTTCCAGAACCTCGTGCTTGCGACGCACCAGATTCTGGATATAAAGCATCCCCAGAAGGCCGATAAATATAACGATCAGAAGAATAATGCCTTCCCGCATCAGGATCTGCCGGATCTCCTCCGGTCCCTGCGCCTGGGACAGCCGCCTGGCGATCCACATCAGACTGGAGTACAAAAGCAATGTAAACAGCACCGCTCCGGAAGTGGAAATGGCACTGTACTGGGAAAGCGCGCTGTTTCTGACGGTCCGCCAATAGAACAAAAATCCCAGCAGGCACCACAAAGACAGAACGAGAAAGGAGGAAGCGCCCATGGTTTCCATGGCAGTCAGTCTCGGAATCAGCTGCACGACTGCGAACGCGCAGGAGATCACCGTTCCGATGATTCCCGTCAGCAGGGTACGCCGGTTATTCTCGGTTCTGGCCATCTTCCATGCCGCGGCGGAGGTGTAACCAAATCCGACGATGGCTCCGAAGGAGGTAAGCTCTACAAACCAGTCCAGGGCATTGCGTCCCAGGAAGGAAATCACGATGGAGATCCCCATGATAAAGACGATGCTGTGACTGGTATTCAGAAATTTGTCAGATAAAATATTGTCTTCCGCCATGGTGGACAGCACCCGGGTGGTTGCCCGGTATGCTCCGATCATGCCGGTCAGGATCGCCGCCAGCGCCGTGATCCCCATAATCACCAGTCCCGCCGGCCCCATGATCTGACGGGCCGCGAAGAAGCTGGGTACTGAAGCTACCGTACTGATATTTCCGATCTGATTCAGATAATCCGCCCAGGAAGCATATCCGTCCGGAATCGCAGAAATGCTGACAAAGGTCATCACGGTGTATACAAGGCCGCTGAACAGGATCGAAAGTACAATGATCCATTTTGCTTTGCTGATACGGAATTTAAAATGGGAGGTCTCCATGGAGATCACATCAAATCCCACAAAGGCCCAGGGAGCCAGAAGGACGATGCTGAAGATGGCATATGCCCCATGAAACCCCCGGATCCCGAAGGCATGGGTAAATACTTCCGCGGAAAGATGAGGAATACAGATCACCGCGATCAGAACTGTGCCCAGCAGCAGTATGATAGCCAGGAAAGTATGGAGCTTCTGCAGAATTGCCTTGGCCTTGATGAACAGGAGGCCGATCAGCGCCAGCGCTCCAACGGAAACGGCCACTTCCGGCAGATAGATCTCTTCTCCCGCGATGTTATAGTGATAGCCTACCTGCAGCATATTTCCTGCCATGGTCCTGACGACAATGAACAGTGCCGTCGCATTCAGGAACACAATGGTCAGATAGGACAGACACAGAAACCAGGAGCATAAGAAGGCATGGTCCCTGCCAAAGGCTTCTTTCGTATAAGAATATACGCCGCCGGTTCCCGGCCGGTGGATCATCAGGAAGGAATAGTTGCTTCCGATCACCAGCATAATGGCGACGCTGATGGCCATGGCGATCAAGGTTCCGATGGGACCAGCGACCGGCAGAAACGTGGTTCCCGGCATGACAAAAGCGCCCCATCCGACGATGCAGCCAAATGCGACCGCCCAGACATCGACGGTCCCGTAATACCGGTGAAATCCGTATCCGGTTTTCCCGGAATCACTTCCGGGCATGCTCTGCTGCTGTCCTGACTCAGACATTCCTGCCCTGCTCCTTCAATCCCTCACGTTCACTGCTGTGTCTCTGTATCTTTCGCATCCTTCGGATCTTTTGCATCTTTTGCGTAACGCTCTGCGGTTTTTCCTCCGGATTTGCAGTCTTTCCCGCGCGTCCACGTCTCTTGCGGATCCGCATACTTTCCCGCACGTCCACAGTCAGCATTATACCACAATCAGGTGATTGTATTATACAATAAAACCGCATCTTGCAAAGGAATTGATATTTTTTTGCCTAGCAGTCCCGCATTCCGGTCGGTTACCGCAATGCTCGATGTTTTCGACAGGGGCTGCCGAAAAATTGCAGCATTGCGTGAGATTTTCGGCAAGTCTGCCGAAAAGTTGCAGCATTGCGGTAAAATCTGCCGAAAAACTGCAGCATTGCGGTAAAATCTGGACCTTCTGCCGAAAAACTGCAGCATTGCGTGAGATTTTCGGCAGAGCCTGACGAAAAACTGCAGCATTGCGGTAGAGCGTTTTCCTCCTGCGGGAAAGACGGATCTGGACCGCAGCCTGCAGGATCAAGGCCTTGTCTTTTTCCGGAATATCTTTATCCAGATAAACCCTGATGGACTTCCGGTCAAACAGCTGCTGAATTGTTTCGTTTATCATCAGTATTCCTCATCCCATCTATTTTGTTTGTCTTTGTCTGCCTATCTCTATCAAATCATCGATCGCAACATCAGGATCGAATGTATGAAACGCGAAATAATTTCTTTTCAACGTTTTTGCCGGTGCCAGCCGATAGATTCTTTTGCTTCTTTCGCCTCGCGAACTTGCCCAATAGCGGTACAGGTATCCGATCCAGTACAGAACATCCGGATTGTACTTTTCACCTTCCACGCTCAGTTCTTTTTCGTCTTTCAGTTCTTCCAGGAGGTATTCTTCGCCCATCCATTGTAACTTGTTATACGGAGAGTCCAAATGCCTGGCTACCTCCGAATTCATGAAATCCCGGATAAAACTTTCGCTGGCGTAGGCAGTCGATTTTTCGAATAGGCGTCCCTGGATATCACAAAGTTTCAATTGAATACTATCCACGGTTTTCACCTCCTGCTGCCTCTTTCAGAATCTCATCAAAGAACTTGCCTTCCCTGCGATAATTCCTGCAAATATCATTTGCCA
>JAFUBX010000131.1 GCA_017459985.1 Parasporobacterium sp.
TGCGGGATCTGCTTTTCCAGGTCCTCCTGCACCTTCCGGGCAAAGACTCCGGAATCTGTCACCAGTACAGCGCTGGAATTTTTGTCATGCTCCGCCTGGGAAAGTAGATCCGCCGCAATATGAGCCGGATCCGATTTGTCATCCGAAACAATCAGGATTTCGCTGGGTCCGGCGATCATGTCGATGGACACCTGTCCGTAGACCTGCTTCTTGGCTTCCGCGACGAAGGCATTTCCGGGACCGACGATCTTGTCCACCCGGGGAATCGTCTCTGTTCCGTAAGCCAGCGCTGCGATCGCCTGGGCTCCACCGACCTTGAAGATACTGTCCACGCCGGCCACATGAGCCGCTGCCAGGATATAAGGATTGATCCGGCCGTCTTTGACCGGCGGAGTCACGATGACCACCTCTTTCACTCCGGCGATCTTCGCGGGAATGGAGTCCATCAGAACCGTAGAGGGATACGCCGCCGTTCCTCCCGGCACATACAGTCCCGCCCGGTCCACCGGGATCACCTTCTGTCCCATTACAATCCCGGGCTGGTCGTTGATAATGAAGCTGCTGCGGACCTGGGCACTGTGAAACTTCCGGATATTGGCGGCGGAACGCTGAAGGATCCGCAGAAATTCCGGTTCCACGCTCTGAAGGGCTTGCTGCATTTCTTCTCCGGATACCTTCAGGGAAGTCAGTCTGGCTCCGTCAAACCGTTCGGTGTATTCCAAAAGCGCCTGATCCTTTCGTTCCCTTACATTCTGTATAATCTCCGTCACCACATCCTCCACATTGGCCGTGGGGTTGTTTCTTGCAAAGATCTCGCTGTCCGGCAGTTCTCCGTAATTTAATATCCTGATCATAACTCCTGCTATCCTTTATTTTGACATTTCCCGCACGATCTTTTCGATCTGGGCCTGTTTGAACTTGAAGCTTGATTTGTTGGCAATCAGTCTCGCACTGATGGGAACGATGGTCTCGATCACTTCCAGGTTGTTCTCCTTCAGTGTCGTTCCGGTCTCCACGATATCCACGATCACATCCGAAAGTCCCAGGATCGGCGCGATCTCAATGGATCCGTTCAGATGGATGATATCGATATCCCGGCCGATGGATGTATAGTATTCCCGGGCGATCCGGGAAAACTTGGTGGCCACCTTCAGGGTATACCGGGAATCATCCTGATAATCCTTCGGGGCGGCTACCGCCATTCTGCATTTTCCCATCTGAAGATCCAGAAGTTCATAAACATCCGGTTCATATTCCAGAAGAATGTCCTTTCCGGCCACGCCGATATCTGCGGCTCCCCGTTCCACATAAATTGCCACATCCGAGGGCTTCGCCCAGAAATACCGGACCTGTGCCTCTTCATTTTCAAAGATCAGTTTGCGGCTTCCGTCCAGGAGGGAAGGACAGGGAAATCCGGCCGCTTCAAACAGACGGTACACGTTTTCTCCGAGTCTTCCCTTCGGAAGCGCCACATTCAGCATTTTATCCAATCTTCCTACCTCATGATTCCCTGCAGTTTATTCAGATATACGGCAAATCCGCAGGCTCTGGATTTTCTTCCCATCTTCTTCATCAGCCGGTCATACTGGCCGCCCGAGAGAACCTCTTCCGGAACTCCGGAAATGAACCCCCGGAAAATGATCCCGTTATAATAATTCAGGTCTGAAACGGCGGAGAAATCGATCAGGATCCGGTCTTTATACGCAGACTCCCGGAACACCGAAATGACCCGCGTCAGGCGTTCCACCTCTTCTTCCAGGCCCTTCTCCGCGCACAGATCCCGGAGTCCTTCCATTACATGATCGGGACCGCCGTACAGCTCCAGCACCCGGATCAGATCCTGTCCGTACTGTTCCTGCACTTCATGGGATCTTAACAGATGCAGGATCTCGTGCCGGTTCTTCTCACTGACACATTTGAGCAGTTCCCTGCGGACATCTCCGGACACAGGGATCCGGTCAAGGAAGAAGGACAGGATCTCCAGATCCGAGATCTCCAGCATAAAATCCGGGCTGATCAGATCCAGGCTTTTGGCCGCCAGCATCAGAACTTCACTGATACAGGCAGGATCTACGGCGCCGAAGCATTCCAGTCCGGCCTGCATGATCTCCTTGAAGGAATCGCTGCCCTTCTGCACCCTGTAAACATTTTCGTTGTAATAGAGCTTCTGGATCTCCTCCGGCTTATCCTTGTTGTTCTTGATCAGGGACAACGTCACATCCGGCTTCAGGGCCATCAGCTTCCCGTTCAGATCCATGAACGTAATAACAGAATCAGAAACAAGAAAATCCTTGTTTCTGCTGTAAAGATCATACTCTTCGAATTTACTCATCCGGTAACGCCGGTACCCTTGGCTCCGGTAAAGAGTTCTGAGCGCAAATATTATTTTTTCCGACTCATCCAGTACATCGATATTAAATTCCATCCATCACTCCGTAAAAAACCGACTGGCATAAGAAAGCTGCTGTTCAGCGGAGGCTTTCGAAGGTCCTCCTTCGCTGATCCGCTTCTCCACACAGTTTTTCAGATCGACCGCTTCATAGATATCCTGCTCGAACAGATCCGAATAGGACCGGTAGGAATCCAGCGGAAATGTCTCAAGTACCAGGTTCTGTTCCATGCAGTCTCTGACGATCCGGCCTGAGATCTTGTAGGCATCCCGGAACGGCAGTCCCTTGCGGACCAGATAATCCGCAAGATCCGTGGCGTTGATAAATCCCTTTCCCGCCGCTTCCTTCATATGGTCTGCCCGCACGTTCATGGTGGAAACCATGCCGTCGAAGACATCCAGGCACATCTTTACCGTGTCCACCGCGTCAAAGACCGCTTCCTTATCCTCCTGCATATCTTTGTTATAGGCCAGGGGAAGCCCCTTCAGAGTGGTCAGAAGCGCCATCAGATCGCCATAAACCCGGCCGGTCTTGCCTCTTACCAGCTCCGCCATATCGGAATTCTTCTTCTGGGGCATAATGGAGGATCCTGTGGTATAGTCCGGTGACAGTTCAATGAACCGGAACTCCCAGCTGGACCACAGGATGATCTCCTCGGAAAACCGGGATAAATGCATCATCAGGATCGACAAGGCACTCATGAGTTCCACACAGAAATCCCGGTCGGAGACGCCGTCCATGGAATTCAGGGTGATCCCGTCAAATCCCAGGGCACCAGCCTCCATCCGGCGGTCGGTATCATACGTCGTCCCTGCCAGGGCACAGCTTCCGATGGGAGAGAGGTTCATCCGCCTCCTGCAGTCCTGCAGCCGGTCCAGATCCCGGGTCAGCATCATTGCGTAGGCCAGCAGATGGTGGGCAAAGGTGACCGGCTGCGCCCTCTGCAGATGGGTATATCCCGGAAGGATCGTCTCCATATGGGAGGACGCCAGGGTGCAGATGCTCCGGCCCAGTTTCCGGATCTTCGGAAGGATCCGGTCCGTCTCATCCCGCAGATACATCCTCAGATCCAATGCGACCTGGTCATTCCGGGACCTGGCGGTATGCAGTTTCTTTCCGGCATCTCCGATCCTTTCGGTCAGGACCTGCTCCACGAACATATGGATATCTTCCGCTTCCGGATCCACCGGCAGAGTTCCTTCCCTCAGGTCTGTAAGGATCCCTTCCAGACCGCTGATGATCTGATCCGCATCTTCCCGGGAAATAATCTCCCGGGCCGCAAGCATGGCCGCATGGGCCATACTCCCTTTGATATCCTGTTCATACATCCTCGCGTCAAAGGAGATGGAGGAGTTGAAATCATCCGCGATCTTACTCGTTTCCCCGGAGGTAAGTCCCGCCCACATCTTAGCCATAGAACCGTTATCCTTATTCTTTATTTGCCTGATCGACCATCGCCTGCACCTTGATCGGGAGTCCGTACAGATTGATAAATCCGTTGGCGTCGGTCTGATCATAATCGCTGGCACCGAAGGTTGCGATCTCTTCACTGTAAAGAGAGTATTTGCTCCAGATGCCGGCTTTGATGATATTGCCTTTGTATAATTTCAGTTTCACCCGTCCGGTGACCTTTTCCTGCGTCTTGTCCACAAAGGCGGACAGAGCTTCCCTCAGCGGTGTAAACCACTGGCCGTTGTACACCACCTCAGCGAAGGTAATGGCCAGCTTCTGCTTCTCATGAAGAGTCATTTTGTCGAGGCAGACACTCTCCAGGGCTTCGTGGGCCTTATACATGATGGTTCCTCCCGGGGTCTCATAGACTCCGCGGCATTTCATGCCCACCAGACGGTTCTCCACGATATCCGTGATACCGATGCCGTTTCTTCCGCCCGCTTCATTCAGCTTCGTAAGAAGGGCTGCTGCCGAAAGTCTTTCCCCATTCAGAGCGACCGGAGTTCCCTGCTCGAAATCGATTGTAATGTATTCCGGCTGATCCGGAGCGGTGATGGGGGATACTCCCATTTCCAGGAATCCGTCCTTTTCGTACAGCGGCTCATTGCCGGTATCCTCCAGGTCCAGGCCTTCGTGGGACAGATGCCAGATATTCTTATCCTTGGAATAATTGGTCTCCCGGTTGATCCGGAGAGGCACCTGATGGGCTTCCGCGTAATCAATCTCCTCTTCCCGGGACTGGATGGACCACTCCCGCCAGGGGGCGATGATCGGAAGATCAGGAGCAAAATGTTTGAATGCCAGTTCAAACCGTACCTGATCATTGCCCTTTCCCGTGCAGCCGTGGCAGATGGCATCCGCGCCTTCCTTGCGGGCAATCTCCACCAGTCCCTTTGCGATGCAGGGGCGGGCGGTGCTGGTTCCCAGCAGATAATCTTCATATACGGCGCCGGCCTTCATGGTGGGGATGATATAATTTTCTACATAATCATCCACCAGATCCAGCACATAGAGTTTGGAGGCTCCGGTTTTAAGGGCTTTCTCCTCCAGGCCCTCCAGTTCGCTGTCCTGGCCGACATTCCCGGCGACTGCGATCACTTCACAGTTGTTATAGTTTTCCTTGAGCCAGGGAATGATAATGGAGGTATCGAGACCTCCGGAATATGCTAATACAACTTTTTTGATTTCCGACTTATTCATTTACTTCTTATCTCCTGCTGTATTTATAGTATTATACCCGATTGTCCGGACAAAACA
>JAFUBX010000043.1 GCA_017459985.1 Parasporobacterium sp.
ATAGGCTCTTTTTATAGAGGTACGCTAATTGTTAAATCCGCATAAAATCAATGAATTTGGGCTTGACATAATAGGAAGGGATAGTAATTGGCAGTTTTTTTATATTCAGTCCGAATTGCGAGGTAGAAGAGGACCTGAACTGGACTATATATGAAATTATTGGAAAGTCTTATCCCTGTTTTCGCAAAAATGACAGGGATAGTAAATGATGATTATTTCCAGGATGGTCCAAATGGCATGACGGAAGCAAGTATGGATGAAGTCAACGGCGGCATGGACTTTACGGCACATTCGACAGCAGGAAGGCACCCACCCAAGGTGCAGAAGACCAAAAAATGCAGCAATGCGTGAGATTTTTGACAGGGCATGACGAAAAAATGAAGCATTGTGGGAAATCCGCCCACTACCACGATAAACGATCATGCGGAAACAAAAAACGCATGATATTTTCACCGGGCAGGAAGGCCGGACAGATGCAGGAAGAGATATTTAAAAATATACGTGCATTTCCGGAAAGAATCGGATATGATATCTAGCAGCAGCGTCTGCAGAGAGCGGTACATGCAGGAAGCGTACAAAAAAGCAGGGCCTGCAGGAAATGAACAAAAAAAGCAGGGCCGGAAGAGGGCAGCGCCTGCAGGAAGTGTATAAAGTAAGCAGAGGAAAGGAATTCGACAGATACGGATGGGTAGGATCAGGGAACTGGCAGCCGAAAAGAAACTCCCGTATGTTACGATCGTACTGATCGTGATTAATGTTGCCTATTATCTGATCGTTGCATTTGGCGGAAGTACATTCAGTATGTCTTACATGCTTTCGAGAGGCGCGGATTATTCTCCCCTTGTGTTTGAAGGGCATGAGTACTGGCGGCTGCTGACCTGTATGTTTCTGCATTTTTCTCTCCGGCATCTGGCGGGCAATATGGTTTATCTGGGGATCGTTGGCTGGAGCTACGAGGGGATCGTCGGTCATCTGAAGTTTTTTCTGGTTTATATGCTGTCCGGGATCGGAAGCAGTGTGGTCTCCTGCGCCTGGCATCAATTGTCCGGGGAATACGCGGTATCCGCCGGCGCCAGCGGAGCAGTCTATGGGATCATTGCCATGGTGATCTATCTGATGTATATTGCGAAAAAACGGACCGGATCGAGGATTCTGCTGTCCCGGATCGCGGTGATCCTGGTCTTTCTGCTGTATTCCAATTTCGTCAGTGGAGAAGGCGTGGATGTGGCGGCCCATGTAGGTGGACTGTTTTTCGGAGTGCTGCTGAGTCTTCTGTTCCTGCCCTATAAGAAAAAGGGGAGGACCTATTAGCTGCCAGACCCGGATTTGTGTAAAATAAAACATTCTGTGCATAATAAACATTTCGTGTAAAAAACATTTCGTATATTTTAAAACAGTCAAAGAAAGGAATGATGATCATGAAGGACGAGAATTGTATTTTTTGTAAACTGGCAAACGGCGATATTCCGACGGACACGCTGTATGAGGATGATGATTTCCGGGTCATTTTTGATGCGGGTCCGGCCACTGTGGGACATGCGCTGATCATCCCGAAACAGCATGCAGCCAATGTGTTTGAGCTGAATGAGGAAATGACCGGGAAGGCATTTATTCTTGCGAAGAAAATGGCTGCCGTCCTGACAGAAGTATTTGAAGCCGACGGCATTAATATCCTGCAGAATAATAACCTGGCCGCCGGGCAGAGCGTCTTCCATTTCCACATCCATTTGATTCCCCGTCATACGGATGATCATGCGATGGCAATGTGGACTCCCGGGCAGCAGGACAGAGCAAAACTGGAAGCAGCCCTGGCAAAAATCAGAGACCTGGTCTGAAGGGGAGAACGCCTTGTAAATTTGCATAAAAAAATTATAAGAAAAAGGGTCTATCTCGTGAAAAGGATGATTGACTAAAAGAGAATTCGTTGTTATGATTTTCACATATTCTTCACAAAGTTGATACGGGACTTCCCGGGGCAGGAGCATTCCTGCCACATTCGTTTTTCAGGTGTATGTCAATGAGATTATTAGAAGAAAAGATCTTAAAGGATGGGAAAGTTTTCCCCGGAGGGGTTCTCAAGGTCGGCTCCTTTCTCAATCATCAGATCGACGTTCCTTTTATGAAGGAGATCGGAAAAGAATTCTACAGACGCTTCAAAGACGAACAGATTACCAAGATTCTTACAATTGAAACTTCCGGAATTGCCATCGCAGTCGCCTGCGCGGCGGAATTTGACGTTCCGGTGCTGTTTGCCAAGAAGCATCAGACCCGGAATCTGACCAACGACTGCTATGTTGCCCATATTCATTCCTATACCCACGGCAATGATTACGAAGCCCGGGTGGAGAAGCAGTTCCTCAATGCTTCGGACCGGGTGCTGGTGATCGATGATTTCCTGGCCAACGGAGCGGCTCTGGACGGACTGATTGAGATCATCCGCCAGGCAGGCGCTTATCTGGCAGGATGCGGGATTGTGATCGAAAAGGCATTCCAGGAAGGCGGGCCCCGTCTCAGGAAGCAGGGAATCCGGATCGAATCCCTCGCCATGATCGAAAGCATGTCAGATGACGGAACGATCACCTTTGTAAAGCAGGAGGATGAGGCGTAAGCGGTCATACATCTTACACATCGCAGCGCATCCCATTTCCCCGTTGTTGTACAGTCATTCTCAGCGACTGGTAAAACATATATATCAGAATGGAGGACAAAGGAAATGAAAACATTCAAGAGAATTGCCGTTATGATCATTGCAGCCGCAATGGTATTCGGCATGGTAGCAGCATTTGGTTCTGCTCAGACCAAGGCTGATGAAGGCATCGTTGCAGGCTTGATCTGTCTGCATGATGAGAACTCCACCTACGACCTGAACTTCATCAATGCATTCAAGGAAGCATGTGAAGCAAGAGGCCTTGTGGAAGGCGAGACCTACTTCATCACCACCAATATTCCGGAAGGCCAGGAATGTTACGAAGAAGCCATGAACATGGTTGACAGAGGATGCACCTGCGTATTTGCCGACAGCTTCGGACATGAAGACTATATGATCGAAGCCGCAAAGGAAGTACCGGAAGTTCAGTTCTGCCACGCAACCGGAACAAAGGCTCATACCGAGAACCTTCCGAACTATCACAATGCATTCGCTTCCATCTATGAAGGCCGTTTCATGGCAGGCGTTGCAGCAGGCCTGAAGCTGAACGAGATGATCGAATCCGGTGCTATCACAGAGGATGAGGCCAAGATGGGTTATGTCGGCGCATACACCTATGCGGAAGTTATCTCCGGATATACCTCCTTCTACCTGGGCGCAAAGAGCGTTTGCCCGTCTGTTACGATGGAAGTCACCTTCACCGGATCCTGGTATGATGAGACCAAGGAAAAGGAAGGCGCACAGATGCTGATCAACAACGGCTGTGTCCTGATCAGCCAGCATGCAGATTCCATGGGCGCTCCGACCGCATGTGAAGCAGCAGGCGTTCCGGATGTCTCCTACAATGGTTCCACCATTTCCGCAGCTCCGAACACCTTCATCATTTCTTCCAGAATCAACTGGGCTCCGTATTACACCTATGTTATGGACTGTGTTGCAGCCGGCGAAGCCATCGATGCTGACTGGACAGGTACCATCGAGACCGGCAGCGTTGAGCTGACAGAAGTCAATGAAGCAGTGGCAGCAGAAGGCACCCAGGCAGTTCTTGATGATGTCAAGGCAAAACTGCAGGCAGGCGAACTTCAGGTATTCGATACCGCAACCTTCACTGTAGAAGGCGCTGCCCTGGATTCCTACCTGGCAGATGTTGACACCGATCCGGAATACACCCCGGATACCGAGGTTATCGCTGACGGCGCATTCCATGAGTCCCAGTTCAGATCCGCACCGTATTTTGATCTGCAGATCGATGGAATTTCATTACTTGATACAGCATTCTAATCTGACATGATATGTTTGGGGAGGTTTCTGATGGAAGCCTCCCTTTTCACGTTTTTATAAACCAGACAAAAGAGGAGAGGAAGTTTGGAAAATCAGGTTCCGGTATTACAACTGAAACATATCACCAAGAGATTCGGAAATATCACGGCCAACGAAGATGTTTCCATGGACGTGCATCAGGGAGAGATCCTGGCCCTTCTGGGGGAGAACGGATCCGGAAAGACCACCCTGATGAACGCCATTGCGGGGATTTACTACCCGGAAGAGGGGGAGATCCTCGTTCGGGGAAAAGAGGTCTCCATCAATTCTCCGAGGGATGCATTTGAGCTGGGGATCGGCATGATCCATCAGCATTTTAAACTGATCGACGTGCTGACCGCGGCGGAAAATATCGTTCTGGGACTGAAGGATAAGCGGCGGTTTGACCTGAAGGCGGCAAATGCGAAGATCACGGAGATCTGTGAGAAATATGGGTTCGATATCGATCCCAATCAGAAGATCTATGACATGTCGGTCTCCCAGAAACAGACCGTGGAGATCGTCAAAGTCCTGTTCCGCGGAGCGGACATCCTGATCCTGGATGAGCCCACCGCTGTTCTGACACCGCAGGAAACGGACAAGCTGTTCCATATCCTGCGCAATATGAAGGCGGACGGCAAATCCATTATCATAATCACCCACAAACTCAATGAGGTGCTGGATATTTCGGACCGGGTCGTCATCCTGCGGAAAGGAAAATATATCTGCGAATTCGTAACGGCAGAGGCGGATGCCCAGAAGCTGACAGATGCGATGGTAGGCCATGCGGTTACTTTGAATATAGACAGACCGGAGCCTGTTGACCCGAAGGATCGGATCCGGGTGAAGGGTCTTACTGTGAAAAACAGCGACGGAGTGCTGAAATTAAAGGACATCTCCTTTACCGCCAGGACCGGGGAGATCCTGGGGATTGCCGGCATTTCCGGAAACGGACAGAAAGAGCTCCTGGAGTCCATTGCAGGGCTGCAGAAGATCGAGTCCGGAAGCATCGCCTATGTCAACGAGGACGGAACGGAAAAGGAACTGGTGGGTCTGGATCCCAAGAAAATCACCGATCTGGGCGTGACCTTGTCCTTCGTTCCGGAGGACCGCCTCGGAATGGGACTGGTAGGCAATATGAATCTGGGCGAGAATATGATGCTCCGGACCTTCCGCCATGGCCACGGGCTGTTTACGGACCGGAAGGCTCCCTATCAGCTGGCGGAGCAGGTGGTAAAGGAACTGGAGGTCAATACGCCCTCTGTCCGGACGGCCGTGCGTAAGCTGTCCGGCGGAAATGTCCAGAAGGTTCTGGTGGGCCGGGAGATCTCTTCGGCGCCGACCGTACTGCTGACGGCCTATGCCGTCCGCGGGCTGGATATCAATTCTTCCTATATCATTTATGATCTGATGAACAAGCAGAAGGAGCGGGGCGTCGCCGTGATCTATGTGGGCGAGGATCTGGATGTGCTTCTGGAGCTGTGCGACAGGATTCTGGTGCTGTGCGACGGACAGGTTTCCGGCATCCTGGACGGCCGGGACGTTGATAAACAGCAGGTCGGAATGATGATGACCCGATTGGGAGGAGGAGAAGCAAATGAATAAAGTTCCTCTGATACATATTTCCAGACGGAAGGATATTGTATGGTACCGGGCGTGGCTGGTGCGGATCATCGCCGTGGTCCTGGCTTTGGTGGTCTGCGGACTGATTACCATGGTCATGACCGGCCTGGACCCCATCAAGGTATATGCGGCCATGATCGACGGGACCTTTGGCACGGCCAGACGGGTATGGATGCTGCTTCAGAATATTGCGATCCTCCTTTGTATCTCCATTGCGCTGGCCCCGGCATTCCGGATGCGGTTCTGGAATCTGGGCGGTGACGGCCAGGCTCTGATGGGAGCCCTTGGCGCTGCAGCCGTCATGATCCTTCTGGGCGATAAGATCCCCAACTGGCTGCTGATTCTTGTGATGGTGGTGGTCTCCATCGCGGCCGGCGCATTCTGGGCCGTGATCCCTGCTTTTTTCAAGGCCAGATGGAATACCAACGAAACCTTGTTCACCCTGATGATGAACTATGTGGCGATCCAGCTTGTGGCATTCTTCGTCATTGTCTGGGAGGTGCCGAAGGGAGCCGGCAAGATCGGGATCATCAATCAGAACAGCAACGCCGGCTGGTTCCCCCAGATCGGCGGTTCCAAATATCTGCTGAACGTGATCATTGTCGCGATCCTTACGATCGTCATGTTTATCTATATGAAATACTCCAAACACGGATACGAGCTGTCCGTGGTGGGTGAGTCCGAACCGACCGCCCGCTATGTGGGGATCAAGGTCCGCAAAGTCATTATCCGGACGATGGTCCTCTCCGGCGCGTTATGCGGAGTGGCCGGACTTCTGCTGGTGGGAGGCACCGATCATACCCTGACCACGACACTGGTGGGCGGCCGGGGATTCACCGGTGTTATGGTGGCCTGGCTGGCCAAGTTCAATCCGGTCTTCATGGTCATCACCAGCTTTCTGATCGTATTCCTGCAAAGAGGCGCCACCGAGATCACCACGACCTTCGGTCTGAATCAGTCCTACGGCGATATTATTACTGGCATTATCCTGTTCTTTATTATCGGATGCGAATTCTTCCTGAATTACAGGATCAATTTCAGGAAATCACATAAGGAGGTGGCATGATGTTTGAATTTTTACTTTCGTTTATCCCTCGTGCCGTTTCCCAGGGAATCCCGCTGATGTTCGGAGCTGTCGGAGAGACGGTTACGGAGAAATCCGGCAATCTGAATCTCGGTACGGCCGGAATCATGTATGTCGGAGGAATCTGCGGCGTCATCGGGTCGTTCCTGTATGAGACCAGGACCGGCGTTGAAAATATGAACGGATTTCTGGCCATCCTGATTCCGATGCTGTGCTGTCTGGCAGGTTCCCTGATCATGGGACTGATCTACTGTTTCCTGACGGTAACCCTGCGGGCCAATCAGAACGTCACCGGTCTTGCCATGACCACCTTCGGCGTGGGGTTCGGCAACTTCTTCGGCGGATCCCTGATCAAGTTATCCGCTGCCGATGTTCCGTCCATTGCGCTTTCCCGCACGAGCCAGTTCTTCAGTGCCAAACTGCCGTTTGCAAAAAGCCTCGGCTGGTTCGGACAGATTTTCCTGTCCTACAGTTTCCTGGCTTATACGGCGATTGCCATGGCGATCATCGCATCGGTTGTGATCTTCCATACCAAGCTGGGACTGAATCTGCGTTCCGTCGGTGAGAATCCCGCCACCGCTGACGCAGCCGGGATCAATGTCACCCGGTACAAATATTTCGCCACCTGCATCGGAGCCATGGTCTCCGGTCTCGGAGGACTTTACTACGTGATGGATTACGCCAGCGGCGTCTGGTCCAATGATGCCTTCGGCGACAGAGGATGGCTCGCCATTGCTCTGGTTATCTTTACGATCTGGAGACCTGCTCACAGCATCTGGGCGTCCATTCTGTTCGGCGGATTGTATATCCTGCATATCTTTATTCCGTCCGGGACCAATCTGGCGATTAAAGAGCTGTATCAGATGGCGCCTTATGTGGTAACTATTATCGTGCTGATCTTTACCTCCCTGCGCAATAAGCGGGAGAATCAGCCGCCGGCTTCCCTGGGACTGAGTTATTTCCGGGAAGACCGGTAGCGAGGAACCCTGAGGACAAATAAGAATAAAACCGGCTTCACCAGACCGGAATCGAGGAGGAGACTGGAATGAAACATGTGATTGTATTTCTGGCAGACGGATTCGAAGAGATTGAAGCTCTGTCTGTAGTGGATATTCTGCGAAGGGGCGGGATCCGTGTGGATACCGCGTCCATCATGGGCCGGCTGGAAGTGGAAGGGGCTCATCATGTAACGGTGAAGACGGATGTGCTGGCCGAGGAGGCGGATTATGCCTCGGCAGACATGGTCGTGCTTCCGGGTGGAGGCGTGGGAACCCAGAATCTCGGAAAAAGCGATCTGGTGAAAGAGCAGTGCCTTGCTTTTGCCGGGAATAAGCTGGTTTCCGCCATCTGCGCAGCCCCCACGGTCCTTGCCGGGATCGGACTTCTGGAAGGAAGAAATGCCACCTGTTATCCGGGAATGGAAACGGAAATGCATGGCGCTGTGATGAGCGGTCATGCGGTTACGGTGGACGGACAGTTCACGACAGGGCGGGCTCCGGGAGCTGCCATGGCATTTGCGCTGGAACTGGTGAAGCGCCTTGAAGGAGAGGAAACTGCCCGGGACGTGAAGAAAGGCCTTGTTTATGAGGGGTAAATGGAAACGTGCGCTCCTCGCCGCAGGAGTTTTCGTTTCTGTTTTGGCCGGGATGCTTTCTGCACCAGTGAGGACCGGGGCAGAGGAACTGATGACGGCCGTGGATTTTGCAGTCACGGTGGAAGGGAAGGAATTCCCTGACTTTTCCGTGCCTGCGGCTTCGGATTTGCCGGAAATGCAGGATTCGCCGGAAATGCAGGATTCGCCGGGAGTGCCGGAAATACCGGACTCACCGGACGCGCTGGATCTGTCGGAGACACAGGATGAGGCGGCGGAACCGGATCATTCGATCCGTACGGATTCCTCCGGGATCCGGTACCGGGAAACCGGTGAAGTACTGTTGGGCGCCTATGCCAATAACCGGAACAATAAGATGTATTTGTCGCTGCGGGATCTGGCAGCACTTCTGAACGGAACATCAGCACAGTTCGATTTTCATCTGGACCGGGAACTGGGAAGCTATGTGCTCACAAAGGGGATCCCTTATACCCCTGTGGCGGAACCGGAAGCAGAACCGGAGACCAATCCGGGGGATCATTATGATGGGGAAGGCAATCTGTATGATGAAGAGGGCAATCTGATCGCAGCAGCTCCTCAGGAAGTGCAGCGCCCCTGGTATGAATACCTGTCTTATTATATCAACCCTCTGATCATCGACGGGGAGGAAACCCGATACTATTCCATGCAGCTCAGTCTGACGGAGGATCTTTATATTGATCCGGTGGACGCAGAACTGATCCTGAATATCACGCTGCAAAAGGAAGCGGACACGATCCGGATCGATCCGTCCGGGTTCCGGATTGACCTGACTGAGTTTTCGGAAGACGGATATTTTGATCTGTTCAACGGTGTGGTACTGGGAGATGCATCCACCGGGGAGATTTTGTTCGGGTGCAAGGAAACCAACCCGGATGCGATCGCCAGCACATCCAAGCTGATGACATATCTGATCATGGCGAGATACCTGGAGCAGGGTCGGATCAGTCTGGACGATCCGGTTGTCCTGTCGGATCAGGTGGGAGCACTGATTGATTTCGGCTATGGGACCCTGGAAATGCGTGCCGGGCAGGAGGTGAAACTCCGGGATCTGGTGGGGGCGATGATGCTGCCCTCCAGCAATGAAGCTGCCCTGGCAATCGCAGAACATGTGGCAGGGACGGAGTCCCAGTTTGTGAGGCTGATGAATGAGATGGCGCAGAACCTTGGACTTTCCACCGCCCGTTTTTACAATTCCAGCGGCCTTCCCGTTTATTCAGATTCCCTGATCGCCTCTCCGCAGCAGAACCACATGAGTGCGGCAGATCTTTTCCGGCTGTCTGCCGCAATCGTAAACAATTATCCGGAGATCCTGACCTTTTCTTCCAGGAAGACTATGGAACTGGAAAGCCTGGGCTATTCCGTGGACAATTCCAATTACCTGTTATTCAATATGCAGAATTGCGTCGGCCTGAAAACCGGAACTACGGATGAAGCCGGCTGCTGTCTGGTGGCAGCCGCAACCGTGCAGAAGGATGATGGGCCGCATACCCTGATCGCGGTAATTCTGGGAGCAAATTCCAATCTGGATCGTTTTCAGGTCCCGCAGCTTTTGCTGACCTGGGGCGGGCAGCAGTAAGACTTCCGGGATAACCGCAATGCTGCAGCTTTTCGGCCTTCTGCACCTTCGGTGAGTGGTCTTACTGCTTTTGGAGGTTCCGTAAAGTCCATGCCGCCGTTGACTTCATCCATACTTGCTTCCGTCATGCCATTTGGACCATCCTGATAATAATCGTCATTTACTATCCCTGTCATTTTTGCGAAAACAGGGATAGGATTTTCCAATAATTTCATATATAGTCCAGTTCAGGCTCTCTCAGGACCTTCATTTTGGACCATATTTTGAAAAATCGTCACTTTCTATCCCTGTTTTCCAGTTCAGCGCAGGGATAGTAATTGGCAATTATTGCGCTGATCACCCAAAGGCCTTCGGACTACGCATATTCCTGTATGTCTATTTCTGAAAAAAAGCATCTGCATGCTCTTAAATCCGGAATTCGCTGTGGCAGATGCTTCTGCCTGTAATGTATCCGTAATCAGGCACTATTTTCGATAAACGGATACATTTAAAGACAGCTGTCTCCACAATTTGCAGTTTTCAGAAAAAACGGATACAAAGCCGCCGGCATCTGGATCAGGCGATTGACTCACAGAGTAAGAGTGGAAGGCCTGGTATGGAGTTTACAGGTTTTTTCTGAAATTACCTTCCGGATTTCCGGTGATTTGCACGGAAAACGGAAGGTAACATATGGAATTTATAAGCTTTTTTGAATTTACCTTCCAAAATATATTTCCCTGCGTCGCCAGACAGCGGCAGTTGCAAACCAGCTTAATCCGAATCTCCGCTATTGCAAAAATCGGTTGTTATGAGGATGTCAGATATCCTCAGACGGAGATTCTTCGTAAAATGAGACAGCCGACAATATCCTCAGATCCAGGGCCTTGGATATCTAAGGATGTTTTTTATCCTCAATCGGGGAAAGCTGGTATTCTGAGGATATCCGGCAATATCTCAATTTTTTGGATTTTCATATAGAGGATATTCACTATCCCCAAATAAGACATTTGGAATCTATGAGATATTCGACGGGCAATTAAAAGGGCTTTCCGGCGTAGATTGCGGAAGATGATCACCCACCCAGGGTGCAGAAACACCGATTTTTATAGCTCAATGCCCCCAAGCTGCAGAAGCGCCCAATTTTTCGGCAGCACCTGTCGAAAACATCGAGATTTCGTCTTATCAGACAGGACAAAACAAAGAGGCCGGCGCTGAATGCGGCGGCCTCTTTCAATGAGATTTATTCAGTTAGTTTTCCTGTGTGGCAGTGGCTTGAGCTTCTGCTGTCTGTGAAGCAGGAGCTGGTGCGGTAGCTGCTGCAGAGGCAAAGGAGGAGGCGGAAATGCCCGCTGCCTTTGTGGATTCCGGTGTGGTCCGGGAAGCCGGGGCTTCAGCACTCTGCGTCTGTGTGGCAGCCGGTGGGGCAACATTCTGCGCCTGTACAGGTTCCGGCACCTTGGTTTCGGCCGGCGCGGCAGCACTCTTCGCTGCGTCAACAGCAGCACTCTTTGCCGCGTCGGCCGAAGCTCTCTTCAATGGGTCGCTGGCAGCACCCGGAGCTTCGCCGCGGGTCAGATCTTTGAAATCTTCGTCGTCCAGCAGGCCATCCCGTTTGATTGCGATGGTCATGGCTTCCATATCCACCGCAACATGAAGTTTGTCATTGTCGAACAGCCCGTCATACAGCTTGTCCATCGCTGTATCGATATCACCGAGATATTTCTTAAGATTCTCCGGCATCTCCGGGTTGTCTACACCGCTTTCCTCGATCCTCTGATACTTGGAGAGAACCTTGTCCATCGTTGGCAGATAATAATTAAACAGCTGCCGCGTGGTCTGGATTTTCTCCGGTTTCTCCTTCAGGGTATGAAGGACCTTCTCGATGGAAGAGCAGGCCCGGATCCCGGTTTCGGAGATCTCCCTGTCCTGAATTCGTGACAGGGTCATCCGGGAGCTTACCAGCAGGGAATTCGCTCCTCTGAGACTTTCTTCCTGTTCCTTCGTCAGCGGTTCGCTCCGCTTTACGACAGACTGGGGAGCCGCACTTTCCTGGCTGGCTTTCCGGGCGAACATCACGATCAGGATGCTCAGGACGATCACTGCGATCACAGCGATGATCCCGACCGTCAGCAGGGTCTTAAGAAGAGAACCGGAGAGTCCGTTCAGCAGGAAAAGCCCCACGATACAGGCAATGATAGCAATAATACCGGCTGTCAGGCCGCCGGATTTTTTCTTTTTCTTCATAAGCGCAATTATTCGGCTCCTTCACCTGAAAAATCATTCAAATCTGCCGCAGCGTCTCTGACAGGAGCAGCTTCCTTAATAAAATCCGCCTTGACCTCCATGTTGGCAGTTGAATTCCGGATATCCAGGAGCTTCTGCTTCAGAGTTGCCTCCAGAACACCGAGTTCATTTTCTGCGTCACGGCGTTTGATCCGGCCTTCTTCCTGGATCCGTACCACTTCGTCCAGGGAGGTGATCAGCTGTTCATTTGCATACTTCACGGATTCGATATCCACGATGCCTTTCTCGCTTTCTTCGGCGATCTCGATCGTGCTCTGTTTTAATTTTTCGGAATTCTCCCGGATCAGCTCATTCGTGAAATCGGTAACCAGCTTCTGTGCCTTCATGGCCTCCTGGGAATGGGACATGCCAAGGGCGAGCACCATCTGGTTTTTCCAGAGCGGAATGGTATTGTTAATAGTGGACTGGATCTTCTCCGTCATCAGCGTATCCGAATTCTGGATCAGACGGATCTGGGGAGCCATCTGCATGCTGACAGTCCGGGTCAGTTCAAGGTCATGGAGCTTCTTCTCAAAACGGTCGCAGAGGGCAGCAAAATCATTGGCTTTCTGAGCGTCTTCCGCAAGGCCTGTTTCCTGGGCCTTCTTCTGCAGTTCCACTAAAGTGGTCTCCTGCTCCTTTTTCAGTTTGGCCTTGCCGGCCAGAATATACATGGTCAGTTCCTTGAAATAGACCAGGTTGGAATCATACATCTTGTCCAGCATGACGATGTCGGTGAGGAGCTGGTTCTGATGATTCTCCAGCACTTCCGTGATCTTGTCCACGTTAGCTTCCGTGGTGTCATACCGTGCTTTCAGCGTGTTGATGTCATTAACTTTTTTCTTGAACAGACCCAGGAATCCTTTTGTTTCTTCCCCGTCCACATCGAATCCCTTCAGCTCGGTGACCAGTGCGGCAACATCCCTTCCGACGGTGCCGAGATCCTTGGTCTTGACCCCTTCCAGAGCCGCGTCAGAGAACTCCGCGATCTTCTTCTGGGCAGCAGCGCCGTAATGAAGGATCACATTGGTGTCCTGCAGATTGATCTTCTCGGAGAAATCGTCCACCATTTTCTGTTCCTCCTCGGTCAGAGAAACATCCTCCAGATATTTGGAAGACGGAGCCTGGGGAGCTTCCTTGGACATTCCGGAAATTTCCTGGACTGACTGCGCGGCAGCAGCTGCAACAGAGGCAGCGGAAGCAGCGGGAAGATCTTCCTCAATATCCAGATTCTGGATGGATCCGCCTAATTCAAGTTTGATTTGTTCTGACATGCCATACCTCCTTCGTTTGTATCATCCGTATCGGAACGGACTACTCACAGTTTTCTCAATCATACATCATTCTTCCGTGTTTTTAAATAAATATTTAAATTTGAATGCAAATGTTTTGACGAGAGATACCTTAATGAGTATAATATAGATTGCTGTTTTATGCAGTCCTACAGCAAGTGCAAAAACAATTACAGAAGGGATAATGATTGATGAAAGATATATTTGGAAAATGTTTTGAACCTCAAAAACAGGACGAGCTCCGGGCAGCGGGGATCTATCCTTATTTCAGGGCACTGGAGAGCAGGCAGGATGTGGAAGTCATCATGGAAGGCAAACGCCGCATCATGCTCGGATCCAATAATTATCTTGGTCTGACAGTGCAGCCGGAGATCGTAGAAGCCGGAATTAAAGCCCTGGAACAGTACGGAACCGGATGTTCCGGATCCCGGTTCCTGAACGGAACCCTCCGGATGCATTACGAACTGGAAGATGAGATCAGAACTTTCCTCCGGAAAGAAGACTGCATAACCTTCCCCGCCGGATTTATGTCCAACCTGGGAATTATCAGCTCCCTGGTGGGCCGGCACGATTATGTCCTCCTTGACCGGGAGGATCATGCATCCATTTACGATGCCGCAAGACTGAGCTACGGCAAGATGCTCCGCTACCGCCATGCGGATATGGAGGATCTGGAACGGCAGCTTCAGCTGGTGCCGGAGGACGCCGGATGCCTGATTATTACCGACGGCGTGTTCAGCATGGGCGGCGATATTGCCAACCTTCCGGAGATCTGCGCACTGGCAGAGAAATACGGCGCCAGAGTCATGGTGGACGACGCCCACGGACTGGGTGTGATCGGAGAGGGCGGCCGGGGGACGGCCAGCTATTACGGTCTGGAAGACAAGGTGGATATTTATATGGGAACCTTCAGCAAATCCCTGGCCTCTCTGGGCGGATATATGGTGGCATCCCATAAGATCGTTGATTACGTAAGGCATACCGCCAGAGAATATATGTTCGCAGCCAGTGTTCCGCCGGCACAGACCGCCGTCGCCCTGGCAGCGCTGAGATATCTGGAGGCGCATCCGGAACTCCCGGAGAAGCTTCAGAACAATGCGGCAAGATTCCGTCAGAGACTGAAGGAAAAGGACGTTCAGATCATTGAAGCCAATACTCCGATCGTCCCGATCTATACCTATGAACCGGAGAATACCCTGATCAAACAGAAGGGCATTTATGATGAGGGTGTATACGTCAATTCCGTACTGCCTCCGGCCTGCGCGCCGGGCGAGTGTCTGCTCCGGACCTCTCTGATGGCCTCCCATACAGACGCGCTGATCGATGAAGCCGCAGAGATCATCGCAAAGGTCATGAAAAAGGACAACGCCGAAATCATGGCTCAGCAGCAGTAACCGGAAGAAAAGGATATCAGAGGCGTTATGGAAGCAGTAGCGATCGTAACAGGAGGATCCTCAGGGATCGGAAGGGCAGTGGCGGAAAGCCTGGCCCAAAAGGGACTGACGGTATATGAGTTCAGCCGCAGGCAGATCCCGGATCCCGGGGTGATCCACATGGGAGTGGATGTGACCGATGAAGCCGCAGTAGATGCGGCGGTAGAGCAGATCCGGAAGAACCATCAGCGGATCGATATACTGGTCAACTGCGCCGGATTCGGGATTTCCGGAGCGGTAGAGTTTACTACGCTTGAGGACGCCAGAAGACAGCTGGATGTGAATTTTTTCGGAACCGTGATCTGCACCCGGGCAGTCCTTAAGATCATGCGGGAGCAGGGGCACGGGCGGATCGTCTGTGTCAGTTCTGTAGCCGGCGCGATCCCGATTCCGTTCCAGACCTTTTATTCGGTCTCCAAATCCGCGATCAGTACCTACGCCACCGCGCTGGCCAATGAAGTCCGTCCCTATGGTGTCACGGTATGCGCGGTCATGCCCGGAGATATTGCCAGCGGATTTACCGATGCCCGGGACAAATCCTGTGAAGGGGACGATCTTTACGGCGGCCGGATCAGCCGGTCCGTACAGGTTATGGAAAAGGACGAGCGGGGAGGCATGAGCCCTGCACAGGCAGGGGCGTATATTGCCGGGATCGCTCTTAAGAAGAAGGTGAAGCCGTTGTACGCGATCGGCTTTACCTATAAACTGTTTTGCGTGATCATGAGGCTGCTGCCCTCGGGATTCAGCAATTATCTGCTGTATCAGATCTACGCAAAGTAGCAGGAAAGGGAATTATGGTCAATTCAAAGAAAGTACGCGCCATGGTGCAGAACCGGGTCTTTGAAGACCAGAACGGGAAAACCGTACTGAAACTGAAAGAACGCTGTGAAGACAGGCCCTTCTGGAAGAGCTTTGGGTTCAACGCTCTCGGAGGGGTGCTGCTGTATATTCTGGTGATGATCCTGCTGATCGCGGCATTTCCGGACTGGTTCCTGGAACGCTACGAGTCCATGGGAAGCGCGCTGTGCGCAGTATCGATCGCCCTTTCCCTGGCGGTCTGCGCCATTATTTACAGCATGATCTCCGAAGCGGTGTTTAAGAGATTATACAGAAGAGTCCGCAGCACGCTGTGCAAATACAGGGTCAACCAGCTACGGCTTGAGAAGATCAAGAGAGAACAGGAACTGTAACACAGGATGAGATTTTTGACGGAAATCAAAAACAGAATCGACGACTATTATCTGAAGCATCCCACCATTGCCGGGTTCGCGACCCGATTCGTGATCTCGATTCTTGCGCTGCTTCTTCTCCGGTTTAATATCGGATTTAATCCGATCCTGTCCAATATCTTTTTTGTCGTCCTGTTCGCGGCGGTCTGCTCGTTTATCCCCGCCAAATTCATGACACTGGCCCTGGTGGCCTACGCGGCGGTACAGATCTTCTCCCTGTCCACGGGGCTGGGCGTTCTGGCCGGGATCCTGTTCCTGATCATGTACCTGATTTATTTCCGGTTTGATGAGAAGACCGGCTATGCCATCGTGCTGGTGCCCCTGTTATGCATCATCAAACTTCCTTTCCTGGCTCCGGTGGTCCTTGCCATTGTGGCATCCTCCGGCACCATCGTCAGCATCCTGCTGGGATTTTTTGCCTATTATTTCCTGCATTATCTGCAGATGAATACCGCTGTTTTCATGGGAGCGACGGACGCCACCGAGATCCGGAAAATGTCCATGGCCCTTTCCGGACTGTTCTCCTACCGGGAAATGTGGTTTACCATGGCCTGCGTCATGCTGGCGTTTTTCGCGGCTTATTACCTGAAGAAGATCAATATCAACAAGTCCGGGTATATGGCGATTTCCATCGGTACCGGGATCTATCTGATCCTGACACTGATCAGCAATCTCCTGTGCGATTCCATGACCTACAACAAGCTGTTCTGGATCGTGATCGGAAGCGTGATCACCTGTTTCCTGGGCATGATCATCACCGATCTGGTGCTTCCGCTGGACTACAGCCGGACAGAGCTTCTGGAATTTGAGGATGAAGAATATAAATATTTCGTAAGGGCGGTGCCGAAGGCCTCCGTCACCAGGACTTCGATCAAGATCAAACGGATCTATTCCCGGAAACGGACCGACGGACGAAAGGGGAAGGAGGAAAAGACAACATGACCTTCTGGCAGAATATTGTCTCCTATTTCCATGAATATTTCTCGATTCCGTCCATCAGTGTGATCGATATCATCGAGATGGTCATCATTGCGGTGCTGTTCTATTATGTGATCATCTGGCTGAAGCGGACCAGCGCCTGGACTCTGGCCAAGGGCATCATCGTGATCCTGGTCATTTTACTGCTGGCCTATATCTTTAATTTCTCAACGATCGTGTGGATCCTGTCCAATACGATCAGCGTGGGGATCATTGCGATCCTGATCATATTCCAGCCGGAATTACGGCGGGCCCTGGAACAGCTGGGAGGCCGGGTCCTGTTTAAACGGGTGATGTCCATCAACACCTCCGGAGAACGGTTTTCGGACAAGACGCTGGAAGAGCTGATCAAATCCGTCGCGGAAATGAGCCGGACACGGACAGGCGCCCTGATCAGCATCGAGCAGGGAGTTTCCCTGGGCGAGTATCTGCGCTCCGGAATCGAAATGAATGCGGACATTTCCAGCCAGCTGCTGGTGAATATTTTCGTGGACAAGACACCGCTTCATGACGGCGCGGTGATCATCCGCAATGACAAGATCGCGGCGGCGACCTGCTATCTGCCCTTGTCCTCCAGCCGGATGCTGAACAAGAAATACGGAACCAGACACCGGGCTGCCCTGGGGATCAGTGAAGTGACAGACGCCTTTACCATCGTCGTTTCGGAAGAAACCGGAAGTGTCTCTCTGGCCGTGTCCGGCGTTCTGATCGAGGATGTGGATATGACAGAACTCAGGAACCGGCTGAAATCCGTGCAGAATGACCAGCCGGCCATCAGCTGGTTCGACAAATTCAGGAAAGGAGAGCGGACGGATGAAGCTCAGGAGGATTCTCCGGAAGTACATCATCAATAATATCGGATATAAGATCCTCGCCGTTGTGTTTTCCTTCCTGCTGTGGGTAGTGATCCTGAACATTACGGATCCGGAATACACCCGGACGATCAGCAATATCCCGGTCCAGATCGTCAATGAGAATCTGGTGCTGGACGGCAACCATGTATATACCATTTCCTCCGGGGAGATGACCAATATCATTGTGACCGGCAAAAGGAGCATCATCTCGACGCTGACTCCGAATGATTTCCGGGTCTACGCGGATTTTGAGGAACTGTCCATCACCAATGCGGTGCCCATCAAGGTGGAGCTGCGGGGAACGAAGAGCCGGTATTCCAACCAGATCAGTATGACCACCCGGGATACCACCATGATCATCAACCTGGAAGAGATGAGTTCGAAACAGATCCCGGTGGAGATCGAATACCGGGGAGAGCCGGTCTCTTATCTGGTGATCGAAGAGGCCAATCTTACCCCGAAGAAGGTGACGGTCTACGCGCCCCAGTCCGTAATTGACGCGGCGGAGAAGGCGGTGGTGACCGTGGATTATGTGACCGTGGGAGAGGATGCCCAGCTGAGTGTGCAGCCGACGCTGCGGGATGCGGACGGCAATCCGGTGAAGGATTCCCCGAACACCTCCCTGGATGAGCCGGAGATCCTGATCGATTTCAAGATTTCCTATACCAACCAGGTGCCCATCGAGATCGGAACCAGCGGGGATCCGGCACAGGGATATGAGCTGACCGGTCTGGAGCTGTCCCAGGATGTGATCACTGTCAAAGGATCCTGGGTGGATGTCAGCAGCATGGGAGTTTTGGAACTTCCCGACACGCTGCTGGATATCACCGGAGCGCAGGAAGACATTTCCCGGGAAATTGATGTGACAGAGTTTCTTCCGGAAAATGTGGTGGTCTACGGAGAGTCTCCGATGATCACCGCAACCGCGAAGATTCAGCAGATACAGTAACTGCAGGCAGAAAGAGAAAAGGAGTGAGCGATTATGAAAATATTAGTGACCGGCGGAACCGGATACATTGGCAGCCATACCGTACTGGAACTTCTGGAAGCCGGATATGAAACGGTGGTCCTGGACAACCTGTGCAATTCTTCCGAAGAGTCGATCCGCAGAGTGGAGCAGATTACAGGAAAGAAAACGACATTTTACAACGCCGATATCCGGGATGAAGAAGCGATGGACCGGATTTTCCGGGCGGAAGCCCCGGACGCGGTCATTCATTTTGCAGGACTGAAGGCGGTGGGCGAAAGTGTCCGGATCCCCATGGCATATTATGACAATAATATCACCGGGACATTGACCCTGCTGCGGGCAATGGACAGAGCCGGATGCCGCAATATCGTCTTTTCCTCCTCCGCCACCGTGTACGGCAAACCGGAAACGGTCCCGATCCGGGAGGACTTCCCTCTGAGCGCCACCAACCCCTACGGAAGAACGAAACTGATGATCGAGAAGATCCTTGGGGATGTGTATGTTTCCAATCATGACTGGAATGTGATTCTGCTCCGGTATTTCAATCCCATCGGAGCCCATGAGAGCGGACTGATCGGAGAAGATCCGGACGGGATCCCGAACAACCTTCTGCCCTATATTGCCAAAGTTGCCGTTGGAAAGCTGGAGATCGTGCATGTCTTCGGCAACGACTATGACACCCCGGACGGAACCGGCGTACGGGATTATATCCATGTGGTGGACCTGGCCAAAGGCCATGTGAAAGCCATAGAGAAGATCCAGGAGGCTCCCGGCCTTGAGGTCTACAACCTGGGAACCGGCAACGGCTACAGCGTGCTGGACATCATCCGCGCCTTTTCAAAGGCCTGCGGACGGGAACTGCCCTATGTGATCGAGGAACGCAGACCCGGAGATATCGATGTCTGCTATGCGGATCCCGAAAAGGCCTCCAGAGAACTGCACTGGAGCGCGCAGTATGATCTTGACAGAATGTGTGAAGATACCTGGAGATGGCAGAGTCAGAATCCGGACGGATATGGTACTGAGAAGTGAAGCGTGACCGGTATAAAAGAATGATCATGTTCACGGAAGTGCTGATCCTTCTTATTGTATTTACATTATTATATGCATATCTGTGGAACACCCTGTATGAAGGCGTGATCCTGATCCCATTCTTCCGGAGAGGTAACTGGGCCATGATTGCCATGTATCCTCTCATGCTGCTGGTGTTCGGGAAGATCTTCGGGATCTATAAAGTGGCGGTAGCCCGCCGGGTGGACATGATCTTTTCCAATGTCTTCACCACCTTTACGGTGAACGTGATCACCTATTTCATCCTGGTTGCCCTGCTGCGGCATTATCCGGATATGACGCCGCTTCTGATGCTGTTCGCGGTGGAGATCGCCCTGGCGATCCTCTGGGTGCTGGGAGTGAAGGCCCTCAACAACCTGATCTTCCCGCCCCACAGTCTGCTGCTGATACACGGCAATTATTCCATGAAGGATCTGGTCCTTCATGTGAATGAGCGCAGCGAGCGGTATGTGATCTCGGAGGAGATCAATGTCAGCGAAGGCATGGAGAAGATCGTGGAGCGGATCAAAGACCATGACGCGATCCTGATCTCCGATCTTCCGGCGGAGACCCGGAATGATATCCTGAAGCACTGCTACGCCATTGACAAACGGATCTATATGCTTCCGAAGATTACGGATATCATTGTTTCCAGTTCCGAGCAGATCCATCTGTTCGACAACGTTGCCTATATTTCGAAAAATTACGGACTTTCCCAGGATCAGCGGATCCTCAAGCGGATCCTGGATATTGTCGTTTCTTCCTTAATGATCCTCCTGCTGTCCTGGCTGATGGGACTGATTGCGGCGGCCATTAAGATCGATGACGGAGGGCCTGTATTCTACCGGCAGGAGCGGCTGACCATCGGCGGAAAGGTCTTCATGATCATCAAATTCCGCAGCATGCGGACCGATGCGGAGAAGATGGGGCCGCAGCTTTCCACCAAGAACGACCCCCGGGTCACCCGGGTGGGACGGGTGCTGCGGGCCGCCCATATGGACGAGCTGCCCCAGATCTTCAATGTATTTGCCGGGGAGATGTCCATGGTAGGCCCCCGGCCGGAACGCCCGGAAATTGCCGAAGAGTATAAGGCAAAGGTTCCGGAGTTCGGATTCCGCACTAAGGTCAAGGCGGGACTCACCGGATACGCCCAGGTTTACGGCCGGTATAATTCCACCCCTTATAACAAACTGCGGCTGGATCTGACCTATATCCAGAATTACAGTTTCTGGCTGGATATCAAGTGTATGGTGATGACCGTAAAGATCCTGTTCCAGAAGGAAGCCCGGGAAGGGATCGACGAAGACCAGAAAACCGCTCAGAAATCATAAAAATACGGTTGACGCGGAACAGAAAGGTATGATATATTAGCCGGGCAGAGGGTAAAGCCTCTATTTTTGATGTGCATGAATCTTATATATCCCGGACGCGGGACCCCACACGTACAGATCTCAGGCACATCCTGTCAATATTAACAGCTCTATTATTTATTAAACGGAGAATACGTATGAGAACAAGAATTACTTTGGCATGCACAGAGTGCAAGCAGAGAAATTATAATACAACCAAAGATAAAAAGACACATCCGGACAGGATGGAAACCAAGAAATACTGCAGGTTCTGCCAGAGGCACACATTGCATAAGGAGACAAAATAATGGCTGAGAATGTGAAGAGCAACAAACCCAGTTTCTGGAAGGGCCTGAAGGCGGAGTTCAAGAAGATCATCTGGCCTTCCAGACAGGATGTGATCAGACAGACCATTCTTATTATTGTAGTCACGATTATTCTCGGAGTGATCATTAAGTTCCTGGATACCGGTATCCAGGCGCTTCTCGGCCTGATCGCGTAAAGGAGTCACTATGGCAGATGCAAGATGGTATGTTGTGCATACCTATTCCGGATATGAGAATAAGGTAAAGGCCAATATCGAGAAAACCGTTGAGAACAGAAAGCTGCAGGATGAAGTCCTTGAAGTGGTCGTTCCGGTCCAGGATGTCATAGAGATCAAGAACGGAGCCCGCAAGACGGTCCAGAAGAAGCAGTTCCCCGGATATGTTCTGGTGAACATGGTCATGAACGAAACCACTTGGTACGTGGTCCGGAATACCCGGGGCGTGACAGGATTCGTGGGTCCGGGAAGCAAACCGGTACCGCTGACGGAAGAGGAGATCAAACCGCTGCTGGGCGGCGGCGAGAAGATCGAGGTTTCCTTCGGCATCGGCGATCTGGTGACCGCCATCTCCGGCGTCTGGGAAGGCACCGTGGGCAAGGTTACCGCTGTCAATGAATCCAAGCAGACAGTTACGATCAACGTGGATATGTTTGGCCGCGAGACTCCTGTAGATATCGGATTTATTGATATTAAGAAGTTATAAGAATCATATTTTATATGGATGAAAGGTAGGAAACTACAATGGCAAAGAAAATCGATGGATACATCAAATTACAGATAGAAGCAGGCAAGGCAACTCCTGCACCCCCGGTAGGTCCTGCACTGGGCCAGTACGGCGTAAATATCGTTCAGTTCACCAAGGAGTTCAATGCCCGTACCGCTGACCAGCCGGGTATGATCATCCCCGTTGTGATCACGGTTTATGCAGACAAGAGCTTTACCTTTATCACCAAGACTCCTCCGGCAGCTGTTCTGATCAAGAAGGCCTGCAAGATCCAGTCCGGATCCGGAGAACCGAACAAGAAGAAAGTCGCAACCATCTCCAAAGCGGATCTTCAGCAGATCGCAGAGACCAAGATGCCTGACCTGAATGCCGCATCCCTGGAAGCCGCCATGAGCATGATCGCAGGTACCTGCAGATCCATGGGCGTTACCATTGCAGACTGAGAACAATCGTTTTTAATTTCGTGGGAGGCTTAAGAGGCCGACACACCACAGGAGGTATATATTATGAAACACGGTAAGAAATATGTTGAGGCAGCCAAGAAGGTTGACCGCACACAGCTCTATGATGTGGCAGATGCACTGGCTCTGGTAAAAGAGAACGCAACCGCCAAATTCGATGAGACCATTGAAGTCCATATCCGTACCGGATGTGACGGACGTCATGCAGACCAGCAGATCCGTGGAGCCGTTGTACTGCCGAACGGAACCGGTAAGAGTGTCAGAGTCCTGGTATTCGCGAAGGGCGAGAAGGAAAGAGAAGCACAGGAAGCCGGCGCTGATTTCGTAGGTGCAGAGGAACTGATTCCGAAGATCCAGAATGAGAACTGGTTTGAGTATGACAAGGTCGTGGCAACCCCGGATATGATGGGCGTTGTAGGACGTCTCGGTAAGATCCTCGGACCCAGAGGCCTCATGCCGAACCCGAAAGCCGGAACCGTTACCATGGATGTCGCCAAGGCAGTCCAGGAACTGAAAGCCGGTAAGATCGAGTACAGACTGGACAAGGCCAACATCGTTCATGTTCCGGTCGGAAAGGCTTCCTTCGATACTGAGAAGCTTCAGGAGAACTTCCAGACTCTGATCGACGCGATCATCAAAGCCCGTCCGGCAGCCCTGAAGGGAACCTACCTGAAGAGCATCACTCTGGCATCCACCATGGGCCCCGGAGTCAAGCTGAATGTCAGCAAGATCGTGAACGGCTGAGCCGTAACCAAAACTAATCTTCAGATACAAAAAGGTCTTTGACAGATCCGGTATTTGATGTTAGTATATAGACCGCCGAAGACAGCAGGTGACGAAAGTCGTAACGCATGCAACCTGCCGAGGATTGAACAGGATTTCAGAATATTCTATGATTCTTCTCCCTCTATGTCTTTGCGATATAGAGGGATTTTATATCCTCTTTGAGCGGCAGAGCAGCTCCGGCTGCAAATTATCAAAAGAAGGAGGAAACATAATGGCAAAAGTGGAACTGAAACAGCCGATCGTACAGGAAATTTCCGGTCATCTGCAGAATGCAACCGCTGCAGTCCTGGTAGATTACCGCGGACTGACCGTTGCACAGGACACCGCACTTCGTAAAGAACTGCGTGAAGCCGGCATCACGTATAAAGTTTATAAGAATACGATGATGAACTTCGCTGTCCAGGATACGGTCTTTGCAGATCTTTCCAAACATCTGGAAGGCCCGACCGCGATCGCTATTACAGACGGTGATTCAACCGCACCGGCACGGATCCTTGCCAAGTTTGCAAAGGCAGCAGAACATCTGCAGCTGAAAGCAGGCGTGGTGGAAGGAACATACTATGACGAGGAAGGCATCAAGGCAGTGGCAGATGTACCTGCAAGAGATGTACTTCTCGGCAGACTGTTCGGCAGCATGCAGTCACCGATCACAAATCTGGCCCGCGTTCTGAATCAGATCGCAGAGGCTGGCGGCGCAGATGCCTGCGCAAAGGCTGAGACAGAAGCTCCGGCCGCAGAGGAAGCCCCCGCAGCAGAGGCTCCGGCAGAAGAAGCTCCGGCTCCCGAAGCCCCCGCAGAGGAAGCTCCGGCAGCTGAGTAATCAGACTGGGAAACTGAGACGATTTTTCTTAAATATTACAGGAGGAATATATAATGGCAAAATTAACCACAGAAGAATTTATTGCAGCTATCAAAGAATTATCTGTACTGGAATTAAATGAATTAGTAAAAGCATGTGAAGAAGAATTCGGCGTATCCGCAGCAGCAGGCGTTGTTGTCGCAGCAGCAGGCCCGGCAGAGGCAGTGGAAGAGAAGACAGAATTCGACGTTGAATTAACAGAGATCGGCCCGAACAAGGTTAAAGTCATCAAGATCGTTCGTGACTACACCGGACTGGGACTGAAGGAAGCTAAGGAACTGGTTGACTCCGCTCCGTCCATCATCAAGGAAGGCATCACCAAGGCTGAGGCTGATGACCTGATCGCAAAACTGGCTGAAGAAGGCGCTAAGGGTACTGCAAAATAATCCTGCCGCCATTCGGACTGACAAAAGAAAACCCGTGACCCGACAGAGGTCGCGGGTTTTTTAATGAAAAATCGGGAAAATTATCACAAAAACATTTGACAAGTCTTGGTAATTTTGTTATCTTATACGTTGCACTATTATGAAATAGTGGGCTTTTTGTACGCTTAAAATGCGGGTATTCTTTATGAAGGAGAGGAATGAATGGAGAAGAACAGAATTCGTCCTGTAAAATACGGGAAAGGAATCAGAATGAGTTATGCCAGGCAGCAGGAAGTCCTGGAAATGCCCAATCTGATCGAAATCCAGAAATCTTCCTATGAGTGGTTTCTGAATGATGGTCTGAGAGAAGTGTTCAGTGATATTTCCCCGATTGAAGATAAAATTGGCCGTATGGACCTGGAATTTGTCGATTTCAAGATCGCAAAGGACAGTATCAGATACAGCATTGAAGAATGCAAGGAGAGGGATGCCACCTACGCGGCACCGCTGAATGTTGTTGTCAGACTAAACAACAAAGAGACCGGCGAGATCGTGGAACGTGAGATCTTCATGGGCGATATGCCTCTGATGACCGATACCGGTACCTTCGTGATCAATGGAGCGGAGCGTGTTATCGTTTCCCAGCTTGTGCGTTCTCCCGGCATCTATTTCACCCTTTCCCACGATAAACTGGGCAAGGAGCTGTACGCGTGCAACGTGATCCCGAACCGGGGCGCCTGGTTTGAGTACGAGACAGACTCCAATGATGTGTATTACGTACACGCCGACAAGGCCCGTAAGGTTCCTGTGACGGTCCTGATCCGTGCCATGGGCGTCGGCACCAACGAGGAGATCCTCGAGATGTTCGGCGAGGAGCCTAAGCTCCTGGCATGCTTCGGAAAAGATCCTTCCAAGAACTATAAAGAGGGAATCCTTGAGCTCTACAAAAAGCTGAAACCCGGCGAGCCTCTGCAGGTGGAGACCGCCGAGAAGCTGATCCATGATATGTTCTTCGACCCCAAACGGTATGATCTGGCAAGGGTCGGACGTTATAAATTCAATAAGAAACTGGCCTATAAGAACCGGATCCTTGACCGGGAACTGGCGGAGGATGTCATCGACCGCTTTACCGGAGAGATCATCGGAAAGGCAGGGGATATCGTCACTGCCGAGATGTGTGACGACATCCAGAACGGCGGCGTGCCGGTGGTCCTGATCAAGGGGACGGACCGGGTCGTCAAGGTACTGTCCAATCTCATGGTGGATATCGACTGCTTTGTGAAGTTAACCGCGGCTGACAAGAAGGAACTGGGACTGACCGTGAATGAGGTCTATTATCCGGTCCTGGAAGAGATTCTGAGAGAGAATAAGACCAAGGCTGAGCGCAAGGAAGCGATCCGCAAGAGGATCCACGAACTGATCCCGAAGCATATCACCAAGGAAGATATTTTCGCCAGCATCAGCTACGGTCTGAACCTGGATTCCGGCATGGGCAACATCGACGATATCGACCATCTGGGCAACAGAAGGATCCGTTCCGTCGGCGAACTGCTGCAGAACCAGTACCGGGTCGGTTTGGCCAGAATGGAGCGTGTAGTCGTCGAGAGAATGCAGAACCAGGATATCGACAGCGTGACGCCGGTTTCCCTGATCAACATCAAGCCGGTCACTGCTGCAGTCCGGGAATTCTTCGGATCCTCCCAGCTGTCACAGTTCATGGATCAGTGCAATCCTCTGAGCGAGCTGACCCACAAGAGAAGACTGAGCGCCCTGGGACCGGGAGGTCTGTCCAGAGACCGTGCGGGGTTTGAGGTCCGTGACGTACATTATACGCATTACGGCCGGATGTGCCCGGTTGAGACCCCCGAAGGTCCGAACATCGGTCTGATCAACTCCCTGGCATCCTATGCCCGGGTGAACAAATACGGATTTGTGGAAGCCCCGTACCGCGTGGTGGACAAGTCAGATCCGGAGAATCCGCGGGTTACCGATGAGGTGGTCTATCTGACAGCTGATGAAGAAGATAAATACAAGGTAGCACAGGCTAACGCCCAGCTGGACAGCGAGGGACATTTCATCCGTAATACCGTCGCCGGACGTTTTAAAGAAGAAACATCCGAGTATGACAAGACCGAGATCGATCTGATGGACGTGTCTCCGCGGATGGTGTTCTCGGCTGCTACCTCCATGATTCCGTTCCTGGAGAATGACGATGCCAACCGTGCCCTGATGGGATCCAACATGCAGCGGCAGGCGGTGCCGCTTCTGACCACTGAATCTCCGATCGTGGGAACCGGTATGGAAGCCAAGACGGCAAGGGACTCCGGAGTCTGCATCCTGGCAAAGAACGACGGTACAGTAGAGCATGTCACTGCGGTTGAGATCGGGATCCGGACCAAAGACGGCGGATATGATCTGTACAAACTGGCCAAGTTTGCCCGTTCCAACCAGTCCAACTGCTACAACCAGAGACCGATCGTGGATAAGGGCGAGAAGGTGAAGAAGGGCCAGATCATTGCCGACGGCGCAAGCACATCCAACGGCGAGATCGCCCTGGGCAAGAATCCGCTGATCGGATTCATGACATGGGAAGGCTATAACTACGAGGACGCCGTCCTTCTGAGCGAGAGACTGGTCCGGGATGATGTGTATACCTCCATTCATATTGAGCGATATGAGACTGAGGCCAGAGACACCAAGCTGGGACCGGAGGAGATCACCCGGGATGTGCCGGGCGTCGGTGACGATGCCCTGAAGGATCTGGATGAGAGAGGCATTATCCGTATCGGTGCGGAGGTCCGTGCAGGAGATATCCTGGTCGGCAAGGTGACCCCGAAGGGAGAGACAGAGCTGACTCCGGAGGAGCGGCTGTTAAGAGCCATCTTCGGCGAGAAGGCAAGGGAGGTGAGAGATACCTCCCTGAAGGTACCCCACGGCGCCTACGGCATTGTCGTGGATGCCAAGGTATTCACACGGGAAGCAGGGGACGAGATGAGCCCAGGCGTCAACCAGACGGTTCGGGTCTACATCGCCCAGAAGAGAAAGATCTCCGTCGGTGACAAGATGGCCGGACGTCACGGAAACAAGGGCGTTGTTTCCAGGGTGCTGCCTATTGAGGACATGCCCTTCCTGCCGAACGGACGCCCCTTAGATATCGTGCTGAATCCTCTCGGCGTTCCGAGCCGTATGAATATCGGACAGGTCCTGGAGACCCACCTTTCCCTGGCATCCAGGGCATTGGGATTCAAGGTCGCCACGCCGGTATTTGACGGAGCAAATGAAGATGATATCATGGACACTCTGGACATGGCCAACGACTATGTCAATGGCGAGTGGAGTGATTTTAAAGAGAAATACAGCGAGGTCCTCGAACCGGAAGTCATGAAGTATCTGGAGACCAATCTGGATCATCGCGGGGAATACAAAGGGGTTCCGATCACCCGGGACGGAAAGGTGAGATTGCGTGACGGACGGACCGGAGAATATTTTGACGCACCGGTCACCATCGGCCATATGCATTACCTGAAGCTGCATCACCTGGTGGACGACAAGATCCACGCCCGCTCCACCGGACCGTACTCCCTGGTGACCCAGCAGCCGTTAGGCGGCAAGGCCCAGTTCGGCGGACAGAGATTCGGTGAGATGGAAGTCTGGGCCCTGGAGGCCTACGGCGCATCCTACACCCTGCAGGAGATCCTGACGGTGAAGTCCGATGATGTGGTGGGCCGTGTGAAGACCTATGAGGCAATCATCAAGGGCGAGAACATCCCGGAGGCCGGCACACCGGAATCCTTCAAGGTGCTGGTGAAGGAACTGCAGTCCCTGGCACTGGATATCAAGGTCCTCGACGAAGACAACGAAGAGATCAAGATGCTGGAATCCGTCGATTACGGCGAAACCAATATCAATGCTATCCTGTCAAGCTCCAGCTTCAACAGGGGCAGGGAAAACTTCGGAAGTCAGGGATTCTCCCTTTCCCAGTATGACGAGGTCAAGGGAGAAGCACAGGACATCATCGAAGATGCATATACGAACGATAATTATGTAGACGATGGCTATGATGACATTGATGAGTAGGAGGGCAGGATATGACACAGATTACTAAAGAAGGTTATGCGTCCATGACATTCGATAAGATCCGAATCGGTCTGGCTAGTCCTGACAAGATCCGCGAATGGTCTCATGGCGAGGTGACCAAACCGGAGACGATCAATTACCGTACTCTGAAACCGGAGAAGGACGGTCTGTTCTGTGAAAGGATCTTCGGACCCAGCAAGGACTGGGAGTGTCACTGCGGAAAATATAAAAAGATCCGTTTTAAAGGCATGGTCTGCGACCGCTGCGGCGTAGAAGTCACCAAGGCTTCCGTCAGACGTGAGCGGATGGGCCGCATTGAGCTGGCTGCACCGGTTTCCCATATCTGGTATTTCAAGGGGATCCCGTCCCGGATGGGTCTCATTCTGGACATGTCCCCGAAGGTACTGGAGAAGGTACTGTATTTTGCCAATTATATCGTGCTGGATCCCGGCGAGACCAGCCTGGAATACAAACAGATCCTGACCGAAAAGGAACTGCTGGAAGCCCGGGAAGAATACGGTGAGCTGTTCCAGAGTGCCAGAGTCGGTATGGGCGCGGAAGCCATTGATGAGATCCTGTCATCCATCGATGTGGAGAAGCTGGCGGATGAATTAAGAGAGCAGCTGGCAACCGCAGCCGGACAGAAAAAGACCAAGATCATCAAGAGACTGGAGGTCGTGGAAGCCTTCCGCAAATCCGGCAACCGTCCGGAATGGATGATCCTGAAGGTGATCCCGGTCATTCCGCCGGATCTTCGTCCGATGGTACAGCTGGACGGCGGCAGATTTGCCACCTCCGACCTGAATGATCTGTACAGAAGGATCATCAACCGGAACAACCGTCTGAGCCGTCTGCTGGAACTGGGAGCTCCGGAGATCATCGTCCGCAATGAGAAGCGGATGCTCCAGGAAGCTGTTGACGCCCTGATCGACAACGGCCGCCGGGGCCGTCCCGTAACGGGACCGGGCAACCGTTCCCTGAAGTCTCTTTCCGATATGCTGAAGGGCAAGCAGGGACGTTTCCGTCAGAACCTGCTGGGCAAGCGTGTCGACTACTCCGGACGTTCCGTTATCGTGGTCGGTCCGGAACTGAAGATTTATCAGTGCGGTCTTCCGAAGGAAATGGCAGTCGAGCTGTTCAAGCCTTTCGTTATGAAGAAGCTGTGCGATTATGAAAAGGCCAATAACATCAAACAGGCCAAGAAAATGGTGGAGAAGCTCCAGAATGAAGTCTGGGATGTGCTGGAGGAGGTTATCAAGGAGCATCCGGTTATGCTGAACCGTGCGCCTACGCTTCACAGACTGGGCATCCAGGCCTTCGAGCCGAAGCTGGTGGAAGGACGTGCCATTCGTCTGCATCCCCTGGTTTGTACCGCATACAATGCTGACTTCGACGGCGATCAGATGGCTGCCCATCTGCCGCTGTCCGCAGAAGCACAGGCAGAGTGCCGGTTCCTGATGCTTTCTCCGAACAACCTGCTGAAGCCCTCCGACGGAGCGCCTGTGGCAGTGCCTTCCCAGGATATGGTCCTCGGTATTTATTACCTGACCCAGCAGAGGGACGGCGAGATCGGGGAAGGCAGAATGTTCAAGAACCTGAACGAAGCCATCCTTGCCTATGAGAATCATCAGATCACTCTGCAGAGCAAGATCAAAGTACGTATTACAAGAACCACCGCAGACGGCCGGACCGTGCGGGGGATTATCGATACCTCCCTCGGAAGACTCCTCTTCAACGAGATCATTCCGCAGGATCTGGGATTCGTAAAGAGAGAGACCGATGAGGATTACCTGAAACTCGAGATCGATGAGCTGGTCAAGAAAAAGACCCTCAAGAAAATCCTGGAGAAGGTTATCAATATTCACGGCGCGACCGTGACCGCGGAAGTGCTCGACAACATCAAGAGCATGGGTTACAAATACGCCACCAAGGCTGCCTTCACCGTCTCCATCGCGGATATGACGGTGCCGGAGGAGAAGAAAGAGATCATCCGGGAAGCGGAGGAAACGGTGGAGCAGATCCAGGATGAATACCGGATGGGACTGCTGACCGACGAGGAACGTTACAAATCCGTGGTCCGGGTCTGGGAAAAAGCCGACCGGAACGTGGCAGATGTGCTGATGAACACCATGGACAAATACAACAACATCTTCATGATGGCCGACTCCGGAGCCCGTGGATCCGAACAGCAGATCAAACAGCTGGCCGGTATGCGTGGTCTGATGGCAGATACCACAGGACGTACCATCGAACTTCCCATTAAGTCCAATTTCCGGGAAGGCCTTGACGTTCTGGAGTACTTCATCTCCGCCCACGGCGCGCGGAAAGGTCTGTCCGATACGGCTCTGCGTACCGCTGACTCGGGTTATCTGACCCGTCGTCTGGTGGACGTTTCCCAGGAGCTGATCATCAATCAGATCGACTGCTGCGAAGATGATCCGGAGGATATCCCGTTCATGGAGGTCTCCCAGTTCATGTACGGCAAGGAAGAGGTGGAGTCCCTGAGAGAAAGGATCACCGGACGCTTCGCCGCAGATGATGTGGTAGCAGAGGATGGAACCGTGATCGTAAAGAAGAATCAGATGATCACCCCGTCCAGAGCCGAGAAGATCGAAGCTGCCGGCATCCTGAGCGTGAAGATCCGTACCGCCCTGACCTGCCGCAGTGAAACCGGCATCTGCTCCAAGTGCTATGGCGCCAACATGGCAACCGGGCAGCCCGTTCAGGTGGGTGAAGCCGTCGGTATCATCGCGGCCCAGTCCATCGGTGAGCCGGGTACCCAGCTGACCATGAGAACCTTCCATACCGGCGGTGTGGCAGGTGATGATATTACCCAGGGTCTTCCCCGCGTTGAGGAGCTTTTCGAAGCGCGGAAGCCGAAGGGTGTTGCCATCGTATCGGATTTTGAAGGTGAGGCAGAGGTCCACCTGAACAAGAATAAACGGGAGATCGTAGTCACCGCCGAGGACGGCAAGGAGAAGACCTATCTGATCCCCTACGGTTCCACCACCAAGTTCCAGGAGGGCGAAGTGGTTCATGTCAAAGCCTGCGACAGGCTGACAGAAGGCCCGATCAATCCCCATGATATCCTGCGGATCCTGGATGTGAAGGCCGTACAGGATTACATCATGAAGGAAGTTCAGCGTGTGTACCGGATCCAGGGTGTTGAGATCAACGATAAGCACATCGAAGTGATCGTCAGACAGATGCTGAAGAAGATCCGCATCGAGGAAGTGGGAGATTCCAGTTTCCTGCCGGGCACCACTGTAAATGTGACCGAATTTAATAAAGTCAATAAACAGCTTCTGGCAGAGGGCAAGGAGCCGGCCACCGGCAAACAGATCATTCTGGGTATTACCAAGGCGTCTCTGGCAACCAATTCCTTCCTGTCAGCCGCATCCTTCCAGGAGACCACCAAGGTCCTGACGGAAGCCGCCATCAACGGCAAGGTGGATCCGCTGATAGGTCTGAAGGAGAACGTCATTATCGGTAAGCTGATTCCTGCCGGAACCGGTATGAAGCGTTACCGCAACGTGAAATTAAACACGGATGCCATGATCGAAGAACGCAGGAATACGGAGGAAGCCGTGCAGGAACCGGAGGAGATCCCGCAAATCGATCTGAATCCGGATTCGGAGCTTCCGGCCGTGAATGAAGATGCGGAATTTGACGATTATGTATCGGAAAATGAAGCAGCCGGAACAGCTGAGGAAGCGGAAGCAGTTACACAGACAGAAGAGTAACGATTCCGAATGAAATGACAAGGCGCAGAGCTCACAAAGTCCTGCGCCTTTTGAATCGGCCGGTCAAAATCCGGAATTCATTTGCGGGAGAGGAAACACAGAATCGACACGGAAAATAAATACTTTGTTCACATATGATAATTGTATTGGATAATCCGTTGTGCTAGAATAACCAGGATGCCGCGGCCGGTCCGGCGCGGCAGTCTTTTCACTATTTCATATCATTCATACCGGGGTAATACTATGTTCAAGCCGAATGGCGTTCATGAAGATCATACAAAGAAACCGCACAGAGGAGTCCCTGCATTCCTGAGTGCAGGCATCGTTGCCGCAGGACTTCTTGCACTGATGCTGCTCAGCGGATGTTCCCTGAAGGACGTTGTAAATCCTGTTTCCGAACTGTTCGGAAAGGAAGCATCTGTGGAGGAGGAGACGGCGCCGTCCATCGAGAATTATCTGACCACTTCCTGGGTCAGGGACACCGAGGGCAGAGCAGTTGTCAGCGAAAATGGCGAGCCTCTGACCGTAATGGCCATTTATGAGACAGCCACCGGAGGCGAGCCCCGGATCAGCCCCAAGGGAGAGCTGGAGACATATCCCATTGGAGAAGTGGTAACGTATGCTCCCGGAAGCGCTGCACTGCGCCCGGACGGCACCCAGGAAACCTATGCCGGCGGCGAGCCGGTCACTAACGTACTGGGGATACAGGAGAATGACGCCGACGGGAATCCCATGACCCACGCAGCCGGGGAACTGATGACCCACGGAGCGGATGATATCGTTTATGATGAGAGCGGCGAACGCGTAACGTATAATGGAGAGTACATGACCTACGCTGCCGGAGAAGAAAAGTACGATGCCAACGGCGAGAAGGAGACCCGGCCGATCCTTATTTATAAGGACGATTCCGGGGAAACGATGACGGATGCCAGCGGACAGATACGGATCGGCGACATTGAGATCGTGACCAATTCCGCAGGGACCCCGGTCCTGGAGGCGGACGGTGAGATTGCCACCAAACAGTTAGAGCCCATGGAGCCGGAGAAGGTCGTGGAATCATCACTGCCGGAGGGGCAGTATTACATCAATAATATTACATCGAATTATGTCTTTTTCGCAGCTCCGGAAGTGGATGCGGAATACATCAATCTGGTAGCGGACGAAGGCGTCAATCCCTACGACTTTTATGGGGAGAACGGCATCGGTATGGTGAAAAACCTGCAGCTGGAGATCATCGGCGATGAACTACCGTATTATGAGGTACAGTATGACCTGGAAGGATACGCCTTCTTTACACTGCAGGGAACCAATGAAGTTCTGACGCTCGCCGGGGATCTTCGAAATGGCGTGAATGTCATGCCGAGGGAAGCTGAGATCACGATTTATCCCCAGTATAAGTACTGGGATGACCCCAAATACACCGTCGCCGACAATCAGAAATGGATCATTGTGCAGGAAGTGGACGGCAATTATTCGATCCGCAGCTATCTGGATGAGTCCTATGCCATGACGGTGGATGATGGAGACGGGATCCAGTATGCCAATATCATGATGTGGCAGTACGATGGCAGGGATCAGCAGAAATTCCATTTCGGACAGGAGCAGGCGATCCAGAAGTATTTTGAGGAAGGAACCTATTACATCAGTTCCGGACTCAGTGACTGGATGATGGTCAGCATCGGAACGGATAACTACTGGGAGGGTGAGTCCATCTACGCCTATTCCTCCGATGCCGGAAACGGACAAGCCTGGGAGATCAAGTATGATGAGTTCGGATTCGCGACCTTCATCCACAAGGATTCCAATCTGGCCCTCTCTGTGGCAGGAGGTTCTGCCGCAACCGGGCAGGCGATCGTGCAGGCAGAGTCCGATGGAGGTTTATGGCAGAAGTGGATCATTGCGCCTCATAAATACGGCGGATACTATATCCGGAGCGCGCTGAATGTCTCCGAGGTAGTTGACCTCAGCGGCGGCCAGGCCAGAAACGGCCGGGAGATCCTGCTGCACTGGAACAATGACACCTATGCGGAGTCCTGGAATTTCCATAAAGAGGCGATCCCCAACGGATATGATTTTGAAAGCATGGATGCCTATGCGCAGAATTTCTCCTCCGAGACAGAGTATCTGATCCTGGTCAGCAGCTGGTACAATGAGGTCTGTGTATACAAAGGCTCCAAGGGCAAATGGACCAATCTGTTCGAATGGCCCTGTGTCACTGGAAAGGCTTCCACCCCGACCGTGACCGGCGAGTTCTCCATTTACGCCAAGAGTCCGTCCTTCGACGGCAATATGGACAGCCCGTCCTGGTATACCTGCTACTATGCATCCATGTGGTATCCGGAGTATTTCTTCCATAGTATTATCTACTATCAGGGAACCTGGGATATTATGGACGCCTCCATGGGATACAATGCATCCCACGGCTGCGTGCGGCTCTACACCGACAACGCCCAGTGGATCTACGACAACGTTCCGCTGAATACCAAGGTTGTTTCTTACTGATCATCGGGGAACCATCGCAATCCTGCGGCGGTTCTCCTTTTTTTGTTATATTCGCATATAGCGGGAAAATGGGTTCTTGTACACCTGCTCTTGTACCCCCTGGGTGGATGATCATCTTCTGCAATCATTACCGGACATCCCTTTTGATTTCCGTGGGATGAAGCTGTTTGTAACTGTCGCTGTCTGGTGTAGCAGGGAAATATATTTGGAAGGTAAATTTAGAAAAAGCTTATAAATTCCATATGTTACCTTCCGTTTTCCGGGCAAATCACCGGAAATCCGGAAGGTAATTTCACAAAAAGCCTGTAAACTCCATACCCGACCTTCCGTACATCTGTGGAAGGCCCGCTGCGTAGCTGATGTATATTTTCTCACAAAGAGATCGAAAATCAGGAATTATTTTAGAAAACTCCGTCAAATGCATCTTCCACAGCAAATTCCGGAATTGAGATGCATTTTAAATGTTCTTAAAATGGCACTTCCACTGTAAAAGATGCAGGAGAGAGTCTGCAGCTAAATCGACTGCAGGACAAGGGTATATGTATCCCTGATGCCGTTCACAGCCGCGGTTTTTGCTGCATCACCCAGAGCAGGAAGACATCCACTCAAGGTGCAGAAGAATAAAAAAGTCTGATTACGGACACATGAAAAAACGCATGACATTCCGGCGAAGAAAGTCATGCGTTGATGATGCAGGGATGTTACAGCTGTGTGATCTTCCGGGGATATTCGATCCGGGGATTAAAGGCCAGGCCGGTAAAAAGGTTCTTATAAATGACTTTTAATCGTTTCAGGCGGCAGGAACGGGCAGCGGTCAGGACTTTGAAGGTGTTGTAGGCGATCACAACCAGATAATAACCGAAGCCTTTCAGACCATACTGGCGGTACATGTAATTTTCGTTGCGGAAGGCATAGTTGTAACGGTCGATCCGCTCCGGGTCATCCTTGGCCAGATTGGTCCCCTCGTTATTTTTAATATAATGGGTGATCCGGCTGTCCGTGACCACATAGGCAGGAAGGCCATGCTTCAGGGCGATCCGACGGGTAAACTCGATATCATCACACCAGATAAAGAAGTCGCTGATGGGAAGCCCCACGCGGCAGATCACCGAAACCGGGAACAGAGCGGACACAAAGGTGGAGGACTGAATCTGTACCAGATCCCGGGACAGGTCTGACATCAGCAGATGCCGCTCGCTGCGTTTGGCAGGAGTCGGATATTTGCGCTGCCAGTTCATACGACATAAAGTGCCGTCTTTCCAGAGAACCGCGCTTGTCAGAAATCCGAATTCCCCAAGGGAAGAGGCCGCTTTCATCAGCTTCTCCAGGCAGTCCGGGTCGGCAAAGGCGTCGTCGTCCATAACCCAGGCATAGGTATAGCCCATTTCCACCGCCCGGCGCATGCCGTAATTGAAACCGCCGGCCCCGCCCAGATTGGATCCGGTATTTTCATAGATCACATGATGCATGGAATCCTCATCCCAGAGCATTGTGGCAGTCACCGCCACCGTATCCTCCTCCGGAAGAACCGGTGAGGGATTGCCCTTGATCAGCTGACGGGTCTCTTTGCTGTTGAGTCCGGCAGCCCAGACCCGGGTGCCGTCTGTACTGGCATTGTCCACAATCAGGATATCACAGGGAAACGTTTGATTCCGGAGGTGTTCCACACATTCCTTCAGCATTTCCAGCCGGTTATAGGTAACTACGATTGCTAACACACTGTTCATACTATAAAAACCCTTACGGGACCTTTCTTCAGATTCAGAAGCCGAACCGAATGTTACGCCGGCGCGGGGGACACAGACGATGGTCTCAGTCAACTGTTTCCATTATATAGAAGAAATGTGAAAAAACAAAGAACATCCGGAAAACTTTTGTTGTCATTGCCATCTGACTTTGTTAGAATAACAAGGTGTGTGAAAATAAGTTTTCAAACAGGAGCATAGGAAGAAAATGAAGTATCGTATACAGAAGATAGTAACTTCGGTGCTGGCAGCCCTTTTGGCACTGACATTGATTGTGCCCGTAACCGGGTACGCACAGGAGTTCGTTGACGGAGAAGAGGCAGCTCTTTTTGCCGGGCAGGAGACCAGTGACGGATCCCTGGTTCCCGGAATGTATGGCGAGGATGTTCTTCAGATACAGGAAGTTCTGTATTACCTGCAGTATCTGGCTTATGCTCCGGATGGATATTACGGACCGGTGACGGAGCAGGCAGTGATTGCTTTCCAGTCAGATTACGGTCTTTATGTGGATGGCGTTGTGGGGCCTATGACGTATGGCGCTTTAATGGCGGCAGCGCAGGCTCCGGTTGTCAGCTTCCACGAGGATCCTGCAGCAGAGGAAGCAGTACTGGAGGATCCTGCAGCAGAGGGGACAGACCAGGAGGATCCGGCACAGCAGGATGCAGAAGAACCTGGCATTTCCGAAGGTGCCGGCGAGATACCGTCTCTGGCCCTTGGTTCCACCGGGGATGCGGTGATCCGGGTGCAGCAGGCTCTGGCAGATCTGGGATATCTGGATTCTGCCATTGACGGATATTACGGACCGGTCACGGAAAGTGCGGTCCTCGCGTTCCAGAATGCCAATGGATTATATGTGGACGGAGTTGCCGGGCCGATGACTCAGGACGCTTTATTTGCCGGAACGGCAGTGCCGGCTTTAGGCGGGGAGAGCAAAGCACCGGGCGAAGAGACAGAAGAAACGTCCAAACCCGCGGGTCAGACAGATTATGAATATCTGATGATCGGTTCCGCAGGAGAAGCTGTGGTACGGCTGCAGAAAACCCTGAAGGAACTGGGGTATCTGGATGCTCCGGCTGACGGGGATTATGGTCAGTATACAGCCAGCGCGGTTTCCGCCTTCCAGCAGGCCAATGGTCTGTATGTGGACGGAGAAGCCGGGCCGATGACCCAGGCAGTTCTGTATTCGGAGGATGCAGAGGAAGTTCCGGAGGTATCACTGGAGGGCACAGAGACCCTGACTATCGGCTCTGAAGGAGAGAAGGTAAGGCTCCTGCAGGAAGCATTGGCGGAACTGGGGTATCTGGATGTTCCTGCAGACGGAGTGTACGGACAGTATACCGCAGACGCAGTTGCCGCTTTCCAGAAAGCCAACGGAATCTATGCGGACGGAGAAGCCGGATCCTTTACCATTACCACACTGCTTTCCGATCCCATTAGCTATTCGGATTACCGTGCCAATGTGGTGGTGGAATACGGCGGAACCTATGTGATCTCTTCCGCCCTGGGCAGCAGTGTTCTGGATGTTCTGTACGCGTCCACCTCGGATGGGGCCAATGTACAGCTCGCGGATAATGCAGCGGCAGGAAGCCAGAAATGGGTGATGCAGAACGCAGGCGGTGGATATTACCATATCCGGAATCTCCGCTCCTGGAAGGTACTGGACGGCGTGGACGGCAATGTGCAGCAAAGCGAAGAGAACGGGAGCAGTTCCCAGCTGTGGAAGATCGTCCGTCAGGAAGACGGCTCCTGCCAGTTCATCAATGCGGAGGGAGTCTATCTGACAGCCGTATCCCCGGAGAGCGGGGCTAATGTCAGCGGCGCAGCAGGCGAAGAAACAGAAGGGGAAGCGAAAACAAGTGCTCCGGAAGGCACTTCCTGGTATCTGGAGGAAGTGGATCCGGGAACCGCCCTTGATTTCAAGGTGGACGGCACCCAGTATCTGGGAATCCGCACCTTTAATATCAGTGAAGGAAATGTAACTGAAACATCCGGATATTATAATATCCAGACCGATATCAATCTCCCCAGCGGAGGGTACTATCTGAGCGGCGGAAGCAATTACAGCATCGGACTGAAGGTCATGTATGTCAACAGCTTCCTGGCCAGCGCCGGATATCTGAGCTGGGATTACTACAATTATAACAGGTACGACGGCGCAACGGTGTGGGCGGTCCAGCAGTTCCAGTATGACAGCGGGCTTCCGGCAGATGGAGTGACCGATCTGGCAACCTGGCTGGCCATGGGTTATTCCGAGTATGATTACTACAATCTCGGGGCCTACACCACAGACCTGAAGGTTTATGCCTACGGCAGTGACCGCAGTACCTATGTCAATGCGATGCTTAATACCGCATATGAATATGCAGCAGCCGGAACCTATTTTGCGGATGGGGCCTCCGGCAAGCCGGGAACCTATGTGGATTGTTCCGGACTGATCTTCCAGTGCCTTTATGCAGCCGGGATCGATCCGGATGTCAATATCATCGATCATGCAAGGGTTGTCTATGAATACACCTCCAACTATCTGGGGAACGACTGGCAGATGGGCGTAGCAGTTTCCTACGCGCAGCCGGGAGACCTGATCTTCTATGGCGGAAGTGCGATCAATCATGTGGCGATCTACGCAGGAAACGGAATGATCTATGATTCCTGGCCGGGAATCGGTGTTTCCTATCGGAGCATGTATTCCGGCGGCAATATTCTGAAGATCGTGCGGGTATTCTGACGAATCCGGCAGATCCTTTGATCTGCTGATGCGGACTTTCCTATCTGGAAGGGCCGGCAGGATCCGGAAGTAAGAAAGAAAAGGCAGAGCATTGAGCGTCTGCCTTTTTGTGTGCCGGATTTCGCAGGTCATTTCTTCCGGGAACCGGTGAAGATCAGGAATTTGCTGAAAATATAATTCAGGATGATGGTGACGATGCTGGCGATTAATTTGATGACAATATCATTGCATCCGATCAGGTCGACGAAGATCCAGATAATGAGGGATTCGATTCCCAGAGTGATCAGTCTGCCGGCCACGAATTTGCCGGCCTCCTTCAGAACTGGTCCGACGCCGGCGGATTTGCTCTCAAATACCCAGATCCGGTTGGTGAGATAGGCAAATGCCACGGCTGCGATCCAGGAAATGGCATTGGCGATGAGCACGCTTTTCAGGCCCAATGGACGGGTGAGAGCCAGATAGACAACATAATTGACCACGGTGGTCAGACCGCCGAAAATAATATATAAGATGTATTCCTTGTATTTAAACCAGAGTTTCTTCATAACGGAGAATCCTTCAGAAAAATGCGGTGTATTTCTTTCCTGATGATAGCATCCTGAGCCCGGAAATTCCAGCGGAATCTTGCCCGGGGGTAATAAGTAATACAGCGGAAAACTATTAAATAAGAATCAAAATAATGACGATGAATAAACAAATGACAGAAAATCAGAATACAGAAACTCAGAAAAAACAGAGGACGGACTGGAAGCTGCTGATGCGGTTTCTGAAGGGGAGCCTGCATCTGTTTGTGATGGGGGTGATCCTGTCGGCGGTGGTATCCCTGATGGATATGCTGACGCCGCAGGTGATCCGAATGGCCATCGATAATGCCATCAGCGGACTGGAGCCGGAGTATCCCGGATTTGTCATGACCCTTGTAAACCGGTTGGGTGGATTTTCCTGGCTGGGAGAGCATCTCTGGGTCATGGCTTTATGGCTGGTGGCGATTGCTCTGGTGCGGGCAGCGGCCCAGTACGGCATGGGAGTCCTCAACAACAAGGGCTCTGAAAAGCTGGTGAAGACCATGCGGGACCGGGTTTTCCGGCATATTGAGCATCTGCCCTTTTCCTGGCACATGAAAAATCATACCGGAGACATCATACAGCGCTGTACCTCCGATGTGGACAAGATCCGCAATTTCGTGGCGGAGCAGCTGTCCAACATCATCCGGATCGTGGTGCTGCTGGTGCTTTCCGTGTATTTCATGATGACGATGAACATCTGGCTGACCCTGATCGCCGTCGCAGTCATCCCCCTGATCCTGGGGTATGTGGTTCTTTACGGAAAGAAGCTTCACAAGGGATTTGAGGACTGTGATGAGACGGAGGGACAGGTGTCTGCCATGGTGCAGGAGAATCTGACCGGAGTCCGGGTCGTGCGGGCCTTTGCCCGGGAACGCTATGAAAAGGAACGGTTTGAAACACACAATGCATATTACTGCGGATTGTGGGTGAAAATGGGAACCGTGCTGGCCAGATTTTTCACGGTGCAGGATATTCTGTCCATGCTGCAGGTCCTGCTGGTGGTGACGGTGGGCTCAGTGTTCTGCGTCCGGGGCAGTATGACCGCCGGGGATCTGGTGGCATTTATCTCCTATAACGCCCTGCTGGCCTGGCCGGTCCGGAGGCTGGGCCGGATGCTGGTGGAAATGAGCAAAGCGGATGTTTCCATCGGACGAATCGGGTATATCATGAATTCGGAGATTGAGACGGAAAGTCCGCAGGACGTGGAGGTTCCTATGGATCAGACGATCTCCTTCGAACATGTGAGTTTTGCCTATGAGAACTGCCCTGAGGTCCTGCACGACATCAGTTTTGAGATCGAACCTGGAACCACGGTGGGGATCCTGGGCGGCACCGGAACCGGCAAATCCACCCTGATGCTTCTGCTGGATAAAATGTACGACTTGCCGAAGGAGTGCGGCACGATCCGGATCGGCGGCACAGACATCCGGGAGATCCGGACCTCCTATCTCCGGAAACAGATTTCCATGGTGCTGCAGGAGCCCTTCCTGTTCTCCCGGACGATCCGGGAAAATATCGGGATTTCGAAAGAAGGAATGACTCTGGAGGATATCCGGGAAGCCGCCCGGGCTGCCTGCCTGGACGAAAATGTCTGGGGGTTCTCCAAAGGATACGAAACCTTCGTCGGAGAACGGGGCGTCACCCTGTCCGGCGGGCAGAAACAACGGGCAGCCATTGCCAGAGCTCTGACAGCAAAGACGCCGATCATGATCTTTGACGATTCACTGTCGGCGGTGGATACGGAGACGGACGCCCGGATCCGGGAGTCCCTGCAGGAGCGGTTCGGATCGGCCACCATCCTGATCATTTCCCACCGGCTGACGACGATCTCCAAAGCGGACAAGGTGGTGATCCTGTCCGGCGGCCGAATCAGTGAGATCGGAACCCCGCAGGAGCTGAGGCATTCCGGCGGATTATATCAGAAGATTTACGAAATACAGTCGGGAAAGGAGGCTGCCTGTGAATAAGAAAGAAACCGGTGCGGAGCTGAAGCTGTTCGGGCTTCCCAAAATGGCCTGGCTGTTCCGTGCCTACAGAAAGGAAATGATCCTGATTATTGTGACGATCCTGCTGTTCTCCGCGGCGGATCTGGCAGTGCCTGTGTTCCAGCGGTATGCGCTGAATCATTTTGTGGGCGAAGGGACACTGGATACAATGCCAGGGTTTTTGCTGGCATTTCTCGCAGTCATTCTCGTATTTGCCGTCTCCGGATATATTAATACCAAGGTGTGTCTGGCCACGGAAGTCAGAATGGACCGGGATATGCGCAACCGGGCGTTTTCCCATCTGCAGCAGCTGTCCTTCGATTATTACAGCCAGAACAGCGTGGGATATATCCATGCCCGGGTCATGAGCGATACCTCCCGGATCGGAGAGACTATCACCTGGAATCTGGGAGATACGGTGTTTTTTGTGTTGGAGATCCTGGGCTCCATCGGGGTGATGCTGTATTACAATGCCCGTCTTACCGGCCTGGTGCTGATTATTGTCCCTGTGATCTCCCTGCTGTACGCTCTGTTTCAGGGCAAACTCTTCCGGCTGCACAGCGAGGTGCGGGAGATCAATTCCCGGATCACGGGCAATTTCAATGAAGGGATCACAGGAGCCCGCACCATCAAGTCCCTGGTGATCGAGGATAAGATTTATGGGGATTTTGAAAAGGAGACGGACAGTATGTTCCGTACTTCCATGCGCTCCGCCCGGATGAAGGGGGTATTAAATGCCATGACCACGCTGGCGACCAGCGCAGCCCTGGCCATTGTGCTGTGGAAAGGCGGCGTCATTGCCCGGGAGGAGGTCGGTACCTTTTCTCTGTTTATGAGCTATGCCCGGGGTCTGATGGATCCGGTGAACATCCTGGTGGAGAGCCTGTCCCTGTTCATTCAAGGCAAGGTCAATATCGCCCGCTATTCAAAGCTGATGGAGACGCAGCCGACGGTGAAGGACCGGCCGGAGGTGACCGAAATATACGGCGACTGCTTTGATCCGAAGAAGGAAAACTGGGAGGAGCTTAAGGGAGACCTGGAATTTGAACATGTGGATTTCAGGTATCCGGACGGAGACGAAGATGTATTGAAGGATTTCAATCTGAAGATTCCCTTCGGGACCAATCTGGCGATTGTCGGGGAAACCGGCGCCGGAAAATCCACACTGGCGAATCTGATCTGCCGGTTCTACGAGCCCACCGGCGGAAGACTTCTGGTGGACGGAAGGGATGCCCGGGAGCGATCCCAGCTGTGGCTGCATTCCTCCCTTGGGTACGTGCTGCAGACACCCCAGCTGTTCACCGGGACGATCCGGGAGAATCTGAAATACGGAAACCCGGACGCCTCGGATGAGAAGATCATGAGGGCGATTGACCTGGTCTCTGCCCGCAGTGTGATCGACAAGCTGGAAAAGGGGCTGGATACCAATGTGGGCGAGGGCGGCGATCTGCTTTCCGCCGGGGAGAAACAGCTCATCTCCTTCGCCCGGGCGATTCTGGCGGATCCGAAGATCCTCATCCTGGACGAGGCCACCGCCTCGGTGGATACCCTGACGGAGCAAAAGATCCAGGCGGCTATCGATCAGGTGATCAAAGGCCGTACCTCAGTGGTCATCGCTCATCGTCTGTCCACCGTGCGCAGCGCAGATATGATCCTCGTGGTGGAGGGCGGCCGGATCGTGGAGCAGGGGCGGCATGAAGAACTGCTGAAACGGAAAGGATCTTATTACCGGCTCTGGATGCGGCAGTTCGAAGAGGATGCGGCCCAGCAGGTATTCGGGAAGTAATCCGGGAGGACCCCAGAACTTCCCAGGTTTCCCGGACTTCATGGGCGCCACGGCCCGGGCTTCGGATCCATTTACGGAAATCCCGGATTTTCTATTGCATTGCAGTGAGGAAATGAGTTAAAATACTGAAGTTTCAAGTAACCTGGGAGCAAGGAGGGCAGACGAGGGTTATTAGCGCCGGGACCGTAATTGGTTGACGAGGGTTGGCAGTGATCGAAAGATTCGGCGGGTGCTGCCACGGCCGGGATGGGCCGTTAGGAAGAAAGCAAAAAGCAAAATCAACATTGTAACAGAGGTTCTTCCGTCATCACGATACTTTTTTAAATAAGGAGATTACATATGAGAGTTGTTATACAGGATAATTATGAGAAAATGTGTAAATGGGCTGCCGACTATATTGCCGGAAAGATCAACGGCCATAAAGAGGACCGCCCCTTTGTTCTGGGCCTTCCGACGGGATCCAGCCCGATCGGTGTATATAAGGAACTGGCCCGCATGAATCAGGCCGGGGAAGTGTCCTTTGCCAATGTCGTAACATTCAACATGGACGAATATCTCGGACTGCCCCACGAGCATGACCAGAGCTACTGGTATTTCATGCATGATAATTTCTTTAATCATCTTGTAGATATGAAGCCGGAAAACATCAATATTCTCAACGGCATGACCGACGATCCGGAGGGAGAATGCGCGCGTTATGAAGAAAAGATCGCTTCCTACGGCGGCATCGATCTGTTCCTGGGCGGCATCGGTGTGGACGGACACATCGCATTCAATGAGCCCTATACAAGTCTGGCATCCCGCACCGGAATCCGGAATCTGACGACAGACACCCGGATCGTAAACAGCCGTTTCTTCGGAAATGATCCGGAGAAGGTGCCGGCGCAGGCGCTGTCCGTCGGTGTCGGAACTGTGACCGATTCCAAAGAAGTGATGATCCTGATCAACGGACATAACAAAGCCCGCGCCCTGGCAGCCACCGTGGAGGGCGGCGTGAGCCAGAAATGGACCTGCTCCGCACTGCAGATGCACAATGCCGCCATCATCGCCTGCGATGAGGAGGCCTGCGGCGAGCTGACCGTGGACACCTACAAATATTTCCTCGATATCGAGAAAAACGAAAGACTGTAAGAACCTGCATCTGAAAGTAACTATTCGATTCATAAGCCGCCATGTCAGAAATGATGTGGCGGCGTTGTTGTTTCCGCTTCTGTGTAGTGCTTGGGAGATGGCAGCAAGATGCCGGCGGGATGTTGGCGGGATGCGGGGTGCTGGAGGAAGGTAGGATGCCGTCGGATGGAGAGATACTGACGGAAGTTTCGCGGGGAAGAATGCTTCATTCTCTATACTGCACCTTCCGTCAGAAGCATACAGACAGATCAGGCGCAGAGCTTATTACCCTGACAGAACGATATGTCTGCGGAACGTACCGCAACGCTCGATGTTTTCGATAGGGGCTGCCGAAAAAATGGGCGCCTCTGCACCCTGGGTGGTTAATCATCTTCCGCAATCTACGCCGGAAATTCCTTTTAATTACCGCCGGATATCTCATATATTCCAAATGTTTCATTTGGGGATAGTGAATATCCTCTATATGAAAATTCAAAAAGTTGAGATAACGCTGAATATCCTCAAAATATCAGCTTGCCCCGATTGAGGATATAAAACATCCTCAGATATCCAAGACCCCGGATCTAAGGATATTGTCAGCTGTCTCATTTTACAAAGAACCTCTGTATGAGGATATTTGATATTCTCAAAACAACCGCTTTTTGAAATAGCGGAGATTCGGATCAAGCTGGTTTGCAACTGCCACTGTCTGGTAACACAGGGAAATAAATTTTGGAAGGTAATTTCAGAAAAAGCTTATAAACTCCACACGTCACCTTCCGTTTTCCGGGCAAATCATCGAAAATCCGGAAGGTAAATTCTGAAAAAGCATGTAAACTCCATATCCGACCTTCCGTCGTCCGCACAGGTAGAAGCATTTGCCACAGCGAATTCCGGATTTGAGTACGTGTTCACATACAGGAATATGCGTAGTCTGAAGGTCTTTGGGTGATCAGCGCAATAATTGCCAATTACTATCCCTGCTCTGATTCGGAAAACAGGGATAGGAATTGGCAACTTTTTTATATACAGTCCGAATTGCGAGGTAGAAGAGGGCCCGGATTGGACCAGATATGATATTATTGAAAAATCATATCCCTGTTTCGAAATTGAAAACAGGGATAGAAAATAGCGATATTTCATAATATGGTCCAAAAGGAAGGACCTGAGAGGGCCCGGACTGGACCATATATGAAATTATTGGGAAATCATATCCCTGTTTTCGCAAAAATGACAGGGATAGTGAATGGCAATTATTTCCAGGATGGTCCAAATGGCATGACGGAAGCAAGTATGGATGAAGTCAGCGGCAGCAGTAGTATGAAAGCAGCGGTGGCGCAAAACGGGCCGTGGGTTGACAAAATGAAGTTCGATATGAGATGATATACAAACTGGCAGCCAATGGATTTGTATGGAAAGAAAGAGGTACCAGCTGATGAAAACGTTGATTTTAAAACATATTTCGAAATACATCGCTGCGCTGTTGGCAGCGGTTCTTGTTTTGGCGGCTCTGTTGGCATTGGCTCCTGCACGGGCAGAAGCTTATATCTGGCCGGACCGGGATCTGGTGCAGGGACTGACCGGAGAGGATGTTCTGTCGCTGCAGACCAGACTTGCGGAACTGGGATACAATGTGGGCGCGCTGGACGGATATTTCGGGGCTTTTACAGAAGCTGCGGTTATCGCGTTTCAGGAAAATAATGGACTTTATCAGGATGGCGTGGTGGGAGCCTATACATTAAGTGTTCTGTATGACGGACAGTCTGTCACGCAGGGCAGCAGCCAGTCTGCGACCGACACGTCCGCAGCATCCGGCGGCGGGCAGAATGCTTCCGGGAGCACATCTTCAGGCGACACAACCTCAGGAAGTACGACTTCCGGGAATGTGTCCGCAGCAACGATCAGCCGTTCCTTATCAAGAGGGATGAGCGGAAATGATGTGCAGACACTGCAGCAGCTTCTGGAAAATGCCGGGTATTCCCCGGGAGGCATTGATGGAGTTTTCGGCGGTCTGACGGAAGCCGCGGTGATTGCATTTCAGCAGGCCAATGGCCTGTATGTAGACGGTGTGGCAGGCCCTTATACGTTGGCTGCACTTTCGGATGCACAGGGAAGCTCCGGCAGCGCAGGCAGCGTTGTTTCCGGTGCAGGGAGCGGCGCAGAAGGTTCTGAGAGCAGCACCGGCGGTACGGGGAGCACAGGCAGTACTGGCCAGCAGAGTACCGGACAGCAAAGTACCAGCAGTACAGCAGAGATCACCAGTATTTTATCCAGAGGGTCCGGCGGATCCCAGGTCGTAGCGCTTCAGAATATTCTGGCGGATCTGGGGTATTACAGCGGCGGAGCGGATGGGGATTTCGGCGCCTATACAGAGGCAGCGGTCGTGGCATTTCAGTCAGCCAACCATCTTGATCCGGACGGTATCGTAGGACCATTGACACTGGCAGCTTTGAACAGTCAGCAGTCTGCAGCGGCCTCCCAGCAGTCAGGCAGCAGTTCGGCGGGGCAGAAAACGGGAACTGCATCGTCTCAGGAAACCGGGGAACCGGAAACGAAAGAGCCTGAAACCAAGGAGCCGGAGACCAAGGAACCAGAGACAAAAGAACCGGAGACAAAGCAGGAAGTGACAACAGTAGAAGATCCGGAGGAACTGGCAATTGATCCCAATTATACCGGATTTGCGACCAGGTCTGACGGGGACTGGTATTACATAAACGGTAAGATCGATACCACCCGGACCAGTTATGTGAAGACTACATTTAATGGCCAGACCGGCTGGTGGTATGTGAAAAACGGAAAGGTCATGGGATTTATCGGAACGCCGCAGCTTACCCATATCAGTATGGCGAAGAATGGCGTGCAGATTGACTGGAACAGTATTACGGGTGTGGCAAAATACCGCGTTTTCCGGTTGAACAGCGCGGGGGAATGGTCTGTGCTGGCGGACACCTCCAATACATATTACATCGACACCTCTGTAACATCCGGCGGTTCGTATACGTATACGGTAAGAGCCATTTCTCCGGATGGAGGGACCTTCCTGAGTGATTTTGATCCGAACGGACTGACCCTTCGATATATTTATGAGTATGACAATTATGTGGCAGCTGCACCGGCTTCGGTCACTAAGGCTGAGGTGGAACGGCTGGCCAAGAATATGGGGTTTGACAGCAATGAGATCATCGCCCTGCTGGGCTGGGTGGAAGGCGAGGCCTATTTCAATATCGGTGAACCCTATATGGCGTATTTGTCTGCCTGCGTTATGATCAACGGGATTTTTGACGGCTACTACGGCAGAGGAGAAGATGTTCTGAAGACGATCGAGAGCTGGGGCAGCTATTACGCGATCAGCTCCCAAAAGAGCCGTTATCAGAATGTATCCGGCGGAGCGCTGATGGCCTGCTATTTGGCACTGAATCATCTGACAAAGGGGATTCACTACTGCCGGGGGTGGAGTTACAAGCCGGATAACTGCTACTATGACAGCGGACTGATCCTTCAGGGATCCCATGTATATGTATGGTAAAGCGAAAGCTTTACCATATTTTTTAGAATGCCAAACGTGTTGTCGGAAACCCTGTTCAGTCATCGGGCGTTGGTTCAGTGAAGGAGTACCCGGTTCCGGCAGGACAGGGAAGTTCTGCAGGTCGGAGCAATTTTACGGGACAGGGAAGTTCAGTGGGGGCGGGAAGTTCTGCGGGCCAGACATCCGGCCACGAACCGGGTCAGACGTCCGGTCAGCAGGGAAATCAGCAGAGAGATCAGGAGGGAGATCCCCATCCCCGCGAAGAAATACAGGAGGATCAGCCGGGGATTGGAACCGGTGAGATTGTAGTAGATCGGGGACGCCAGAAACTCTTTCCGGTCGAAGCCACGGGTGAGGGAAAGCAGCAGATGGCGGCTGCGAAGCGCGAAGAATAACAGATTCAGGAGAAAATACCCGAACAGATGAAATGCCATAATGTATTTGGTATGATTTCCTGTAAATAATACGAGTCGGCTGCGGGAGGGGATCAAAGCGAGAAGCCGGGCGATCCTGAGCCACAGTGCAATGCCGGCTATACCGGCAGTGTAATACAGAAATCCGGTACGCCCGAATCCATACAGATTAAATAAGCCCGGAGAAAGAGGGCTGTTCCGGGTGAACAGGATGAGAAGCAGCTGGACTCCGAATACGATGACGAAATAAGGCAGATTGGAAAGGGTATCACGTTGCTCCAGATAATTCCGGTAGAGAGATCCCAGATGCAGGAAGAACAGCATGACAACAGACCTCAGATAAACAATGGCCGGTTCACTCAGGGGATAACTGCTTCTGAGATAGCAGGACGCAATACATAATATGCCAATCAGCACCAGAAGGACCAGATCCGCAGCCAGGGATTTCCGGATGAGAGCTCCGATGGTTTTACGTAATACGTAATACATGACCTCCGAGATAAACAGGCCCGCCAGAAACCAGGTCGGAATGGACAGTACTATCGGCTGGCAGTAGATCCAGGGCATGGCAAGAAATTCCGGGATGGTATAGCTGTAATACGTAAATCCGAATGTCCCCATCCACATTCCGAACAGGATAAACGCGCCGTTGATCAGATAATAGGGGATCATCAGGCTGCGGAATTTCTTCCACAGAAACCGGCCGAAAGGAAGGAAGAATCCCTTTTCTGAAGGCGTCCGGAAAAAATACCCGCTGATGAATAAAAACAGCGGCATATGAAATGAGTAATACGGGAACCATCCATCGAAGGTTCCCGGGGATACCAGATCATTCCGCAGATGCCCCAGAAGCACAAAGCAGATCCCGATCAGGGACAGGAGGCACATCTGGTAATTGAAGTTCGATTTTCGTCCGGAAGGATTTGCCTCTTTCATGTGTAATACTATATATTCAAATAACTCTTTTTTCAATCGCCGGGAAGGTTGACTTGAGAAAAATGCGTATATTATAATCGGCAGGATAAGCGCTACTGTAAACAAAAGCATTGCCCGCGGCGGCCGGGAAGGGCGGAACCTACGGGAGGCTGAACGGGAGAAAGACGTACAACATATGACAAGAAAACGGGACTTTCAGGGACTTGAAGGCCTGAGAGGGATCTTTATTTTCTTTATTGTGATCATGCATATTCAGGGGATCTTCGAGTATTCCTTTGATTCTGTCCTGCGGCCAGTCTATGCCTATGGCGGATATCTGGGGAATTACTGCTTCTTCCTGATCTCCGGGTTTTTAATGGCCTACTGGTACTCGGACCGGATCCGGGACGAGGGGGCAGAGCGGGTCACTTTCCGGCAATATCTGAAGAAACGGCTGATCCGGATCTATCCGCTGTATTTCGTAACCAATGTATTTGCCATTTTGCTGGATGTGATCCATTATGGAGCGGCGGCCATCGACCTGAACCGGATCATTCTGTCCTTCTGCATGATGTCTACCGGATGGATCGATGATACCCGCGTTCCCTATAACGGCCCGGGCTGGTTCGTCAACGTACTGATGATCTGCTATCTGCTCTTTTACGGGATCTGCAGACTGGGGAAGAAACACCGGACGGCGTTCCTGCTGCTTGCGGCAGCCTGTGTCCTGCTGGGCCATGCGTTCATGACCCGGGATCTGAGGGTTCCGTTCTGCTTCCGGACCAGCGGGGAGGGGTATTTCAACTTCTTCCTGGGAGTATTGCTGGCGGAATGGTATAAGAAAGCAGGATCCGTTGCAGCTCTTAGGAAGGCTGTGGGATGGATCTCTCTGGTGCTGGCCGTTCTCCTGCTGGTCCTTACCCGTCTGTGTGGCGGAATCGCAAATGCAACGTCCGATATCCCGACCACTATTGCCGTTTTCTGCCTGCTGGTGATCCTCGCTGTGATCTGTGCACGGCCAGTCGGCCTCGTGGTCGGAAATCCGGTGTTCTCCTTTCTGGGAGGAATCAGCATGTCTGTTTTCCTGTGGCATCTGCCGCTGACAGACCTGCTCCGAATGACCGGCGACTTTACCGGATTTAACCGGGCTCCGATGTCCGTTCAGTTCTTTCTCTATCTGGCTGTTGTAATTGCCGTGGCCTTTCTTTCCCATCGATTCCTTGAACCGGTGCTGAACCGGCTTTTCCGGACATTTGTACTGAAAGAGAAATTTGTTTTGAAAGAGAAGCAGGACAGCTGATTTTTTAATTAGAACCGAAAGGACTGGATCCGGGAATGGGCAGATGAGTTGAATTCTGCGTTTGAGTATCGTTCCTATCTGGCATTGGAGACTTATATTGATGCGCGTTTTGATTCGGAGAAGTGGTTCACCTTCCGGATCATGGATCCGCACGACTCATACCCGGAATACCGTATCGAGATCGAGAAAAACTCCCGCTTCCGATGAATCACGCGGAACTGATCAAAAGTGTATCCGGAAAAAATGGGAAAGGCTGGAGATACGATCCGGATGAGATAAATGCGGATATGGAGCAGCGATATTTTCTGCATGCCGGAAAGGCAACCTATCCGGATTTTGAAAAGACCGAAGAGAATATCAGGAAGAATAAGGGAATCTGCGTATGCCGATATCCGAAAGACAGAAATTCACTGATTAAAAAGGCAAGCTCCGGAGTGGTGGAAACGCTGTCCGATCTGGCGTCCTCTGGACTGTACGAAGAAATGCTGCGGCAGGGGGAAATAATCAGAGCGTTTGCGATGATCTTAGGCGAGTGATTACCTGCTGCGTCCGAGGGCCCGGTACAGGAAGCGGTTGAAGAACCAGATCAGGAAAGCGCTGATCAGGACGGTGATCAGGAAAACCAGGACCCACTGCACGACCGGGACTGAGAAGTCCGGAAATTTCGTCCCCAGCTTTTCGGAGATCATGACAGCCACGGGAATTGCGAAGGAGTTCTGGAATGCGTAGGTGACGAAGGTGTTTTTCCCGAAGAAAAGGAGCAGGGAACTGTCCATGTGGTTCGACAGGATCAGGAAAAGCCAGCTGCCGAACACGGAGGACAGGAAGAAATACACGGGATTGCCGAAAATGCAGGAATACAGATCGTTGATACCGGTGACTCTGAAATTCAGATACGCAAACACAATATTGCCGGCCAGTGCAGGCAGAATCCACCAGGCGTTTAATAAAAGCCGGAGTTTCTCCTTGTAGAGCCTGTAACCGTACCCAAGAGACAGAAAAGCGGTGCAGACCGGGATCATATCGATGCTCCAGAAAAATCCCTGAACAAACTTCCAGACCAGCCACTGAAGCGCGATTCCCAGAACGCCGAACAAAAAGAACAGCCACTGGTATTTCCGGATATATTTTACCAGAAAATAGAACACGAGCTCCGCGGTGAATAAGGCGCAGATAAACCAGAGGGAAAAGTAGTATTCGTGCATGCGGTATCCCAGAAGCATGGACAGGAAATCATGGAGGGGCCTGTTCTCAGGGGTAAATGGCGTGTGATAGACATAGCCGGCAAAGAAATCCCTGAGATACATCAGCAGCCAGAGCGAAATGCTGAGGCAGAAATAGGGCAGAACCAGCGTCCGGAGCCGGGAGATCAGGAACGATCTGAAATCCGGGTGTCGGCGGAGGGAAAACACCATCCCGGAGCACAGAAAGAACAAAGGCATGTGAAAGGAATAGATCCAGGTGACAATCACCAGCGGCGTCTGATTCATGTGGCCCAGTATAACCAGAAGAATGGCGATCCCCTTTATAATATCGATACTTTTATCCCTGACGGTTGTCATCTGCGATTCCATAGTCATCTGTGATTCCATATGATTTGCTACTCCGAAATAATTTTATACTCATGAAAATTTGCTGCTATTATATAGAATTTTATCAGCGATGACCAGTCTGTTCGGTTAACTTTAACCAGTCTGTTCGGTCAACTTTAAAGGTGGTTAGGTGATCTACAGTTGGGTGATCTGCGTAAAAATTGCCGAAAGCTATCCCTGCTCTGATGCGGGAAACAGGGATAGTAGATGGCGATTTTTTCATATATAGTCCAAGGAAATAGCCCGAACTGGACCATGTGTGAAATAATTGGGAATCGATATCCCTGTTCCGATGTAAAAAAGTGGGATAG
>JAFUBX010000044.1 GCA_017459985.1 Parasporobacterium sp.
AAAGACGGGATGCGGGAACGCCCCGGCGACAATGAATCTTCCGTGTCCTGGGAAGGAAAACCTCTGCCTTATCTGCCGTATGCATATCGGCATCCGGAGTACTGGCAGAAAATCAAAGAGGCATCGAAAGCGGGAAAGGATATGGTGGCTTCCCGGCCCATGTTTGATGAATCCGAGCGCCGGCATCCGGTTCAGGAGGAAGAAAAAATAAAGGTCGAAAATATTCAGGGAAAGGTTCTCTGCATCGGCGCAGAGGATGATGTCCTGTGGGATACGTGCAAATATATACGGCGCATGGAAGAACGACTGAAGAGTAAGCCGCACAGCTGTAAATTTAAAGCGTTATTGTATGAACACGGAACACATTTCGCATTTCCGGAGTCGATGCTGAAGATCATGCTTCCGGCAGGCGGAAGCCTTCTGGTCGGAGCCGCATTCCGGGCGGGCCGGAAATATCCGAAGGAGTGCAGGGAGACCCGCCGGGATATTGACCGGAAACTGAGAGCGGTATTAAGGAGATGGTGAACATGAATACACTGTATAAAACAGAGATTTCAGATGTACGTTGGGTGGCATATGATATTCCCGGAAATGTAGGTTGGATCGCATATCTTGTCTGTGTGTTCCGTGCATTACGCGAAAAAAGAGACGTCTATAACTTTGCTTCTGCTTTTCCGGGAGTCCTCATGCTGATTGGTGTGGGAGAACTCATAAGCGAGCGTATTGCGGGACTTGACCGGATCCTTTCCGGGAAACGGCTGTACCGTGGTTTTGGTGCATTGACTGCAGGCGGCCTTCTGGGTATCCCGATGGCAATCGCAGGATTCAGGAGGAACAAAAAGCGAGCTGCTGCCATGCTGGCAGGGTCCGTCTTGTGTACGACCTTTGCAGGGCTGCTATTCGCAGGCTATAAGAAACAATGAATACCCAGACATAAATATGCCGACAGAGAGATGTTCTCTGCCGGCTTTTCTTAGATGGTCTTCAGAATCCTATCCTGATCGCGGCGGCTGTAGACAACGCGAAGAACAACGATATTTGCTTTTTCCTCATTGATCAGGTAATAGGCAATATAATTCTTCACCAGGACGCGCCTCACGTCATCCCTTTTCAGATAAGGGTTGTGGACCGGCCGGCCTGCTTTTGGTGTCTTACAGATTTCTTCCAGTTTCTCTTCCAGTTTCTCTTCCAGTTCATCCGCAAAGGCGGAGGCGGCGTCGGGATTTACCAGGTCACCCGCGATATAGTCAAAGGCCTCATCGATATCTGCTTCTGCGCTCTCCGTCAGAACGTAATTGTATCGATCAGATGCCATGTTTCTCCCTCAGCTTTTTCAGTGAAGACTTTCCGTCTGTGACATTTCCCTTTTCATAATCATCAATTCCACGGTTGACCATTCTGGCTTCCTCCATGGACTGCATGGTTCTCTCGTAATATTCAATATCCATCACAACAAGGCGGCCGTAGCCGTTCTTTGTCACAAAGACAGGGCCGTTCTCTTCTGCGCACTTCCGCTCGATTTCCACCGTGTTTTTCAAATCTCTCATCGGAACGATCTGCATAATATCACCTCCTTGTGGCTAAATCATATATCATATTTGGTCATTTTTCAAGACACAGAAAAGAATTCCCGGCTTTTTCATTTTCGCGTGGTTCCCTTCCAACGGTTTTTTCTGGGGTTCGTGGAAGGAGATGTACTTCTTCCGTTGAACCTTGAAAACGGAATACCTTGTCTCCCGGGAAGATACCCGCAGAAGTCCCCATCCTGAAAAGAGAGAAAAACAAGGTTGTTATGCTAAAAATAACAATAAATAGTATTGACAATAAAACGATATATGGAGAAGGATGTCTGTGCCGCTGAGAAAAAGATAAGAATAGCGTGGAAAATTTGGGGGGATTAAAGGTATTCTTATGTAAGTTAGTAGTATCTAATCACACGGTGCATGTTCTACTTTCCTCAGGGCCTGCTCTGTGTGCCGGCGGAGGACAAAATGACTCAGAAAACTCTAAAGTACAGAATGCTGCTGAAAGCTTTTCGGATGCTTCCGGTGAAAAGGATAATGGCGGGGACACCTGAAAAGACGCAGAAGATATTCAAAAAAGCCTATAAGGGAGTGGAAATTCCGGAGCTTCATGATCCTGAAATCTCTGTCAGCCGGGGGGAGGTAAAAGGACAGGCAGTACTGTATTACCGTCACCGGAAGGAAACAGACCGGGTCGGGATCTACCTTGTGGGCGGCGGCATGCTGAAATATCCGAAACCGTCGCAGGCCGGGGGATTAGTTTCTCTGGCGAAGGAAACAGGCATCAATATCCTTCTGCCTTATTATCCCCTGGTTTTTGAAGGCAGTACATTAACGGATGTTTATGAAATGTTGTATGAGCTTTATAAAAAGACGCTTCGGAAATACAGGCCGGAAAACATCTGTTTCATGGGCGGCTCCTCGGGAGGGAATCTTGCCATAGGGATGGCGTCCTATATTAATGACAGAGGAGAGGGACTGCCCATGCCCGGGAAGATCTATGCCGGATCGCCGGGAACCCTGCTCCTGACAGAGGAAGAAAAGCGCCGAGCCGGGGAACTGGAAAAGACCGATGTGATCATGAGTGTGAAAGCAACGGAAAACATCTGGGAAGGCATGACCGGCGGGGAAAAAGTGCCTGAATACATGAAATATCTCCAGCTTGGCAATTATTACGGGCTGAGCGATGTGTATATGAGCTTTGGCGGTGATGAGGTGTTCCTGGCAGGTGCAGACTCTATCCGAAGAAGGCTGGAGGAATTCGGTACCCATGTGACAGTCGAGATTGGTGAAGGAATGTATCACAGTTATGCGATGATGCCTCTGGTAGAAGATGCGCAGGAAGGGTACCGGCACTTTGTGGAGTATATAAAGGAATGAAGCACGAAGATTTCAACTTTCCGCAGCATGGCTTTGCGGGCCATCTTGCCGAGCCGGATGAAGGCAGTGACCGGGCGGTCATCGTCATCATGGGCGGAGAACAGAGCCTCCTTCCCGGCATCAAATTTGCGGAGCGGTTCGCAGATTATGGGATCACCGGCCTGGCGGTCTCTTTGTTTGGCGCAGAAGGTCTGCCGGATTCGCCGGACCGGATCCCGCTGGATATGTTCCTTCCGGCGGTCCGCCATCTCAGGGAAAAGAAGCAGATCGAACATATCAGTGTATACGGGCAGTCCATGGGCTCCATCTTTGCGGTGCTGGCGGCGCAGTATATCGGCGGCATGGAGAACCTGATCATGGTGTCCCCGACGCATGTGCCTTTTGAGGGGACCTTAAAAGACAAGAAGACGATGACGGGGCACAGCGTGGCGACATGGCACGGCGAGGATATTCCTTTCGTCAGAGCAGACTTTTCTGGAGTGAAAGCGGCTAAATACCGGAAACATCCGGCGGCTGCGCACAAAGTCACGGGCATGTGGGCCGCCTATTATGATGCCTATCAGAACGAGGCGGCTGTGGAGGCGGCAAAGCTGGAGGTGGAAAAGACCGGGGCGCGGGTGCTGCTGATCGCCGGAAGGGAGGATGAAGCCTGGCCGGCTGAGCTCTCTGTCAGGACGATAGAGCATCAGCTTAAAGAAAGCGGCTATAAGAAGGAAGTTAAAACCCTGATCTTTCCCCACGGCAGCCACCTTTGCGGGCTTATGCCGAACAGGGAAAGAGAGAAAAAGCTTTACCGGATGATTCCGCTGGTCGGGCTCATGTATAAGACTTTTGGCAGATACCGGAAAGAAAACCTGCGGTACTTTGCCGAGTCGGAGAAGGAAATCATAAATTGGGTGAAGGAGAGCTGAACAGACTATGAGAAATCTGACATCGAGACAGAAAATAATGCTTGGCGTTTACGCCATGATCCTCGCCATGGCGGGGGATTACCTGCTGGGATTTGGAACTTTCAGCACATCGTCCTCGCCGGACGCTTATATGGGCATGACCTTCAATGTGGTCCCGGACTGGCGGTACGCCGTATCCTCCGTTCTGGGCTTCATCTGCGCAGCCTTATTCGCAGTCGCTGCCGTGGAACTTATGCATGTCATGGAAGAAAAGTATAAGCTGTCGGAAAAGAAGCTGTACCGGCTTTTCAAGATCGCCAACTGGGGCGGCATCCTGTATTTCGCCTTCATCCATATCGGCATCTGTATGCTGCCGGTCGTCTTCAACGCCGGCATGGCCGCGACATCGGACCTTGCAGTATCGGTCGGCATGGTATGGCGGGTCGCCAAAAGCATCGCGGTTCCGATGATCGCCGGATTTATCATCTGCGATCTGTTTGTAACCGTGGCCTGGATCGGCATGATCTGGAAAGGCATGCTCCCGCTGAAAAAGGCCGCGCTGATCTGCACGCCGCTGATCATGCTCGCGCTCGGGCAGCTGACGAACTTTATCATGGAAGGCCTGGATTCCGGAGCTGAATCATTCGGATGGCTGACACTGTATCTTGTATGCGCGTTGAGTCTGGTAGGAAAAGAGGAGAAGGTGTGAAGAGTTATCCGAAAAAGTGGGGAAAACTGTTTGAACGATATCTGGACGAATATCTTCCGGAAAGAAAAGACGAGATCTGCGCCCGGGCTGACAGGGAATACAGAAAGCTGCTGACGCAGATGCCCGACGTTGGCGGAAAAGAAAACATGATGGCCTCCAACATGGAAACCTGGTTTTCCATCGTGGCCTTCTACGAAGCCAGCGATCACGTCATCGACGGCAAGGCCTTCGAGACCATTTACGAATGGCATATCGATCCGCTCCGGTTCCTCGGGAAGATCATCGATGCCAACAGGAGCAAATGGGTCTATAAATTGTTCGGCATCATCTACGACCGGTATGAAAAGCAGCTTCGGGAACATCAGGCAAAAGGAGAATGGAAAGACAGCTGGGGCATTGCGGTGAACCCGGAGAACCATAAAGAAGGATACAGCTTTCACCTGATCGGCTGCCCCATCGCAAAGCATGCCAAAGAGAACGGCTACGAAGAACTGCTGCCGCATCTGTGCCGGACCGACCATGTGCTGGCGGAGGTGCTGCATGCGAGGCTCATCCGGACACAGACAGAGATCCTGGGCGGACCATACTGCGACTACTGGTATGTGGGCGACCGATTCGTGACAGGGGACGGTCCCAATGTCATTTAGTTAAGCCCTCATCCCCGTTGGCATTCCTGTGTATTTCATAACATCCTCGCACAAATCATATTTTTACCATCTTCTGAATACCTGTTGTAATTTCCGGTCAATATCCCGGCGGGTCTCCCTGCACTCCTTCGGATATTTCCGGCCCGCCCGGAATGCCGCTCCAACCAGCACTCTTCCACCGATCGGAAGCATGATCTTCAACATGGACTCTGGGAAAGCGAAATGTGTCCCGTGCTCATAAAGGAGGGCTTTGAACCTGCAATTGTGAGATTTCTCTTCAAGCCGCTTCTCCATGCGCCGTATATATTTGCACGTATCCCACAGGACATCGTCCTCTGCGCCGATGCAGAGAACCTTTCCCTGTATATTTTCGATCTTTATTTTTTCTTCCTCCTGAACCGGATGCCGGCGCTCGGATTCATCAAACATGGGCCGTGAAGCTACCATATCCTTTCCTGCTTTCGACGCCTCTTTGATTTTCTGCCAGTACTCCGGATGCCGGTATGCATACGGCAGATAAGGTAAAGG
>JAFUBX010000045.1 GCA_017459985.1 Parasporobacterium sp.
ACACACAGAGAAAACAAACTGCCGCTGATTGCCGAAGCGGATGAAGCTGTCATCGATGACGGCAGGCTGACCGGAAAGATACATGGTGTGACAAAGACGCTTGATCTTATCGGACCGCGCAGTCTGAAGGATACTTTGACTGCTGTAGAGAAGGGCGGTATCGTTTGCCAGACAGGAATCCTCGGCGGTGTCTATGCATTAAACGGATTTGATCCGATCAAGGACATCCCGAACGGCGTATACCTGACCGGCTTCTTTTCCAACTATCCGACCCAACAGGAAATAGACGGAATCTTCTCTTTCCTGAATGAGAAAGGACTGATTCCGGTCAGCGGAAAAACCTTTGATTTTGAGAATATACAGGAAGCATTGACTGCCCAGGACGAGGGAACCGTCAATGGAAAAATCGTTGTAAAAGTATGAGGCAGCACTATGGGAGCAGAACAGAAAACACATTTCCAGATCGATAAATCCAAATGTATCAAGTGTGGCAGGTGCATCAATACCTGCTCCGGCATGGTGATCGAATTCGGTCCGGATGGGTATCCGCAGATGAAAAAGTTTGAGCGTTTTGGCTGGCGAGGATGCTGGAGGTGCCAGCACTGCCTGGCGGTGTGTCCGCAGGGTGCCATTTCCATCTTCGGAAAGAAACCGGAGGATTCTCTGCCGCCTGCTCCGAAAGAAATGGGCGAATATATGGAGCGGCTGATTGTAAACAGAAGATCCTGCCGCAGATTTCTGGATCAGAATGTAGATCCCAAGGTGATCACCGGTATCCTTTCCGCAATGGCAGCAGCTCCGACGGGCGGCAACGCCATGGGTGTTGAATACACCGTCATTGATGACAAAGACCGTGTGGAGGAGATCCGCAAAGTTGCTTACGCAAAAATGGATGCAGATGCTAAAAAGCATATTTATACGCACAGCTTCAGTGATTTCTATTATGGGAAAATGAAGGAATCCGAGAAGACGGTCCGCAAAGGTGATCTTCTTTTCTGCGGAGCGCCGCATCTGTTTATAGCCCATGAGAAATGCGTTGGCAAATGGGCGGAGGACAGCAAGACGAACTGTCATCTGGCTGCAGCATATTTTGAACTGCTGTGCAATGCTCATGGCCTCGGAACAACGATCATGAGTTATTCCGCAGAAGTCCTGAATGAGCTGGCACCGGAAGCCAGGGCAATGCTGAATATTCCGAAGGATCACTATACTGGTCTGATCATAGGCTTCGGATATCCGGAAATCAAATATGCCAGAGGTGTTCAGAAAGGCCGTTCTGCGAAAACACACCGGTATACGGAGGAAAACCGATAATGGATTTCATGGAAATATCAAGAAAGCGGAAAACCGTCCGCAGGTTCTCCCAAACTCCCGTTGAACAGGAAAAACTGGAAAAGATCCTGGAAGCGGGACGCTGGTCACCGACTGCAGTAAATCTGCAGCCACAAAGGATCCTGATACTGAACACATCAGAGAGTCTTGTGAAGGTAAGGGAATTCTGTTCCTTCGGCTATGATCAGAAATATGTGGATCTGGCAAAGGAATGCGAAGATAAAGAAAAAGGCGGCGTCAATTTCTATTATGGTGCACCGCTTGTCCTGTTTGTCTGCTATGATGCAAGTGCCTGCTGGACACATCCCCAGAATGACGAATCCAGCGGAGCGACTGACGCCACGATCGTGGCAACGCATATGATGCTGGAAGCGGCGAGTCTGGATCTGGGAAGTGTCTGGATCTCCTACTTTGATCAGGATAAGGCAAGAGAGTTGCTGAGGCTTCCGGAAAATTGGAAACCGGTCTGCATGCTGTATATCGGATATCCTGCAGATGATTTTGTGCCGAACACAAGTCTTGGCGGTCATCGCAAGCCGCTCTCTGAAACCTGCTTTTATAATGAACTGCCGGAAAAGGTTAATGATTGATCTTTTCCGACCGGAAAGGATACGATTATGAACCAGAACGAACGTCTGGATTACCTGGTAGAACAATTCAAAGAGAATTCCACACTGGAAAAGAGAAGGATGGGATTTGAGATGAATGAACAGAAAAGGTCTTGACTCTCCCCTTGGGTCAGAAGTTACACTGACATCAGATTCGAATCTAACATCATGAAAGGGGCTGATCATTTTGCTTCAGATAGGTGAATTCTCAAAAATATGTCAGGTGAGCGTTAAAACCCTGCACCATTATGATAAAATCGGACTTCTCGCCCCGGCAGAGGTGGACCGGTTTACAGGATACCGTTATTATCAGGTGGAGCAGATCGACACCATGAACTATATCCAGCGCTTAAAGCGTTACGGATTTTCCCTTGAGGAAATCCAGCAGATCATCACCCTTTCAGATGAAAAGGAGATCTCCAGACTTCTGCGTCAGCAGAGAGACAAGCTGAAGCGCGAGCAGCAGGAAAAGGACACGATCCTGAATGAG
>JAFUBX010000008.1 GCA_017459985.1 Parasporobacterium sp.
CCCGGCGTATAGGCCAGGGACAGATCCTCCTTGCCCTTCACCGGCACACGGGAGATCACCTCGATCTTCCCCCGTTTCTCTGCATGCAATTTCAGGCTTTCTTCTGCTACTGTCATAGATTTCTCCTCTTTACTTTCCATATGATCGATATGTTATGCAGGCATTGCGGTAGCTATTCATGCGTTTTCCGAATTATCAACTTCCGCAGTCTGCCGCCGCATGACTTCAAGCTATAAAAACACCCCGGCAACGACTACCCCCAGGCTTCCCAACGTCACATGGAAGGTTCCACTTAGTGCTGCTCCGTTCCCGACCTGACACGGTTCATGGATTTCCATTGCATTGGACCCGGGGCTCAGACACCGCCACCGAGGTATGCATGATTATAATCGACCCGCGGTTTCCCGTCAAGCTTGAAACTGCCTCCGGATCCGGCTGTTATTTCCTCTGCAGCCGCAGATCCCTGAAGAACTCTGTCAGCAGCTCTGCGCATTCGGACTCCAGTATCCCGGTCTCCACCCGGCACTGGTGATTGAACCGGCTCTCATGAAGAAGATCCAGAATACTTCCCGCACAGCCCGCCTTGGGATTCATGGCGCCGATATACACATCCGCGATCCGGGACTGAACAATGGCGCCTGCGCACATCTGGCAGGGCTCTAAAGTGACGTACATCTCGCAGTCGTCCAGACGCCAGTCCCCGATCACTTTATTTGCCTTCCGGATCGCTGTCAGCTCCGCGTGGGCAAGCGCCGTCTTATCCGTGATCCTCCGGTTATATCCCCGGCCTATGATCCGGTCCTGATAGACGATCACGCAGCCGATCGGCACCTCATTGACCGCCCGGGCTTTTCTGGCCTGCCGGATGGCTTCTTTCATATATTTCTCTTCTCTGGTCATGCCTTTCCGGCCCCCTGAATCGCAGGTGAATATCCCACCCGCTGAAAGAGGCAGCCACCTGCTTTGTGACTGCCCCGTCTGCTGTTTGTTACTGATAATACTGTGACAGAACATCCCAGACATTGGATGTTTCCTGTCCGAGTCTCCAGTAGGAAACTCCCGCGATATTGTATTTGCTGAGAAGATTCAGCTTCGCCTCCAGGGAATTGACATTCTCGTACCAGATCCGCACCGTGGTGTCCTCTTCCTCATATTCCGCATAGTCGTATCCCACATCTGCGAGCCAGTTATAGGTCAGGCCGTGATTCAGAGTGACCTCTTCAATGTTATTCATGTCGCTGGTGTCTCTGCCCACAGTGCCGTCACTGTGCTGATACCACAATCTGGAGTAGAACGGCAGACCGATGATCAGCCGGTCCATATCCACAACATCCTGGCAGACGCCCAGGACCTCTTCCAGGAATGGAAGACCGGAGTTGGGGCCGGCTACATTGCCGCCCACATAATCATCATAGGCCATGATCGCAACATAATCGCAGATCCTGCTCTGTTCCGCCGTATGCCGGTAGGCATTGTAGCTGTATGGTGTATAATCGTCCACCGACAGCACCAGCTGATTGCGGCGGCAGGCCACGGACAGTTCCCGGATGAACTGGATAAAGTCCCGGCCCTCCGAAGCCGTGATCAGCTCAATATCCACATTGATGCCGTCGATTCCGTATGCCAGGCATTCGTTGATGATCTGGCCGATCGCGGTCTGACGCCTGGAGGTATACGGCAGGATCTCGCTGCTGCTCTCGGCGTCCATATCCTCCAGCACCGCCCAGACCTTCCAGCCGTTCTCGTGGGCATAATTGACATAGTCCGGGCTGGCATAGGACAGAATATCTCCGTAAGGATCCGCGAACAGGAACCAGGTCGGCGCCAGGATATTAATCCCCTTCATATTGTAAGTATAGTCGGCAATATACTGGTTGCTGTCATAATAGTAGATTCCGTGCCATGCCATGCTGATATTGCCGTCTTCCAGAATATGCGTATACTCCGGCTCCGAATAATCAGAGGTCAGCTCCTGGGTTGTGATCTCCCCGAGAGCCGATTCCGGCACATAGCCCAGGAACCCCTGCTCATTGATCGCTTTATACCAGCCGTCATCGATGGAGAGCACCTTCAGACGCTCCCCTTTGCTGATGTCAGCCACGATGGAGGATTTCTTGCTGGAAGACAGCCGCATCTTTGTATTGGAAGAAACGGTGGCATACTCCGCCGTCCCCGCACCCATCCGGATATAGACCCTGGCAGGATCCTCCAGAACCTGGTAGCTGGCGGCAGAATGCTCGTCGACAAATTTCATGTTCAGGTAAATGCTTCCATTGATCTGTCTGGCAATGACATAACCGGCATCATGCTCCTGTCCTTCCTCCGTATAAACAGAAGAATCCACCGGCGCGATCACCGAACCGACGGCATTGGTGAAGATCACCAGGCCTTCATTGCTGTCCAGATAAAACCGCTCATCGATATTGCTCTGGATAATGGAGATCTCAACATAAACATCGTCCCCGGAACGGACTGCCCGGAACTTCTCCGTGTTTTCCTCATCCAGGATCGTATCGTTGATCACAATCGCCAGCTCATCACTCCCGGCCGCGTCTCTTCCCAGCCTTTCGTATGCGGTAAGATTGTAATATTCCATCAGGTCCGCCCGGGTCTTGGAGGGGGCAAACCGCTTGGAGACAAAGACTCCCGCCGCAGCAATAATAATAAGTATGATCAGCAGGATGGTGAAATATCCCATACCTGCGCTTCTTCGTGGCCGCTTCCGTGCATCCATAAATAATGATTTCCTTTTTCCTGATTGATTGTTCCTTTATGTGTCTGATCTGCTGCCCGGCCGAATCGTTCCGCGGAAGGACTGCTGCCGGGACAGCCTGAAAAATTCACAATTTCATGGGATTATAGCATTGAACGCGGCCAAATACAACCAAAACGCCCTGACCCGTACCGGCACCGGTGTCAGTACCCGATCCTCTTCACCTTATCGAAATTCAGTTCCGCGATCCTGCCGGTGCCGTCCCGCTGGTAGTCCCGCATATAATCATTCTCCTCCTGGAATACACACATCGCCGCGATCTCGTGGGAATCGGTGTAATCTCCGTCCAGCTTCAGCCGGATTCCCTTAAAAGCCACATTGTCAAGCTCATCCTTGATCTGCATATAATTGATATATTGAATTTTTTCCTGGTCTGTCATCCGGACCCCTCCTTCTTCATTCTGAAAATGTTCTGCTCTGAAAGCAGGCGGTTCCGGCAGAAACCGGCATACGAAAACAAAGCCCCGGTGCATCGTGATAATACTCCTTCATGTATACCGGCTTCCGCCCCGCAGATAATACCGTGAAAAAAACGATCCCGACCCGGATCATTCATTGATGTGCAGCTTCAATATACTATTTTCGTGTTGACATTTCAAGCATTTTTGCGTATATTTCTATACTACTATCAGTATATTGATTAACGAAGTTATGAAGATTGAGAAAATCAGCGACAACCAGATAAAATGCACCCTTACCCGCTCCGACCTGGCCTCCCGCCAGCTGAAGCTCAGCGAGCTTGCCTACGGCACGGAGAAGGCCAATACCCTGTTCCGGGATATGATGGACCAGGCCAATCTGGAGTTTGGTTTCGACACCAGTGATCTTCCGATCATGATCGAAGCCATTCCGGTTTCCATGGACTGCATCATCCTGATGATCACCAAGGTGGAGGATCCCGACGAAGTGGATACCCGCTATTCCAGCCTGTCCAGCCTGAAGGATGTATTTTCCAGGGACAGTGCGGAGGATTTCTCCTCCACGCTTCCGTCAGAGCTGCTCCAGGAAGGTCTCTTCCGCCTGGGCGAATTTACGCAGGAAGCATCTGCCCCGGCCCGGAATATTCGGGACTGTGTAGTTTCCTTCCACTCCCTGGACGCTGTGATGGATTTTTCCCATCATATCAGTCTTCATTTCAATGGAGAGAGCGCCCTGTACAAATCTCCGGAGGACGGAGCATACTATCTGCATATGCATTCCGTATCAAAGGAAGGCAGTGATTTTGCCTATATCAGTACAGCCGCTCTGGAATTCGGAAAGGACGAGGCTGTAAGCCCCGCCAGACTGGCTTATATGAATGAGCATTTTGAAAAGATCCTGGAGGAAGACGCCGTCCAGAGCCTTGCATACGTCTAACTGTTCTTAACCGCTGCAATTTCTACGGTTTGTTATTTGCGAACAGTTTTGGCTGTTCGCTTTTTATTTATAAAAATAAGGAAAAGGGGAAAATAATGAACCACGAACTGATCAGACTGGAAAACCTCACCATGGAATTTGAAGGAACGCGGATTCTCGACAATCTGAATCTGACGATCGAGAACGGCAAATTTCTGACGCTGCTGGGTCCCTCCGGCTGCGGAAAGACCACGACCCTGCGGATCATCGGAGGTTTTCTGACTCCCAGTTCCGGCACCGTCCTGTTCGACGGAAAGCCGATCAACGATATTCCCGCCTATAAACGGCAGATCAATACGGTTTTTCAGAATTACGCGTTGTTTCCCCATCTGGATGTTTATGACAACATCGCCTTCGGTCTGCGGATCTCCCGCCTGAAGGAAGACGAGATCGACCGCCGGGTCACGGAAATGCTCCGGGTGGTCTCCCTGAAGGGGTTTGAGAACCGTTCCGTCGCCTCTCTGTCCGGCGGCCAGCAGCAGCGGGTCGCCATTGCCAGGGCTTTGGTGAACCGGCCGAAGGTCCTTCTCCTCGATGAGCCCTTAGGCGCCCTGGATCTCAGACTGCGCAAGGATATGCAGAACGAGCTGAAGCGGATTCAGCAGGAGATCGGCATCACCTTCATCTATGTCACCCATGACCAGGAGGAAGCTCTGTCCATGTCCGATACCGTAGTGGTTATGGACAGCGGCCGGATCCAGCAGGTCGGCACGCCGGAGGATATCTACAACGAACCGGCCAACGCCTATGTTGCGGATTTCATCGGAGAATCCAATATTCTGGACGGCACCATGCTGGAGGATTACAAGATCCGTTTCTTCGGCCGGACCTTTGACTGCCTGGACAAGGGTTTTACTCCCAATGAGCCGGTGGACGTGGTCATCCGCCCGGAGGATGTGGATATTGTGGATCCTTCCGAAGGACGGCTCTGCGGCACGGTGACAAATGTGACCTTCAAGGGCGTCCATTACGATACGATCGTCAATTTCAGCGGATTCAAATGGCTGATCCAGACCACCGATTTCCATCCGGAAGGATCGAGGATCGGTATCCGGCTCAATCCGGACGATATCCATGTCATGCACAAGAGCGAATACTCCGGCATGTTCGGCGATTACAGCTCATATTCTGCAGAATATGATGAAATCGCAGTCGCAGAAGAATCCGAAGAAGAATAAGGACAGGTGGCCGAACGATGAAGAACTCCACATTTTCCCGGAAAAGAAGATGGCTGAGCGCTCCCTATGTTATATGGATGCTGCTGTTCACCATTATTCCCCTTTGCATTGTCATCTATTACGCATTCACGGATTCCGTGACCGGAGCCTTTACCCTCTCCAATATCGGCGGAATCCTGGATTATGCCACGATCTTCCTCCGCTCCATCTGGCTCAGTGTCGCCGCCACGCTGATCTGTCTCGTGGTGGGATACCCGGTCGCTTACGCGATCTCCCAGATGAAGCCCAATATGCAGAGGCTCCTGCAGCTTCTGATCATGCTGCCCATGTGCATGAGCTTCCTTCTGCGGACTCTGGCCTGGGTCGCCCTTCTGGAGGACACCGGTATCCTCAATAATGTGATCACCGCCCTGGGGCTGTCTCCCCTGCCGCTGATCCGCAATTCCGGCGCCGTGATCCTGGGCATGGTCTACAATTATCTGCCCTATATGATCCTGCCGTTATACAGCGCGATCTCCAAGATCAATCCCCGGCTGATCGAAGCTGCGGAGGATCTGGGCTGCAACAAAACCCGGACCTTTACGAAGGTCATTCTTCCCCTTTCGATCCCCGGCATCCTGTCCGGCATTACCATGGTCTTTGTTCCGGCAGTCTCCACCTTCTATATTTCCCAAAAGCTCGGCTCTCCGGGAACCGTAATGGTGGGCGATATTATCGAAAGCCAGTTCAAAGGCGCCTACAACCCCAATCTGGGAGCCGCTATGTCCCTGATCCTGATGATCCTGATCTTCCTGTGCATCGGAGTCACCAACAAAGTTACGGCAAATGACAGTGAGGAGGTGGCAAACTGATGAGAAAATTCACCCGGATCGTCACGGTGATCGTATTTATTTTCCTGTATATTCCCATCATCGTTCTGGCGGTGGCTTCCTTCAGCAGCGGCGCGGATCTGGCGGTATTCAAGACCTTTACCTTCGACCGCTACGCCGAGCTGTTCCGGGACTCCACACTGCTGGTCCTGCTGCGGAATTCGGCCATCATTGCCATCCTGTCCACGGCGATCGCCACCATTCTAGGAACGGCTGCCGCCGTCGGCATCCACTATTCCGGAGGCCGGATCCGCAAACTGATCCTGAGCATGACCAATATTCCCATGACCAATCCGGATATCGTGACCGGTGTGTCTCTGGCGCTGATGTTCGCCTTTACCGGGACGATCCTGCGGCTCAATTCCATTCTGGGATTCTGGACCCTGCTGATCGCCCATATCACATTCAATCTGCCCTATGTCATATTGAATGTCATGCCGCGGCTTTCCCAGATGAATCCCTATCTGACGGACGCCGCCCTGGACCTGGGTTGCACGCCTTTACAGTCCTTCTTCAAGGTTACCATCCACGAGATCATGCCCGGGATCATCGCCGGCGCCCTGATGAGCTTCACCATGTCGCTGGATGATTTCGTGATCTCTTATTTCGTAACCGGATCCGGCTTTGTCACCCTGCCGGTAGAGATCTACAATTACACCAAGAAACCGATCCATCCCAAGCTGTATGCCCTGTTCACACTTTTGTTCGTTGTGATCCTGCTGCTGATGATCATTATGAATCTGCTGCAGGGCCGGGACAAAAAGTCCAAAACCCGTACCGTTGTCCAGTCCGGGATCATCGGCCAGCAATAAAGGAGAACGATTCATGAAGTTAAGACCGAACCGATCATCTGTCATCTTAAGACTCACTGTCTTTGCCTGCGCCTTTATTCTGGCGGCTGCTTCGTTCTGCATGAGCGCCGGGAAGCGGCCTGTGCAAGCAGCTTCTTCTGTTCTGAATATTTATAACTGGGGACAGTATATTTCTGACGGCACCGACGGGTATGTGGATGTCATTGCCGAATTCGAGGCGGAATATCCGGATATCCGGATCAATTACATGACCTTTGATTCCAATGAGACCATGTACACCAAGCTCAAAACGGATCCCGCCGCCTTCGACCTGATCATTCCCTCGGACTATATGATCGAAAAGCTCATCCGGGAGGACATGCTGGCGGAACTGAATTTCGACAATATTCCCAACTATCAGTATATCGACGACAGCTTTAAGAACACCTCCTATGATCCGGAGAATAAATATTCGGTGCCCTATACCTGGGGAAATGTGGGAATGATCTATAACTCCCGCTATGTCAACGAGGAGGACGCCACCGGCTGGGAACTCCTCTGGAATCCCACCTATGCCGGAAAGATCCTGATGTTTGACAATCCCAGGGATGCCTTTGCCATCGCCGAACTGGAGCTGGGATACAGCCTGAATACAGAGGATGAGGCAGAGCTTCTGGAAGCGACGCAGAAACTGATCGAACAGAAAAATCTGGTGCAGGCCTATGTTATGGACCAGGTTTTTGACAAAATGGAACGGAGCGAGGCCTGGATCGCCCCCTACTACGCCGGGGATTATCTGCTGATGGCGGAGGAAAATCCGGATCTGGAATTCTATTTCCCGGAAGAGGGATTCAACCTGTTTATTGACGCATGCTGCGTTCCCAAACAGGCTCGGAACCAGGAAGCCGCCGAACTGTTCATCAACTTCCTGTGCCGCCCGGATATCTGCGGAGAGAACCTGGAATACCTGGGCTATTCCGTACCGATCAGCGAGGCCAAGGAATACATGGATCCGGAACTGACGGAAAGTGAGATCGCCTATCCGCCGGAGGAGATCCTGGCGCTTGGAGAAAGCTACAATGCCCTCTCCGACCACGGAAATCAGCGGATGAATGAACTGTGGCTGTCCGTCAAGACCACCGACGATGTCCTGGGGCGCTATATCATCATCACTGTCGCCGCCATCGTCGTGTGCATCATCCTGTGGCTCTTCTTCAAGTTCCGCAGGAAGATCCGCAAAAAAAGACGGGGGACCTACTGATCGCCCGCCACGCTCTGCTAAAAAGAGGCTGCCTCGAAACGGCAGCCTCTTTTCATTCTATTCTATTCAACAATCAGAATTATTCCTGTTCAATAGAACCTGTCGGACATGTATCTGCACATGTTCCGCAATCCAGGCAAGCATCCGCATCGATCTCGTACTTGCCGTCTCCTTCAGCGATAGCGCTTACTGGACATGCGTCTGCACACGCGCCACAGCTGACACAACCATCATTAATCTTGTATGCCATTATAGTTCCTCCTTATAATTGTTGCTCCAATTTGTTGTAACTGTGATTTTATAACATTTGCCCTCCATTAACAAGAGCAATTTTGTAACATCTTTCCGCCCTGTCCTTCTGATTGTATTTCGTTCCTGTTTATGATATAAATTCTAAGTTAATGGATGCAAGATCTGTCAGAAAAATGAGGAGGTTCCTATGGGTTTATTTGACAAGAAATACTGTTCCATCTGCGGAAATCAGATTAAGCTTCTGGGCAACAGAAAACTGGAAGACGGCAACTGCTGCAAGGACTGCGCTTCCAAACTGTCCCCGTTCTTCAGTGAACGCCGGCACAGCACAGTGGAATCCATCAAGGAGCAGCTGGCCTACAGAGAGGCCAATAAGGCGGAAGTTGAGAAATTCAATGTGACCCGTACCATCGGTGACGGAACCAAGGTACTGGTGGATGAAGATCAGAAGAAATTCCTGATCACCTCAGCCGGCAAATGGCGCGAAGCTAATCCGGATATCCTTGCCTTCTCCGATGTGACCGGATGCGAAACCAGGATCGACGAATCCAAATCCGAAGAGACCACCAAGGACAAGGACGGCAACACCGTCAGCTACAGGCCGCCCCATTATTCCTATTCCTACTATTTCAAAGTAAAGGTCTATGTCAACAATCCGTACTTTGACGAGATCGACTTTAACCTCAATACCTTCTCTGTCACAGAGAAGAGTGTCGGCCCGCTGATCCGCCATGGAAGCGAGTACGAAAGCTATGCAAAGTCCCTGGATGAGATCAAGGAGATCTTCTCCGGGATCCGGGAGAATGTCCGTGCCCAGGCGGAAGCGGCTGCGGCTCCGAAGGTTCCGGTCAAATGCCCCTGCTGCGGAGCAACCACCCTGCCGGATGCCAAAGGCTGCTGCGAGTACTGCGGTTCCGCCTTATAAGCCCTTACCGGACAGTAATATGTTTTAGAACGGAGTATTTATGAAAACAGGTTTTGACAATAATAAGTATTTGAAATTACAGTCTGAACACATCAAGGAACGAATTTCCAAGTTTGACAACAAGCTCTATATGGAATTCGGCGGAAAGCTTCTGGATGATCTGCATGCCTCCAGAGTCCTTCCCGGATTTCACAGCGACAGCAAGCTCCAGATGCTGCTGCAGTTTGCGGATCAGGTGGAGATGGTTATGGTTGTCAGCGCGGAAGATATCGAGCACAGCAAGATCCGGGAAGATCTGGGCATCACCTATGACCTGGATGTTCTGCGTCTGATCGACGAATACCGTTCCCGGGGCCTGTTTGTCAGCAGCGTTGTGATCACCAAATACTCCGATTCCAGAAGCATCCGTCACTTTGAAGAACAGCTTTCCCATCAGGAAATCAAGGTATATCACCACTATTTTATCCAGGGGTATCCGAACAATGTGGAGGTTGTGATCAGCGAAGACGGGTATGGAAAGAATGATTTTGTGGAGACCAGCAGACCTCTGATCGTCGTGACTGCGCCTGGTCCGGGATCCGGAAAGATGAGCGTCTGCCTCTCCCAGTTATACCATGAACACAAACGGGGGTTGAATGCGGGATATGCCAAGTTCGAGACATTTCCGATCTGGAATCTTCCGCTGGAACATCCGGTGAATCTGGCCTATGAAGCCGCGACCGCCGATCTGAACGATATCAACATGATCGACCCCTACCACCTGAGGTCCTACGGAGAGACCACTGTAAACTACAACCGGGATGTGGAGATCTTTCCGGTCCTCAAATCCATGTTTGAGGAGATCTTCGGGAAAAGTCCCTACAACAGCCCCACCGATATGGGCGTCAATATGGCCGGCAACTGTATCAGCGATGACGGGATCTGCCGGGAAGCCGGCAAGCAGGAGATCATCCGGCGGTATTTCCGCTCTCTGGCCGGCGTGGCCGACGGCAGCAAAGCCATTGAGGAGGTCAATAAGATCCTGGTCCTGATGAAGGCCGCCAACCTGAATGTCAACGAGCGCCGGGTCGTAGCCGCCGCAAGGGCACGGGCAGCCGAGACCAGCGATGTGTGCTCTGCCCTGGAGCTGGAAGACGGCACCATCATCACCGGCAAGACCTCGGATCTTCTGGGGCCTTCTGCCGCCTGCATCCTGAAAGCCATCCGGCATCTGGCCGGGATCCCGAAGGACGCCATGCTGCTGTCCCCGGCAACCATTGATCCGATTCAGAAGCTGAAGATCCAATACCTGGGAAGTAAGAACCCCCGGCTGCATCCGGAGGAGGTTCTGATTGCCCTTTCCACAGCTTCCGTCATTGACCAGCAGGCCTCCCGGGCTCTGGCCCAGCTTCCGAAGCTGAACGGATGCCAGTTCCACACCACAGCGGCTCTTTCCGCAGTGGACAAGCGGACCCTTGGCCGCCTGGGACTGGATGTCACCTACGAACCGAAAAACATAGAGAAATAATTTGCTGAGAACCTGCGTTCTGCGGGAAAGGAGTGATTCTGAGATGTATTCTGCCTATCGTACCGGTACCACATTTGACTGGACCTATCTGATCATTCTTGCGATTCTGTTCATCGCCTCTATGATCGCTTCCTCCTCCGTGCAGAAGCGGTACAAAAAATACAGCACCGTGTTTGCCCGTTCCGGGATCACCGGTGCGGAAGCGGCCAGAAGGATCATGGAAGCAAACGGCGTGACCTCGGTTCCCATTGAGCAAAAGAGCGGAAAGGATCTGTCCGATTATTACGATCCCCGTTCCAACTCCATCCATTTGTCTGCCAATACCTACAATAACCCTTCGGTTTCCGCGATCGGAGTTGCCTGCCATGAAGCCGGGCACGCGATCCAGTATGCCAAGGGATATGCTCCGGTGAAGCTGCGGATGTCCATCATCCCCTTCTCCAACACCTGCTCTAAACTGGCGATCCCGCTGATCTTCATCGGCTTCATCTTAAGCGGATTCGCTGCAAATCTGAAATTCATTGCCCTGATCGGAATCATTCTGTATGCGGTGGCTGTATTTGTTCAGCTGGTGACCCTGCCGGTGGAATTTGATGCCAGCAGAAGGGCTCTGGCCAATATCCGCAGCTGCGCGATCCTGGCGGAAGACGAGATCGAAGGGGCGAAGAGTGTGCTGAGTGCCGCTGCCATGACCTATGTGGTCGCCATGCTGACTTCCGTAGTCCAGCTGATGCGGCTGCTGTCTATTTATAACCGAAGACGGTGACTTTCCTCCGGCTGATGGGAACAAATTCCTCGATGCTGCAGGGTTCTCTGCCGTCAGGCACATCCGGAGTCCGCCTGGGTACTTTCCGTTTCATCGGAGTCCGTATCCTGTCTTTCCGATACACGTACTGCCGATTGGCTGCTCCTTTGGTGCAGAGTTTGCCGTTGCTTCCCGGAAATCCCGGCATGCCTTCGATCTTAATGACTTCTCCGTCCTTTACATAGACATTCAGTCCGCACTGGGGTCCCGGGGTACAGATATCACAGACCGAGTGTCTGATCTCAATCCCGGTTTCAGGCCCCGGTAATTTAGCCTTTAACGCCTTTTTCTGTTCTGTCATGACCTTTTCTCCTGCCAAAAGCATCTCTCCGGATCCGATCCGTAAGAAATGCCCTGACCATACTGCTGATCCGATAATTTCCGAGGATGTTGACACAACCCAGGGGATTCTGCCGCAATGCTGCAATTTTTCGGCAGCCACTGTCGAAAATCTCACGCATTGCTGCAATTTTTCGGTAAAGGGTCTCCTGGAGAGTGATTTCTGCCGGAAAACTCACGCATTGCTGCATTTTTTCGTCAAAATCCGGGCCTGCGAGGAGCATCTGCCGAAAATCTCACGCATTGCTGCATTTTTTCGTCAAGCCCTGTCAAAAACGTCGAGCATTGCGGTAACTGACCACAATGCCCCCTCTGAACCAAAAGGCTGCCGCATCACAGGAAGCAGCAGCCTTTTTAATCGTGTGTATCGTTGTAACATTCATGGGACAGGCCCTGCTATTTCGGGAACAGTTCCTTTCATGCCGCTGACGATTGCTTTTACAGTCGGCCCTCGACTTTTGTAAATTCCTGAGCGGTCTCTTCCCCGCGCAGAACACGCAGTGCCCCGAATGCCAGGGATTCCATTTCATTTTCGCCGCCGAAAATAGTAACCGGAGCGATCCATGAAACTCTGTCGATCACCATCTTTGTGAACATCTCAGACTTGGCAATCCCTCCGGTAAGAACGATTCCATCTACTTTGCCGGTTACGGTAACCGCAAGGGTTGCAATGTTTTTTGCAACGGAAAGCGCCATGGCTTCATAAACCAGTTTGGCATACTCGTCGCCGTCGGCGATCATCTTCTCAACTTCACGGGTATCGTTGGTTCCCAGATGATCAATCAGTCCGCCATGCCCTTTAATGGCATTCATCAGATCGCGTTTTGTGGGATAGTCCCCGGAGTAACACATATTGACCAGCTGATAGGTCGGGACTGCGCCGACACGCTCCGGAGCGAACGGGCCTTCTTCATCGCTGATTCCGTCGATCACGCGGTTATTGGAACGAAGAGTCAGGGTAATACCTCCGCCTAAATGGGCAAGGATCAGATTGGACTCTGCCAGTTTTTTACCGGTCTCCTGCTCCCAGCGGATGGCTGCTGCATGCATGTTCAGGTGATGGCACATGGATTTTCTTTTCAGGCTCTTCAGGCCGGAGATCTTTGTCAGGGGAATCAGTTCGTTCACCGTGATTCCGTCATAAACCAGGGCCGGAATATGGTTTTTCTGTCCGATGGCATATGCGATCGGTGCGCCGACATTGGAAGCGTGCGGGTTGTCCGGATTGTACTGCAGCTGCCAGATCATGTCCTCATTGATATTGTATGCTCCGCTGTTGATCGGCGGAAGCAGGCCGCAGCGGGAAACCACGCAGGTCAGATCTTCCGGTTTTACGCCATGCTTTTCCATAGCGTCGATTACAACATTCAGCCGGAATTCATACTGGTCAAATACATTCTCGTATTTTCCCACTTCCTCCAGGCTGTGGGCAATGCTTTCCACAAACAGCGGATTCTCATCCTGATAAACGGCAATTTTGGTCGAAGTCGAACCCGGGTTGATAGCTAAAATTGTTTCCATATTTTTCTCCTAGATAATGTTAGTCAAATGTTTCGCTGCAGGATGCCGCGGTGCCGCGGCGGCAAAAGGATACTTAAGCCTGCGCACCGCTTTGCAGCTTCGCTGCTTTCGCGCTGCTCAAAACACTCGGATTCCCGCTCCTTCGGAGCTTCATCCTCGTGTTTTGCCAGTCTCGCAAGTATCCACGGACCGCTATGCAAGCATGCGGTCCGGACTCCTTGCTCGACTCAGGCTTTTTTCATGTTATTAGCTGCGATAGCAGCTAAGCAGATGGACAGGTACTTCTCTTCGGAGGAGGAGCCTCTGCTGGAGAAGATGACCGGTGCCGTAGTTCCTACCAGGAATCCGCCCAGTTTGGATTTGCACAGAACGGACAGCATCTTGCCCATGATATTGCCGGCATGGATATCATGTGCCAGCAGGATATCACAGTCGCCGGCACAGGGGGACTTGAATCCCTTGAAGTCCGCAACTTCCTTGCTGGTTGCGCAGTCAAAGCTGATGGGGCCTTCCACGATGCAGTTGGTGATCTCGCCCCGCTCGTTCATCGCTTTCAGTTCGGCTGCATCCATGGTCTCCGGCATCTTGGGATCTGCATTTTCCTTGCAGCAGACCACACCGACCTTCGGGCACTCATAGCCCAGCGCCACCAGAGCATCTGCGGTATTCTGGATGATATCCCGCTTCTGCTCCAGAGTCGGATAGGTGCAGAGTCCGCCGTCCACCGGTACCAGCAGCTTGTGATAGCAGTCGGTGGCATGAGCGGTAAATACGCTGATGGTGCTTCCCTTTCTCAGGCCATGCTCTTTGTTGACAACTGCTCTCAGATAATCGGAGGTCTCCAGCTTGCCCTTCATCAGGAAATCCGCCTTGCCTTCATTGATCAGAGCCACAGCCTTGGCAGCGGCTTCCGCATTGTCCTTTACATCATAAATATTCTCTTCCGGAATGGTGATGCCGACCTGTGCGCAGACCTCCAGGATCTTGTCCTTGTCGCCTACCAGTAAGGGCTCTACGATGCCTTCCTCCATGGCCTTTTTGACAGCGCCCAGGGTATGGTCATCATTAGCGGCTGCAACAGCGACACGGCTCTTGGTAATGACATTTTTATATTTTTCAATGATCTCTTCTAATGTTCTGTAAGCCATATATTAAATCCGTCCTTTCATCGGTTCTTTCGGGTTCTCCCGGAATCATCACAGTTTAGCGATTGACGACATTGATGGGCTCCTCACCCTTTTCCATACGCTCGAAGTTGTCCACAGCCACGGTCAGCATGGTAATGAATGCTTCGTCGGTCATACCGCCGGTATGAGGTGTCAGGGTCAGTCTTGCAGCGCCTTCCGGGCTCATGTTCAGCAGCGGATGATCTGCCGGAACCGGTTCCGGGGAAAGAACGTCCAGACCTGCATGGGCGATCTGGCCTGCTTCCAGAGCCTTTGCCAGGGCCGCCTGATCAATGACCTCGCCGCGGGCGGTATTGACGACCACTGCAGTCTTCTTCATAACCTTGAACTGCTCTTCACCCAGCATGCCGACGGTCTCCGGGAATACCGGAACGTGCATGGAAATAACATCGCACTCTTTAACCAGTTCGTCAAAGGGCAGATACTCGATATTCAGTTCCTTCTCCTGCTCCGGAGTCGGACGGAAGGTATCATAGTAGCTGATCTTGACTTTCCAGTTCTGCAGTCTCTTGGCAGCTTCCTTTGCGATGGCGCCCATGCCTACGAATCCGATGTGTTTGCCGCGGATCTCATGAACTCCCTTGGCCAGAGCATAGTTCTTGACATCTACGAAGGGCTCGGATTTGAGTCTGGAATCATAGTAGGACATCGTACGGAAGCACTCCAGCATCAGAGCAACGGTCGCTTCTGCCACTGCATCTGCGTTGGCGCCTCTGTTGTTGGCGACCAGAACGCCCTTTTCCTTGGCCGCATTCACATCGATCATGTTGAATGCAACGCCTTCGGACTGAACCAGCTTCAGGTTCGGGCAGGCATCGAACACTTCCTTGCTGACACGGTGAGTTGCGTTCACCAGAAGATATTCCTTATCTCCGATTGCTTTGATCATGTCTTCATCAGTATACGGAGCTTCCAGATAGGTGATCTCCCAATCCTCCGGAAAATGGATCCCGTATTTGTCGAAACGACTCTGAAGAACTGTTGATACGATTTTTTTGGCCATTGTTTTTTCCTCCTATATATGTGCTTTTATAAACAATTTGGTTTCTTTAATTAGTTCAAGTTTACAACAGATACCCGTCCGCTTCAATCCCGTTTCCGGCAGGAACATTGCGGAAAGCAGGAAGATCCGGCACTTACCGGTTATCCTTGAAAATCTTGGCTTCCTCTTCGCCCTTCAGGATCCGCAGCGCGCCTTCGGCCAGTGACTCCATCTCATTCTCGCCCGGAAGCACAATGATCTTCGCGATATTGCTGACCCTTCTGGAGATCCCCTCGATCAGATGCTCGGAATGGGCCAGACCGCCGGTCAGGATCACGGCATCCACCGGCTCATCGAAGATGGCCAGCAGTGTACCGATGCCCTTGCAGATCTGCAGCGCCATGGCGTCAAAAATCAGTTTGGCATGCTCGTCTCCGGCCACGATCCGCTTGCCGACCTCCACCAGGTCCGCGGTTCCCAGATGGGCCTTCATACCTCCGCCGCCGTTCACCTTCTTCATGACCTTTTCCTTGGTCATGCCCTCCGTGAAGCACAGATCCACCAGATACATCAGATTAATGGATCCGGACCGCTCCGGCGAGAAGGGGCCTGCATCGGCAGCTACCGTATCGATCATCTTGCCCTTCTTGTATGCGGCAACACTGATGCCTCCGCCCAGATGAGCAACGACGAAATTACATTCCTCGAAGGTCTTGCCCAGCTGCGCAGCTGCTTTCCGGGACATGGCCCTGCCGTTCAGGATATGGGCAAAGCTCTGCCGTTCAAATTCCGGAAATCCGGTTACCTTGGCCTCCGGCGGAAGTTCTCCTGCCACCACCGCATCGTAGATATAGGCCGGGATTCCCAGGGGCTTCGCGATCTGATCCGCGATCAGGGCACCCACATTGGATGCATGAATATTGCTGGGCCGGTTGATCAGCGTATCCTTCATTTCTTCATTGACCAGATATCCGCCGGTCTCGATCGGGGGCAGCATACCTCCCCGGGACATGACGCAGGAAAGCTCCTTCAGATCAATCTTCTGCTCTGCGAGATAATCCAGGATCAGCTTCGCCCGGATCGGGGTCTGATCGGTAATGGCTTTGCATCCTGCAAATTCCTCGCCGGTATGCTTGAATGTGTGGGTCAGCACCGCTTCCTCATCCCTGTATACCGCAATCTTCGTGCTGGTGGATCCCGGATTGATCACCAAAATCGTGTACATGTTTCCTCCTCCTTTTTCAAACCTTCCTATAAATATGCCTGTATCAATGGTCTGTCTCAGAATTCATAACTGTTTCAGACCGGAATCTCATTCTGCTGCGCCACCAGGAATTCTCCGCCGTAACGCTTTCTCAGCAGCGGCTTTTCGATCTTGCCGGTGGGATTACGGGGCACCTCGGCAAAAATGATTTTCCGGGGACGTTTGTAGCGGGGCAGATCATTGCAGAAGTCCTGCACTTCTTCCTCGGAAAGGGACATGCCTTCCCGCACCTCGATGATCGCTGCGGCGATCTCTCCCAGCCGCCTGTCCGGAAGTCCGATGACCGCCACATCCTTGATGGCGGTATTTCCCCTCAGGAAATCCTCGATCTGCACCGGATAAATATTCTCGCCGCCGCTGATGACCACGTCCTTCTTCCGGTCAACCAGGTAAATGAAGCCGTCCGCATCCATTTCCGCCATGTCACCGGTATATAACCAGCCCTCCCCGTCAAGGACCTCTTCCGTGGCTTTGCTGTCATTGTAGTAGCAGAGCATCACGCCGTTGCCCCTCACTGCCAGCTCGCCCACACCGTGGTCGATGGGATTTCGCTCCGCGTCCACGATCTTCGCTTCCCATCCGTAACCGGGAATGCCGATGGCGCCTACTTTGTGGATATTTTCCACGCCCAGATGGACGCATCCCGGCCCGATGGACTCGCTCAGGCCGTAATTGGTATCATATTCATGATGGGGGAATACCCCTTTCCAGCGCTTGATCAGCGTGGGCGGCACCGGCTGGGCGCCGATATGCATCAGCCTCCACTGATCCAGATTATATTCGCTCAGATCGATCCTGCCGCTGTCGATGGAATCCAGAATATCCTGGGCCCAGGGCACCAGCAGCCATACGATGGTGCAGTGCTCTTCGCTGGCGGTCCGGATGATCCATTCGGAGCTGGCTCCCCTCAGGATGACCGCCCGGCCTCCGCTGATCAGGGATCCGAACCAGTGCATTTTGGCGCCGGTGTGATAAAGCGGCGGGATGCACAGGAAAACGTCTTCCTTTGTCTGCCCATGGTGCTTCTGCTCCACGATGGCCGCATGCATCAGGCTGCGGTGGGCATGCAGGATCGCCTTGGGAAATCCGGTGGTCCCGGAGGAGAAATAAATGGCTCCGAGATCGTCATCCGTCAGCAGTATGCTGGGGGCCTGGGAGGAACAATACCGGATCAGTTCATCGTAGCTGTCGGCAAAGTAAGGGCAGTCTGCGCCCACATAAAAGCAGTTTTTTACCTTCGGTACCGAAGGAAGTACTTCCTCCACACGGCCGATAAATTCCGGTCCGAATACCAAAGCGTCCACATCCGCCAGTTTCAGGCAGTGCCGGATCTCCTTTGCGTCGTACCGGTAATTCAGAGGTACGGCCAGAGCGCCGGTCTTCAGCACGCCGAAATAGATCGGCAGCCATTCGATGCAGTTCATCAGAAGAATCGCAACCTTGTCCCCTTTCCGGATCCCCCGGGTCAGGAGCAGATTGGCGAACCGGTTGGCTTTCACATCGAATTCGCCCCAGGTCATCTGCTTACGGAAGGCTCCGCTGCGGTCCGACTCGATCAGGGAGAACTCCCTCCAGGTCACCCGGGGGATATTGCCCACCTCGGGGTTGATCTCCACCAGCGCCACATCTTCTTTAAAATACGTTGCATTGCGGGACAATAACTCTGTAATAGGCATCGTAGTATCACCTCTTTTATTCCATGGAAGTACCTGCTTCAAAGGCCTTCAGATTCAGATCAACAAGCTTTTCCGGGAAGCTGTCCCGGATAATGGATCTCCAGTCGATCTCCATCAGCCCCAGCTGCTTCACCAGCGCGCCGAGCAGAACGATATTCTGGGCTTTGACATTGCCCAGCTGCTGCGCCAATTCCGCGGCACGGACCACAATCACGTTGGGAACGCTTTTCTGCATCTGTTCTATGGCATCCCCCGGATAGGCTGCAGCCCCCGTGAGGACCGGCATCGGGAAAATCTCCCGGATATCCGTGACCACGGTTCCCCCCTCCTTCAGATAGGGAAGGGCCCGCAGCGCCTCCACCTTCTCGAAGGAAACGATCAGATCCGCCTCTCCTTCTCCGATAATGGGAGAATAGACCTTCTCCCCGTATTTGACCTGAGTGACGACGGTACCGCCCCGCTGGCTCATCCCATGGATCTCACTCATCTTCACGTCCTTGCCGCCTGCGATCAGTCCCCTGGCCAGGATCGAAGAGGTGGTGATGGTTCCCTGTCCGCCGACGCCCACCAGAATAATGCTCTTTGTCATGTCATTCACCTGCTTTCCCGATTGCTCCGAACTTGCACTGCTGCAGACACAGCCCGCACTGATTGCAGTTTGCCGTATCCGCCACATAGGCCTTTTTCGCTTCGCTGTCAAATGCCAGGGACGGACATGCCACCTTCATGCACTGTTTGCAGCCGACGCATTTGTCCGGATCAATCTGTACATGTTTGCCGGCATTGGCCCGGGCCACCTCTTTGATCAGGGCACAGGGCCTTTTGGTAATGATCACAAAGGGGCCTTCCGCCTGATAAGCAGCCTCCAGCGCTTCCTTCGCGGCCTCCTGGTCGATGGGATCAAAGATCCGCAGATGATCATCATCGATCCCCAGAGCTCTGACCAGGGCTTCGATGCTGATAGCCGGGGATTCATACCCCATCAGATTCCGGACGGTGCCGGGATTCTCCTGATGCCCCGTCATGGCGGTAATGGAATTGTCCAGGATCACCGCCACCGCATTGGTCTGGGACGCCACGATATCGATCAGGGAGGTCAGCCCGGAATGGAAGAAGGTGGAATCCCCCAGTTCTCCGATGGCCTTCCGGGTATCTCCCTGGGCCTTCAGCGCCCGGGAAAGTCCCACCAGGGAGGAGAAGCCCGCGCCCATGCAGATGCAGGTATCAAATCCGTTCAGCGGCGGATTGACAGCCAGCGCGTAGCATCCGATGTCCCCGGAGGAGACGAATTTATCCGATTGTCTGCTTAATGCATAGTAAAATCCTCTATGGGGACATCCGGCGCAAAGGACCGGCGGTCTCGGCGGAGCCTGTACCCCCTCCACCTGGTAGGAGAAAACCTCCTGCTTCCCCAGCAGGGAGTCCCTGACGACCCGGGTATTGAATTCACCCTGGATGGTCAGTTTATCCTTGCCTGTCACATTGGTGAATCCCAGGATCTTCAGGGCGTTCTCCAGATAGGGCTCGCCCTCCTCCACCACGATCAGGTGTTTGTAACCGGAGGCAAATTCCTGCAGAAGACGGCGGGACAGAGGATGGGTCAGCCCCATCTTCAGGACACTGACCGAATCTCCGAAGACGTCCTTCACATACTGATAGGAAATGCCCGAGGTGATCACGCCGGTATCGGTGCCTTCGACCTTCTCCACCCGGTTCAGCTCACTGGTGTAGGCGTATTCCTCCAGATCCTGCAGCAGGGCTTCCCGGATCACATGGCGCTTTCTGGCATTTACGGGAAGCATGGAGTATTTCTCCGGCCGCCGCTCGTACTTCTTCACCGGGACTTCGCTCCGCTCTCCCAGTTCCACGACGCTCTTGGAATGGCAGACTCTGGTGGTCATGCGGAAAAGCACCGGGATGTCGAACTGTTCTGAGATCTCATAGGCCTTTTTGATGAAATCCTTACATTCCTGGGAATCCGAGGGCTCCACCATGGCCAGCTTGGCGTGGGGCGCATAGAGCCGGTTGTCCTGCTCATTCTGGGAACTGTGACAGGCCGGATCATCCGCTGTCACATACACAAGCCCTGCGTTGACCCCGCAGTATCCTGCGGTAAAAATCGGATCCGCCGCCACATTCATTCCCACATGCTTGAAGGTGCAGATGGCCCGCATCCCGCCGATGGAGGCGCCCAGAGCGGCTTCCGCCGCCACCTTCTCATTCGGTGCCCATTCCGAGTAAATCTCTTCCTTATACAGGCCGCCGATATTTTCCAGAATCTCTGTACTGGGAGTGCCCGGGTAGGCTGCCGCAAAATGGACCCCTGCCTCATAACATCCCCGTGCCACGGCTTCATTGCCGCTCATGATCTGTTTGCTCATAATGTATTCTCCGATATTCCTGTTCTGTTTTTACTTTGGCAGGTCAGCTTCTCAGCCCCAGCTCCTGTGCCAGCCTGCGGATATAGGCCGGCGTGGTTCCGCAGCAGCCGCCCACGATCACAGCACCGGCTTCCACCACCTTCTTCATGCTGGCAGCGAACTCCTCTTCGCTCATATCATAGGTCACCGAGCCGTCCGGCTGGGTCTGGGGAAGTCCCGCATTGGGCTTGGCAATGATCGGAAGATCCGTCACTTCCTTCATGGCCTGCACGAAGGGCAGGACGTGCACCGGTCCCGCGGAGCAGTTGATTCCGACCGCGTTGACCCCGGCCTCTGTCAGCACCCGTGCGGCATCCTCCGGCAGATCGCCGTACAGGGATCTGCCATTTGCCTCAAAGGACATGGTGGCCAGGATCGGCAGGTCGCTGACCTGACGAATGGCATAAACCGCAGCCCTGGCGTCCTCCAGACTGATCATCGTCTCCACGGCAAACAGATCCACACCGGCATCCGCCAGGATCTGCGCCTGTTCCTGATAGACTTCCACAGCCTCTTCAAAGCTTTCGTCATCGTCCGGATAGATCATGACCCCGCTCATGGAAATATCCCCTGCCACCAGGGCTTTCCCGCCGGAAGCCTTTCTGCTCAGCGCCACATTCTCTGTGTTGAGCATCACCAGATCCCCTTCTTTGCGGTAGCCCTTCAGCCTCTCCCGGTTGGCCCCGAAGGTCGGTGCAAGGATGATCCGGCTGCCTGCCTCCACATAGGCCTTCTGCAGGTTCAGCATGATCTCCGGATTTTCCTGAACCCACGCCTCCGGGCAGACTCCCCGGGGCATTCCTGCGGCGATCAGATTGGATCCGGTGGCACCGTCATATAACATCACACCATTGGATAATTGCTGTCTGAATTGTTCTGCGGTCATGATAATCCTCCTGTAACCCATAATGGTTGTTCATACAGATCCTGCACCTTCCATCCCGCTCCGGAAGGGCTTTCCTCCCGGAAAAATCCCCGGGAAAGTGCAGCAGCTATATCAACAACGGGCCGGAGCCTTCCAAAGCCCCGGCCTCGTCTGTGCAACTTACGACAAGCAGTTTATTTTTTCTGTGCCCTGCCGATCTCCAGGCCTTTCTTAAATGCTTCCACATTCGGCGGAATCAGCTTCTGCTTATTCTCGAATTTGTGTTCGATTCCCTTGATGATAACCTCTTCCGGAACCGCATCGGTATAACCGACATACACGCCCAGCATGATGACGTTAAGGGCTCTGTCATTGCCCATGTCAAGAGCCATCTGGGTCACCGGTGCAGAGATCACATTGACATCGTCTCTGTCGATCGGATCGGTTACGATGGTGCTGTTGATGAAGACGTTGCCGCCCGGCTTGACATTCTTCAGGAATGCATGCAGGGACGGTCCGTTCATAACGATCAGGTCTTCCACGTTGTAGCAGACCGGAGCGCCGATCTCATCATCAGAGATAACGACGAAGCAGTTTGCCGTACCGCCACGCATAGCTGCGCCATAGGACGGGAAGAAGGAAACCTTAAGATCCGTAGCATCACAGGTTGCCTCAGCAAGAAGCTTGCCCATAGTCATAACACCCTGGCCGCCGAATCCGGCCATCATAATATTTCTTTCCATAGATTAAGCCTCCTCTTTATCCTTATCTCTGTAAACACCCAGAGGGAACTCCTCAAACATCTTTTCTCTTAAGAATGTCAGAGCGTCCTTAGCTGAATATCCCCAGTTGGTCGGGCAGGATGTGACGATCTCCACCAGTGAGAATCCCTTGCCGTCGATCTGGTTCTGGAATGCCTGCTTGATATATTTACGGGTCTTAATCACGTTCTGCGGGGTATCAACCGCTGTTCTGACCAGGAAATAAGGAGTCTTCAGCTGTGCCAGAAGTTCGCAGACATGCATCGGATATCCGTGCTCTTCCACCTTTCTTCCGAAGGGAGCGGTGGTGGCCTTCATGCCGATCAGAGTGGTCGGAGCCATCTGTCCGCCGGTCATACCGTAGATACCGTTGTTGATAAAGATAACGGTGAAATTCTCGCCTCTGTTGGCAGCGGAAACAGTCTCATCCAGACCGATGGAAGCAAGGTCGCCGTCGCCCTGGTAGGTATAGACCAGAGAATCCGGTGAGGATCTCTTCACACCGGTAGCCACAGCGCAGGCTCTTCCGTGTGCAGCGATGATAACGTCATGGGATACATACATCTGTCCCAGACCGCAGCATCCGACACCTTCCACACGGACCAGCTTGTCCAGCATGCCCAGTTCCTGTACCACTTCACCGACCAGTTTATGAGCTGTACCATGCATGCAGCCCGGGCAGAAACCGGATACCACATCCTGCAGTACGCCTAATGTTTTTTCATATACTTTTTCCATTACAGCACCTCCTTGATAAGCTGACGTGCACCTTCCAGTACCTGATCATTGGTCAGCAGCTGACCGCCGGATCTTCTGCACTCATTGATCTGGCATCTTCCCTGAACAGCAAAGTCAATATCCCATCTCATCTGTGCAGGAATGGACATTTCCACATCCAGGATACCCTTGACCTGATTGAAGTCCAGATCACGGAACGCATCATACGGGAACGGATTGACGGTGATCGGTCTGATCATGCCGGCCTTGATGCCTTCTGCTCTTAACTGCTTCACGATTGCCTTGGAAATACGGGCAGAAATACCATAAGCAGCGAAGATGATCTCCGCATCGTCCACCAGGAACTTCTCGACTCTGACATCCTTGTCCCAGGTAGCATATAATTTCTCGGCTTCTTTATTAACCAGCTCCTGGCCGGTTCCGGCGCTTCCCGGGAAGCACTTGGCCTGCTGTCCCAGAGGATGGCCGATGCAGGCTCTCTTGGTTACGCCGTACTTTTCTTTCAGCTGTGCCAGTTCTTCATCGGATTTCATCGGAGGAAGGACCACCGGCTCCATCATGGTTCCGATTACGCCGTCGGTAAGAATCAGCACCGGGTTGTTGTCTCTGGCTGCCAGTTCGAATCCTTCATAAACCATATCCACACATTCCTGAACCGTTGCCGGAGCAAGAACAATCATCTGGAAACCACCGTTTCCGGATGCCTTGGTGGCCTGCAGGTAGTCCTGCTGTGCCGGCTGGATGGCGCCGATTCCCGGGCCGCCTCTCTGTACGTTGACATACACCACCGGCAGTCTTGCGGATGCGCAGTAGGATACGCCCTCACTGTAAAGGCTGATACCGCAGGAAGAGGAAGAACTCATGGCTCTTGCGCCTGCAGCTGCAGCACCGTACAGCATATTGACGGAAGCGACTTCGCTCTCGCCCTGTACGAACACGCCGCCCACTTCCGGCATTCTTCTTGCGAAATACTCCGGAATCTCATTCTGCGGAGTAATAGGATATCCGGCGAAGAACCGACATCCTGCTCTAACACCTGCTTCAGCAATAGCTTCGCAGCCTTTCATAAAAACACGTTCTGCCATTATTATTCTTCCCTCCTATCTCCAAACTTCGATTGCCGATTCCGGACAGATCTGTGCACACATTGCGCAGCCGATGCAATCCTCCGGATTGACGGATACTACATAAGGATAACCTTTTGAGTTAACCTTCTCGCCGACAGCGAGACACTTTTTGGGACATGAAATCACACAGTATTCGCAGGATTTACAGAATTCTGATGCAATTTCCACTCTTCCTTTCGCCATCTTACTTCCTCCTTAAGGTGATAAAAACTATTAATTTATTCAATCAACCCATTCATAGGTTAGATAAAGCTCGATGGGGATCAGGCATTTATCGGTGCGGTCCTTCACCTCATCATAGATGCCCTTTCTGACACAGGCGCTGTTCACAACAGTCAGCCCGTCAAACAGTTCATCAATCTTATCTAACCCATGTATGAATTCATCGCCGGTTGTTGCATATCCCAGATTGGGATTGCCGAGTATATAGATATGATCCAGACGGATGGAATTCAGGATGTGGGACATGGTCCCGTCGATCCCTTCCACACTGCGGGTCCAGGGTCTGTAGGCGTTGACAATATATACAGGTACGGAGTTCTCCTTTGCCAGAAGATCCGAATAACTGCCCGCGTATTTGGCTGCCTGATGGCCTCCGCCGATATCCAGCAGGGTGTATCCGTCCCCGTAAAGAGAGGCGCGTACCCCGCCGACCTGGGAGGGGGCATCCTGGAACTGCTCCTGAAAATGGATCTGCACGCCATCCTTCGCAAAGGCTTCCTGCATATCCCTGGAACGATACAGCGGCTTGGTCTGGTCGAGATCGAACAGATCCACCTTCTCTCCGGTCTGCTCCGCCAGCATATGGGCGATGTTCAGGATGATCTCACTCTTGCCGCTGCCTGCTTCTCCGATAAAAACAAAATTCTTCTTTTCTTTCATTAACTGTTCGAATGTTTTATCGCTTTCGTAGAAAAGTTCCATAAGTGCAGGCTCCTTATTATATAATACAACTTATATATTGTATCTTAAAAAATACATTTTAACAACGTCTGATCAGAAATCAGATGTTAAACTTTTTTTACCGCTGGCCGGGAGCGGCAAATAAAATAAACATACCATCCGGCGTCCAGTTGGTAGATTTGCATGATTTCCCTCGGCATCCGGCGCCTCCCGGCGCTCCGGACGTTCCGGAAAATCCCTGTTTAAAGTGAGAATGAACGATGTCTGATAGAAAATAACGTCTTCTCCTGTCCCCGGAATGATTATAACACAGGAATCTGTAATTGTATCGAAAAATACATAAAAAATACGATACCGCATGACAAAGCATGCGGCACCGTATTTTCACATTATATAGAAGGGAACTTTTGTCATTTGGATGATCAGGGATTCTCTTAAATTGCCGGGAATTTGATCTCTTTGTACTTGTTGATCGTTTCTTTCACTTCCGGTTCTTCTCCCATTCTCTTCATGAAGTCGATCCTTGTGGCAACGATCTCATCCAGATGATAGCCTCTTGCCTCATCCACGTTCCGGTCACGGCAAAGACCGTTCTCTGCCAGGACGAACTTGCCGTCCTTCAGCTCCAGACCGGCGCCGCAGACTGCGCACTCATACGGGAACCGGATGCCGTCCCAGTGCACATCGCCCCGGAACACCAGACCGCCGTGGCAGTTCGGACAGAGCCCCATATCCGGATCGCCCAGCCAGGTCCGCTCCTCCACCGGAGTCTTAATGGCTTTGACAATATTCTCGCCCATCTTGTGGACTCTCTCCAGATGATCCGGGCGGATCACGATATTGCCGGGACGTCCGACTCTGGTGACCATGTACTGATCCACGACTCTGACGGAGTTGGTGAACATAGTGGCACCGAGGGCCTCCAGGCTGAAGCCCTGCCAGTCATGGCAGGAACCGCCGACACTGATCAGGCCTGCGACCATGTTCGGGTTCTCCTTCACCGCACCGATCTTCAGACGGAATGCCAGTTCATATGCCAGGAATCTCTGGGCAAATTTCAGATACAGCGATGACGGAAGCAGATCGTAGGTCGGACATCCGACGATCAGACCGTTGCAGGTCTGGAACACGTCCATGATCTTGTCCATATCGTCCTTATTCTTCAGAACGCAGCCCGGATAATCATCTCTCTTGCCCATGGCCACATCACCCATCATCATGGTGCAGGACTCGCAGCCTGTACACGGAAGAATATTGTAATCGAACAGATTGATAAAAATAACCTCTGCTCCCTGCTCCTGTGCTGCCAACAGCGCTTCCTTTACCGCGATGTCGGTATTGCCGTTATGCCGGCCTGCACTGATACCTAATACTTTCATTTTCCCTCTCCTTATTCATTATTTCTTATTAAAATTCTGTTTTGTATAAAGACCGCTTTATTTTACCATTGTATAAACTTTCATGCAACACGTTCCATGTTGTTTTTCTATTCTTTTTGTTGCATTTTCCGGTTTTGTTTCAGAATTGTTACGAACGGTTCCGCAGCGGATGCTCCGGAAGGCTGATCCGGAAAACTGTTCCGGAAAGCCGGCGATCTGCTCCGGTATTGAACGCTGCTTTAAAACTTGCTATATTCAATACAGTTCTGCACTGAATGGAAAGGAGGCTGGATATGCGTTATATCAAAATGGGAAATACAGGACTTCTGGCGACGGCTCCCGCCCTGGGGTGCCTTCCGCTGCAGAGATGCTCCGTGGAGGATGCGGTGCGTCTGATCCGGAAGGCGTACGACGGAGGAATCCGTTTCTTTGATACCGCCAACGCTTATTCCGACAGCGAGTATAAGATCGGACTGGCGCTGGAGGATGTCCGGGAGGATGTGGTCATCGCCACCAAGAGCACAACCACAGACAAAGAGGGAACCTGGGCCAATATCCGCAACAGCCTGCGCATGCTGAAGACGGACTATCTGGATCTGTTCCAGTTCCATTGTGTCAGCCAGGTTCCGGATGTCCGGAATCCGGACGGCGCATTTGCCGCTGCCCTGGAAGCAAAACAGCAGGGGCTGATCCGCCACATCGGCGTGACGACACATCTGATTGAGATCGCGAAGAATTGTATCGGAACCGGCTGGTTTGAGACCCTGCAGTTTCCCTTCTCCTACATTTCCTCCCGGGAGGATCTGGATCTGGCGGCTGCGTGTGAGAAAAAGGGAATGGGATTCATTGCCATGAAGGGCCTGGCCGGCGGACTGATCACCAATGTAAACGCCTGTCATGCATTTATGAAGCAGTACCCGAACGTGGTTCCCATCTGGGGGATCCAGAGCGAGGCGGAGCTTTCTCAGTGGCTGCGGGCGGCTGAAGAAGATCCGGAAATGAACGGGGAATACCTGGCCCAGATCGAAGCGGACCGGAAGGAACTGTCCGGAAGCTTCTGCCGGGGATGCGGTTACTGCATGCCCTGCCCGGTGGAGATTCCCATCAATAACGCGGCGCGGATGAATATGCTGCTCCGGCGTTCCCCCTACAGACCGTATATGAGCGATGAATGGCGGGAGAAAATGAACCGCATCAACGACTGCCTGGAATGCCGCAGCTGCGCTTCGAAATGTCCTTACCAGCTGGACACCCCGGCTCTTTTAAAGGTCATGCTCAGGGACTACAATGAATTTTACGAACTTCACAAAAATGACTGACAGTCCTGAAAAAGTCTGTTATAATTTTCTTGATGACTGTCCGGAGGATGGCACGATCTCCGTCCGGCCGTCACATTTCACAGAAGGTGCGGGAAGATACCGCTTTCCGGCCGTCTGCTGTTTCGACATTATATAGAACATGATTGGGAGGGAAAGATAATGGGATACAAAATCTTCACGCTGAGCCCCGGCTCAACTTCTACCAAGCTCGCTGTTTTTGACGGTGAGGAGAGGCTCTTCAAGGCAAATGTCCAGCATGATGTGGACAAGTTAAAAACCTTTGCCAGAGTTTCCGACCAGCTGCCTTACAGAGTAGAGACCATTCTGGACGAGCTGCAGAAAAACAACATCAGGATCGAGGATATGGACGCATTTGCAGCCTACTCCGGCGGCCTCGAGTCCACCACCACCGGCATTTTCCCGGTCAACGCCAAGATTCTTGAGGACTGCTCCTCCGGAAGACTGATGGAGCATCCGGCCATCCTCGGCGCGCAGATTATCGGAAAATTCGCCGCTGATACCGACAAGCCGGCGTATCTGGTCAATCCGCCCGATGCCGATGAATTTGACGATGTATCCAGGATCTCCGGTATGAAGGGCGTTCACAGAGAGAGCCATATCCATGTGCTCAATCAGAAGGAAGTCGCCATCCGTGCCGCAAAGCAGTTGGGCAAGAGCTACAATGAGTGCAACCTGATCGTCTGCCATGTGGGCGGCGGTCTGTCCATCGCAGCCCACAAGCAGGGCAAGATCGTGGACGGCAACGACGTTCTGAACGGCGACGGCCCGATCTCTCCGAACCGTACCGGCTATGTTCCGGTTCTTCCGATCGTTAAGATGTGCTACTCCGGCAAATACACCCTGACCGAAATGAAGAATAAAGTCTCCAAAACCGGCGGTCTGCTGGGCCTGTTAGGCACCGACAATATGCTGGAAATCAAGGACCGCATCAAGAATGGGGACGAGTGGGCAGAACTGGTGTACAGAGCATTTGCATACAACCTGGCAAAATACATCGGCTCCTACGCCTGCGTACTGGAAGGCAAAGTGGATGCCATCGTTATGACCGGCGGCGTTTCCAACGATGTGGACTTTATCGCAAATGTGAAGAAGTATGCCGGCTGGATCGGTGAATTCATCGTCCTGGCAGGCGATTTTGAGATGGAAGCTCTTGCCAGCGGCGCGATCCGCGCACTGAACGGCGAAGAAGAACTGCTGGAGTACACCGGCGTTCCCGTATGGACCCATTTCGATTTTGAGCCGGCCGACGAATAATCGCCCGGTTCTGCATGATTGTTTGCCCGGCCCTATCCGGCTGTCCGCTGATCCGCCGGCGCATCATGCGAAATAATAAAACTCCGTAATCCGCATGACTTTAAAGATGAAAAGTCATGCGGATTTTTAATTTCCCGAAAAACGCATGACATCGGAGGTGCGTCGCCTGGTCGTTTACCGCAATGCTCGATGTTTTTGACATGACTTGCCGAAAAATTGCAGCAATGCGTGAGATTTTGGTGCTTCTGCACCCAGGGTGTGTGATCAGCTTCCGCAATCATCGCTGGATATCCCTTTTAATTGCCGCTGGATATCTCACATATTCCGGATGCCTCATTTGAGGATAGTCGGCTGTCTCATTTTACGAAGAACCCCTGTATGAGGATATTTGATATCCTCAGAACATCCGATTTCTGTAATAGCGGAGATTCGGATTAAGCTGTTTGCAACTGTCTCTGTCTGGTGGCGCAGGGAAATATCATTCGGAAGGTAAATTTTGTAAAAGCTTATAAATTCCATATATGACCTTCCGTTTTCCGTGCAAATCATCGGAAATCCGGAAGGTAAATTCTGAAAAAGCTTATAAATTCCATATGTTACCTTCCGCTTTCCGGGCAAATCATCGGAAATCCGGAAGGTAATTTCAAAAATAGCCTGTAAGCTCCATACCAGGCCTTCCGCCATCCACTGAAGTGCATCTTGAGTGACTTGAGCCAGACACCGGCGGCCTTGTATTCGTTATTTTCTGAAAGCCGCAAATTGCGGAGACAGCTGTCTTTAAATGTATCCGCTTATCGAAAATAGTGCCTGATTACGGATACAGAATGGGAACGATGTATTCTCTTTTGAAGAATATTCTACGATTACGGATGCATTCCGGGCTATTCTGTATTCTCTTTTCCGGAATCATGTTTGATTACGGATACAGGAGCAGGTTTCTGTATTCTATAATCGAGAAAAATAAACGATTACGGATACATTACAGGCAGAAGCATCTGCCACAGCGAATTCCGGATTTGAGAGCATACGGATGCTTTTTTCAGAAATACACGTACAGGAATTTGCGTAGTCCAAAGGTCTTTGGGTGATCAGCGCGATAATTGCCAATTACTATCCCTGCGCTGAACCTGGAAACAGGGATAGTAATTGGCAGTTTTTTTATATACAGTCCGAAGTGAGAGGTAGGAGAGAGGCCAGACTGGACCATATATGAAATTGTTAATAAATCATATCCCGGGTTCGAAATTGAAAACAGGGATAGGAAGTGACGATTTTTCAGAATATGGCCCAAAATGAAGGCCCTGAGAGGGCCCGGACTGGACCGTATATAAAATTATTGGAAAATCATATCCCTGTTTTCGCAAAAATGTCAGGGATAGTAAATGATGATTATTATCAGGATGGCCCAAATGGCATGACGGAAGCAAGTATGAAGGAAGTCAACGGCGGCATGGACTTTACGGCACATTCGACGGCAGGAAGACACCCACCCAAGGTGCAGAAGGCCCCAAAAAAGCAGCAATGCGTGAGATTTTCGGCAAGCACACCTCGCAGAGCCGGATTGTGCCGAAAAACTGCAACATTGCGGAAAACCTCCCGGTCTGCCATCACCGTGCCATGAGATAAAAAATCATGCGGGAATCAGAACTCTGAAATCCGCATGACTATTTAAATCAGATAAAAGGGACGCCGGAGGATCCCGGAACACAGCGAAGTCCCAGAACCTTGAGAACTCCGGACCGGAGAATCCCCGGAATCTATCTCTCCCGCTCGACCCGGATGTTCATATCCAGGTAGGTGCCGCATCCGTAGAGGTCCCCGTGTTCGGTATACTGCCACATATCAAATCCGTACTCGCGGCCCGGGGTATCATTGTACTGGGCATACCAGATCTCATAATCAGACAGCCAGGCAAGTTCCAGATTCCGCTGGATCCAGCGGTTGGAGGCGTAGACACCGGCCCTGTAGCCGGCGGATTCCACCGTTTTGCAGAAGGCCTCGGCGTTCAGGGTAAACATCCCGGCCGCTACCGGCTCCGTCCGGGCCTGGCCCGGCCCTGCCTCTTCCGTATCAAAATACACCGGCAGGTCGATCTCATAATCCGCCAGATTGTCGATCACGAAACCGGCTTCCTGGACAGCCTCCTCCTCATCGATCGCAGCGGAGAAGAAATAAACCCCGACCTCAAGGCCCGCCTCCGCGGCGCCTGCCATATATTCATGGAACCTCTCATCCAGAACCAGCTCCCCGGTCTCATACCCCCGGAAGCCCAGGCGGACAATCGCAAACTCCACGCCCTGTTCCTTCAGGGCGGCCCAGTCGATGTCCCCGTTCCATTTGGAAACATCCACGCCGATCCGGGAGGTGAACCCCTCTTCTGTGTAGTACAGATAGCTTCCGTCCTTCACCCAGCAGTCTTCCCTGAGATGATTGGTGATATCCGCTTCCCCGGCGGCATTGGCGCCGTCTGCCTCCCCGTAGTATCGTTCCGCCGATACCACAGACACGCAGAACAGCGATGTCAGTATAAAAATTGTGAATGCAAGCCAAATGAGGCCGCCAGCTCTGATCAAAGATGCTCCCCCCGCCGGTTAACCGACCATAAATTCTCTGATCTCGTCTACCATAGCCTGCGCGTTCTCCGGGCTGTCTGCACGGACGCCGATGTAGTACTTGATCTTCGGCTCGGTGCCGGACGGTCTGACGCAGACCCAGCCGTTCTCCAGGGTATAATAAAGGGCGTTGGTTTTGGCAAAGCCGGTCTCCTCCGGTTTGCTGAAATCGCGGAACTTCACGACCGGATATGCAGCAATCTTTTCATAGGGCTCGCTGCGGAGCTTCTCCATGATCCCTGCGATCTCCTTCAGGCCTTCCTGTCCTGCCCGGGTCTGGGAAATGGTCTCCTCTTTGACAAACCCGTAGCGCTTGTACATATCCTGGGCCACATCCCACAAAGACATGCCTTTGGACTTATAATACACGCAGGCCTCACTCATGGACAATGCCGCACCGCAGGCATCCTTGTCCCTTGCATAAGTGCCGGCCAGATATCCGCAGCTCTCCTCAAATCCGAAGATGAAGGTTCCCTTTCCGGTCTGCTCGGACTCCAGGATCTTCCGGCCAATCCATTTGAATCCGGTCAGAACCTCCTTCAGCTCTGCACCGTAGGCCGCCGCCACCTGATCCGCCAGCTGGCTGGATACAATGGAACGCACCACATAGCTGTCCGGAGCAAGCTTGCCGGATTCCTTCAGGCTTCTTAATTCATATTCACACAGCATACAGCCAATCAGATTGCCGGTCAGATTGCGGAAATTGCCCTCATGATCCTTCACCATGACGCCCATCCGGTCGGAATCCGGATCGGTTCCGATCACCAGATCCGCGTCCACCTTAACGGCCAGTTCATGAGCCAGCTTCAGCGCTTCCTTCACCTCCGGGTTCGGGTAAGCAACCGTCGGGAATGCGCCGTCCGGCTCCTCCTGCTCCTTCACCACGTGAACATCAGTAAATCCGGCTCTCTTCAGAAGCTCCGGAACGATCTTGATGCCGGCTCCGTGGAGCGGGGTATAAACGATCCGGACTTCCGAACCTTTCTCCTTCACCAGTTCCTTCTCCCGGACAGTCTCATAAACCTCTTTCATGAAGGCGTTGTCCACTTCGCTGCCGATCTGGATGTAAAGGCCCTTGTCAATCGCCTGCAGCTTGGGCATGAGCTTCGGAGACAGCATATCCTCCACCTTGTTCACGCAGTCCATGATGGCCTGGTCAAATGGCTCCGATACCTGGGCGCCATCCTCCCAGTACACCTTGTATCCGTTGTATTCTGCCGGGTTGTGGCTGGCTGTCACATTGATTCCGGCAATGCATTTCAGATGGCGGATCGCAAAGCTCAGTTCCGGGGTCGGCCTGAGGCTCTCGAAGACATAGGCCCGGATCCCGTTTGCATTCAGGACCGATGCGCTGATATCCGCGAATTCCGGAGACATGTGTCTGGAATCATAGGCGATCGCCACGCTGTTTACTGAATAGCCCGCATTTTCCCGGCTATTGATATAATCCGCCAGCCCCTGCGTTGCCTTGGCCACGGTATAGATATTCATCCGGTTGGTTCCTGCGCCCAGGATCCCCCGCAGTCCCGCGGTACCGAACTCCAGTTCTCTGTAGAACCGCTCCTCGATCTCGGCATCATTGTCCCGGATCGCTTCCAGTTCCTTCCTGATCCCCTCATCAAGGGCCGGATTGCTCATCCAGCTCTCATAAATTGTCCTTGCACTCATTCTCCACCTCCGATAAAAACTCATGACTACATAGAATTGCTTTGTTGTTTAGTGTAGGAGATTGCATCACTTTCTGCAATATCTTTTCCAGAAAAAGTCCGATTTTTTTCCCTGCGGGAACCCCTGCTTCCATCAGATCTTTTCCGTTGACTGCCAGCTGGGAAATCTGAAACGGCTCCCCGCAGACAATGATATCCTCCGCGGTTTCCCGCATCTTTGTGATCCGGGCTCTCCCGGCTTCCGCCCTCTCCCCGTTCCGGAATGCCCCGCAGCACAGCATAGCGTCCTTCATCTCCAGAATGCTGAAAAATGTTTCCGCTCCCATCCGGTTCAGCTGCTGCCGGATCCCGGCTCTGTCCGGGTCCACAGGCAGGTCTGAAAACCGCAGGATCTTCGTCACCGCCTCCCGGGTCCGGTTGTCATATTTCAGCTCCCGGAATGCCTGATCCGCCTCCTCCGGAGACAGATTCCGGAAAAAGGCCGCCAGCATCAGCGGCCGGTAGAATCCGGTCTGTTCCCTGCGCCGCAGGAGTTCTTCCAGAAGGGCGTCCCCGGAAGGATCAAAGCATTTCTCCCAGCTGTTTTTTATAATGTAAGGCGCCATACCGTAACCGGCATAACGGTTCACCAGGCAGGGATGGTCCGACAGCAGGGTCTTCTCCCATTCCACCCGGATCCGTTCCATACTGATCTGCGCGAGGCTGGGGGAAAAGGTTCTGATCATGGCGGCGGTCCGCTCCTCGATCTCAAATCCCAGCTGCGCAGAGAACCGGACGGCCCGCATGATCCGCAGCGCGTCCTCCCGGAACCGTTCCGCCGGGTCTCCCACACACCGGATCAATCCCTTCTGCAGATCTGAAAGTCCGTCGAACAGATCCACCAGCCCCTCCTCATTCAGGGCAAAGGCATTGATGGTGAAATCCCGCCGTTTCAGATCCTCCTCCAGCGACCTGGTAAAGGTAACACTGCTGGGATGCCGGCTGTCCTCATAGGCTCCGTCGATCCGGTAGGTGGTGACTTCAAATCCTTCCCCGTTCAGGATCACCAGAACGGTGCCGTGCTGAATCCCGGTATCCACAGTGCTGCGGAACAGCGCCTTTACCTCATGGGGCAGGGCGGATGTGGTAATGTCCCAGTCTCCCGGCACCCTTCCCAGCAGGGCGTCCCGCACACACCCGCCTACGATACAGGCCTCATACCCGTTCGTCCGCAGCGTATTCAGAATCTCCTGCACCGGAGAGGGAATCTCGATTTTCAGTTCCGGCATCTGCCTCATTTATCCGTCCTTTTGTTCCTTGCGGCCCGCTTTCTATCTGCAGTCCGATTTTCTTCCTGATTCACGGATGGTTCCGCACTTTGCGTCCCACAATCCCTGTGAATTATTATAACAGAAAACAGCGGATGGTCCTACCATCCGCCGCATGAATTTATTCTGAAAAAATGATCAATAGGCTTTGCCCCAGTAGACCATAGTCTTCGCGGGCCTGCCGCAGCAGACGCAGGTGTCTGCGATATGCTCCTGCTTAAAGGGCATGCAGCGGGAGGTGGCCGTAGTATCTTCCTTGATCTTCAGCTCGCAGGCCTGGTCGCCGCACCACATGGCCCGGACGAATCCCGGTTTGTTGGCAATGATATCCTTGAACTCCTCATAATCATGGGCATCATAGGTATGCTCTTCCCGGTGTTTCAGGGCCCGGTCGTACATATCCTGCTGCATTTTCTCCATGATCTGAGGGATCTGCTCTGTCAGTTCGGCCAGAGCGACTGTGATCTTCTCTCTGGTATCCCGGCGGACCACCACGGCCTGGCCATTTTCCAGATCCTTCGGGCCGATCTCCACACGCAGCGGAATACCCTTGATCTCCTGCTCGGCAAACTTCCAGCCCGGGGATTTCTTGCTGTCGTCCAGCTGTACGCTGATGCCCTGTGCCTTCAGGGTCTCATAAATCTCCTGGGCTTTTTCCAGGACGCCTTCCTTATGCTGGGCGATCGGGACCACCATTACCTGTACCGGCGCGATCCTCGGCGGAAGCACCAGTCCGGAATCATCTCCGTGCACCATGATCAGAGCGCCGATGGTCCGGGTGCTCAGTCCCCAGGAAGTCTGATGGACGTATTTCAGTGTGTTGTCCGTATCCGTAAACTGGATGCCGAAGGCCCTGGCGAATCCGTCGCCGAAATTGTGGCTGGTTCCGCTCTGAAGCGCCTTGCCGTCATGCATCAGGGCTTCGATGGTATAGGTTGCCTCGGCGCCGGCAAATTTCTCCTTGTCGGTCTTGCGGCCCTTGATCATGGGAATGGCAAGATATTTCTCGCAGAAATCCGCATAAACATTCAGCATCATTTCCGTCCGCTCCTGAGCCTCCTCCGCCGTGGCATGCACCGTATGGCCTTCCTGCCACAGAAACTCGGAGGATCTTAAGAAGGGACGGGTGGTCTTCTCCCATCTTACCACGGAGCACCACTGATTATATAACTTGGGCAGATCCCGGTAGGACTGTACAATATTGGAATACAGCTCGCAGAACAGCGTCTCGGAAGTCGGTCTGACCACCAGCCGCTCCTCCAGTTCCTCACCGCCGCCCATGGTGACCCAGGCGCATTCCGGCGCAAATCCTTCCACATGATCCTTCTCCCGCTCCAGCAGGCTCTCCGGAATAAACATCGGCATATAGACGTTGGTCACTCCGGTCTCCTTGAACATTGCGTCCAGATTTTTCTGGATGTTCTCCCAGATCGCATATCCGTTGGGCAGGATCATCATGCAGCCCTTCACAGAGGAATACCGCATCAGATCTGCCTTCTTGACAACGTCGGTATACCACTGGGCGAAATCCACGCTCATGGGTGTAATGTCTTCTACAAGTTTTTTCTCCTGTGCCATTGATAACCTCCCGGCTGTATTCTGTATTCATCAGGGAAATGTCTGAAATCAGGCATTCCCGGTTGTATTCCGCGGATGGGGACATCCGGATCCTTTATTGAAGTCCTGCCGCCTTTCGCAGTGCCTCTGTCTTATCATCCTTCTCCCAGCTGAGTCCCGCGTCGCTCTTGCCGAAATGACCGTAGTTCGTAGTCTTTGCGAAAACCGGTTTTCTCAGGTCCAGCATCCGGATGATGGCCGCCGGTCTCAGATCAAAGATCTCTCCCACGATCTCCTCCAGCCGTCTGTCATCGATCTTTCCGGTTCCGAAGGTATCGACCATGACGGAGGTGGGACGGGCAACGCCGATCGCATAGGAGATCTGGATCTCACAGCGGTCCGCCAGACCGGCTGCAACAATATTTCTGGCAATATAACGGGCTGCATAGGATGCGGAACGGTCCACCTTGGTGCAGTCCTTTCCGGAAAAGGATCCGCCGCCGTGACGGCCCATGCCGCCGTAGGTATCCACGATGATCTTGCGGCCGGTAAGTCCGGAATCCCCGTGGGGACCTCCGACGATAAACTGGCCTGTGGGATTGATATAATAGATGGTCTTCTCATCCACCAGTTCCCGGGGCAGTACACTGTCAAAGAGCTTCTCCCGGATATCCTGATGGAGCTGTTCCTGGGTCACGGATTCATCATGCTGAGTGGAGCAAACCACGGCATCGATCCTTGCGGGCGTGCCGTCTTCCTTATATTCTACGGTCACCTGGGTCTTGCCGTCCGGACGAAGGTACGGCAGAACCCCCTCCTTGCGGAGCCGGGTCAGCTTCCGGGTCAGTTTATGGGCCAGATCGATGGGCAGAGGCATATAATCCTGTGTCTCATTGCAGGCGAATCCAAACATGATGCCCTGGTCTCCGGCGCCTTCCGCGTCGTCATCAGAGCTGTCCGCTGCATCTCTGTATTCCAGAGCTTTGTCCACGCCCATGGCAATGTCCGGCGACTGGGTATCCAGACGGATCTGCACTTCGCAGGTATCGGCATCAAATCCGATGGCTGCGTCGGTATAGCCGATCTCCCGGATGGTCTCCCGGACGATCTTCTCATAATCCACACTGGCGGTCGTGGTGATCTCCCCCATAACCAGAACAAAATCCGTGGTGGTACAAACCTCGCAGGCCACCCTTCCGTAAGGGTCCTGTTCCAGGATCGCGTCCAGGATCCGGTCTGAAATCGTATCACAGATCTTATCCGGATGTCCTTCCGTGACAGACTCTGAGGTAAATAATCTTCTGCTCATATTTTATACTCCATTCTTCATGATTTTCCGAAATCCGAAATAAACCAGGATATTATACAGTGAAATCATGAACTAAAACTAAACTATTCTGAATTTCTGAGACTTCGCAGGGCTCTACAGCAACAAATCGAGTAGGAACTGATCCTACTCGGTTTATCCTGAATGCTCCTGTTCCGGACAACTCTGTCCGGTATCCGATGCCGTCCGCCGGGGTCTCAGCTGCATTTCTGCCGGAACTGCTCAATCGCCTCCTGATCGGCAGGATCGATCTTCCGGATATCTGCTCCAAGACTTCTCAGTTTGACATCGAAATCCTCGTATCCTCTCTGGATATACTCCACGCCTCCGACCTGGGTCACACCCTGGGCTGCCAGCCCGGCGATCGTCAAGGCTGCGCCGGCTCTCAGATCCGGTGCGCTGACCTGGGCCCCCTTAAGATGTTTCACGCCTGTGATGATGGCGGTATTAGCCTCGATCTTGATGCGGGCTCCCATGCGGGCCAGTTCGCCGGCATATTTGAACCGGTTTTCAAAAATGCTCTCGGTCACTGTGCTGATACCCTCCGACACGGTCAGCGCCACGGTCATCTGGGGCTGCATATCCGTCGGAAATCCGGGATACGGAAGGGTCTTCACCTGGGTCCCGTGCAGCTGCGGACCGGCAACAACACGGACTGCCTCGTCATATTCTTCGATAAAGCATCCGATATCTTCCAGCTTGGCTGTGATGGACTCCAGATGCTTCGGGATCACGTTATTGACCGTCACATCTCCGCCGGTGGCCGCTCCCGCGAACAGGAAGGTTCCCGCCTCAATCTGATCCGGGATCACCGTATAGTCTGTCTTGTGCAGAGACTTCACGCCCCGGATCCGGATCACATCCGTTCCTGCGCCTCTGATATGGGCGCCCATGCTGTTCAGCATATTTGCCAGGTCCACCACGTGGGGCTCCTTGGCCGGATTTTCAATGATCGTATTGCCGTCCGCCAGTACGGCCGCCAGCATTACATTGATCGTGGCCCCGACAGACACAACGTCGAAATAAATATGATTACCAGTCAGCGCGTCCGCTCTGGCCTTGATCTGCCCGTCCTCCAGATCCACCACGGCTCCGAGGGCTTCAAATCCCTTGATGTGCTGGTCGATCGGTCTTGCTCCGATCACGCATCCGCCCGGCATGGCCACCTCTGCCTGATGAAACCGTCCCAGCAGGCTCCCCAGCAGATAATAGGAAGCGCGGATCTTACTGATATATTCATAATTAAGAACACAGGAATGTACGGTGGCTCCGATGATCTTAACTTTATGTCTGTCTATGCGTTCAACTACGGCTCCGATCTGAGCAATCGCATCTAACAGAAGATTGATATCACTGACGTCCGGCAGATTACTGATCACCACCGGTTCCTGGGTCAGGATTGCTGCTGCGATCAGCGCCAGCGCAGCATTCTTGGCCCCGCAGATATCAACTGTGCCTTTCAGCGGATTTCCGCCTTTGATGAAATACTGTTCCATATATTTCCCCGACAAGTCACTTTTTTAACCAAGGCATTATATCATAATGTATTGTGTAATACAAATGCTTTTCGTCCGGATTTGCAGGCGATGCAGCCTTGCAGAGGATGCGGCCTTACGAAAAAACTGCCCGGCGGAACCGGGCAGCAATACTTCCTGAACTTAAATGCAGGACGATCAGTCTTTGATCTCAGATGTACAATGCGGGCATCTGCAGGCGTCGATTGCAATCTCGCTCTTGCAGAACGGGCAGACCTTGGTCTCCGGTGCTGCAGGTGCTTCTTCCACCGGTTTCTTGACTGCATTTCTTGCTTTGTTAAATGCCTTGATGATGCAGAACAGCACGATGGCGATGATAAAGAAATTCAGGACTGACATAATAAAGTTACCATACATCAGCTCTGCGCCGTTGATGTTGACTGACAGATCGGAGAAATCCATTTTGAAGATAGAACCGATGATCGGAGAGATCAGGTCTCCCACCAGGGAATCAACGATTGCCTTGAAGGCAGCACCGATGATCACGCCAACTGCCAGATCCATCACGTTGCCCTGATTGATAAACTCTTTAAACTCCTGAATAATACCCTTTTTTTCGCTCATAACACAACCTCCTAATAATTGTTTTCGAACTTGTTTTATCTGCAGGCATTTACCTGTGAAAACCTTTATCCACCGCCGCGTCAGCCTTCATTGATCACGGGGATCTCATATCCATGGGTCCCGATGTAATGTCCCTGGTCGTCAAACTCCGCCTCAGAGGAATAGGAGAAGACCTTCAGCCGGAAATCCGTGATCTGATCCGACTGGGGTGTCGGCCTCAGCTTGATCGAAGTCATCAGCACATCATCCGTCATTTCTTCCTGAGTCAGATGAATGTAGACCCCGGTCTGGCCGATATCATTATACACCCAGGCGCCCATATATCCTGTGACCTCGTCCTGGGCAGCATCCCCCATGAACAGGTCCGGATTGCCGGAAATATCCTGCGGCTCCAGTATAGTATACACCTTTTTTTCGCCATTTACAGCAAAACTTAATTCATATCCGATTTTGTAGCGGGTCTCCGTCTCCACCGCGTTCCAGTAGATCTCGTGCACCGTATAATAATCATCATACGAAATCTCCGCCTGTTCGGAATTGAAGGCTTCAAAAATCGCAATGTCCGCATCCGGCGTCCATACGCTGCTGTACTGGCTCACCAGCTGCATCACACCGCCGTTGTCCACATACAGCCGAACCTCCTTCTCATTAGGCAGATCCACCACCTCAGGCTGCGGCGCGGCCTCCTCTGTCTCCGGTTCCGCCTGGGTGGCCGGCTCCGTGACCTTCTCTGCGATAATCGTCTCTCCCATCTGCTCCGGCTCCTTCACTACCGTATCCCTGGTCGCCAGGATCACGATGATCACGATCAGGATCACCAGAGCTGCAATCATTCCTATCAGTACCTTTTTCATTGAACTGCTCATAATCTCACGTCTCCGCCATGGCCGGGATCAGATTGAACCCGGGCTCATTTTCATCAGCATTTTTTCTTTTGCCACATCGATCACAAACCATTTTGCCTCGATGGCCGCAATACATTCGCCTCCGGAATAAAACTCCAGCGCGTTGGTATTCTCATTTTTGGTAAATCCATCCGTCAGGAAGGTCTCCCCGCTGTCCGGCACCTTCACCACGCCCACATCTTCGAGCCGGAAGGTCAGTTCCGAGACCAGATTCACGTAGGACAGTTCGGGAAATGTCACCAGGATCCGGGGCGTATCCCCCGGAACCAAACGGAACCGGCTCATTTTCAGGAAATATCCCGACGGATCCTGCCCGATGGTGATCCGGATCGGAAACCGGTCCTCAAACAGGTGGCTGATATAGATCGGAAAATCCGCCTTCAGCACATTGCGGTCCGGATCCGGCTGATAGGTCTCCCGGATGTTCTGTATCGCCTGGGAGATCTTCTCTTCCACCACCTCATCCCGGAAAAATCCGCCGGCCTTCCGGCGCTTGCGGATCGCAAACTGCGCTTCCAGGTAGAACTTGTAGGCATCCCGGGCTCCCATGCCGAGAATGATATTTTCCCGGCAGATATTGCCCATCTTCAGCGCATAATCCGCGAACCGGTTATCAAATTCCCCTTCGCTGAAACGATACATGGTATCCTTGTATCCGTCAACGATCAGATTCATTCCCGTATCGATATTCCGGACCGTTCCCTGCCCGTGGATCAGCATATCCCCGCAGCTGTAGATCGACTCATCGATCCCCGCCAGCGCTCCGTAGGAATAATAAAAGAACGCCTTCTCATAATCCGGCTCCCCCTTCCGGGTCAGTCCCTCATAATACAGGCCTCCCAGGGCATTGGCCGCATATGCGTCCCCGGTTTTCTGATAAAGCTTCAGAAGATACCGCTCCGCCAGCCGGAAATTCTGCCGGTAGACCGCGCTTCCCTCCAGATACCCCCAGGCCAGGATCTTCATCGCCTGGGTATCATTTAACGCAAACAGGTCTTTGACACATTTGCGGTACAGCGCCTGTTCCTGACGGGAAGTATCGGCAAGGGCCTCCTCGCTTTCATAGGAATTGATGATATGCCGCTTCTGGGAGGGGCAATAGACCCACTCCTTCCGCGGACGCTGCCGATTATATTCGAATGTCCGGACCCGGCCCGCAATATCCTCGCAGACCGCTTTATAGGCGGTTTCCTCCAGGCCCGTATTGGTCAGGATATTGTCGTCCCAGGAGGTCTCCTCATCAAACCGGACAATATATTTCTCCGTATCTTCCCGGGAAACGAACCGTTCCTCCAGCCTCCAGTACAGCCGTTCCGTCAGGGAAAAAACCGTGGAAAACAGCTGGTCCTCCGTCTCCGGAGCATCGGAAAATTCGTCCTCGTCATACCGTTCGCGGATCTGAAGGTCCTCATAGAACAGATTCTGGATCAGCCAGAACCATTCCTTAAACTCTCCCAAAGGATCCGTTCTCCGGTTGATATTCCGGAGGGCTTCCACAATGTCCTCCGGTTCCAGACGATAAGTCCCGCCGGCCCGGATGTTGAATGCCGGAAACACCTCCGGGGCGATGTCCCGGTACATGACCCTGGCCTTCATCAGATTTTCCAGTTCCGTCCGGCTGAGGATCCGCGGCTCAATCAGGGAGAGGCCGGAATCATCCAAGGAGATCACCTGCCCCGGCTCATTGGCCCCGTTATAAGGGATCACCATGCAGCTTCCGTCAACATGGACCGCCGACACCTTGCCGTACCGCCCCTGGTATTCCCCGTATTTGATTGTCACCCAGTCACCCTGTCTGAACATCCCTGCGCCTCTTACAGATCCAGCGTCACCTGCCGGCCGGTCCTTTTATACTGCACATAACGGACTCCGGCGGCATCCAGCATCCTCTTCGACGCCACCACTCCATCGGTGCCGGCGTATTTGTCGCTGTCGTAGATCAGGGTCTTGATTCCGGACTGGATGATGGCCTTGGCACATTCATTACAGGGGAACAAGGTCACATACAGCTTGGTCCCCTCCAGGCTGCCGCCCCGGTAATTCAGGATCGCATTCAGCTCACTGTGGGTGGAATACAGATATTTGTTATGATCCGGAGTCGTGTCGGTCTTTTCCCAGGGGAATTCGTCATCGGAGCAGCCGATGGGAAATCCGTTGTAACCGATGGACAGGATCTTATTATCAGGGCTCACGATGCAGGCTCCCACCTGGGTGGAAGGGTCTTTGGACCGTTTGGCCGCAAGCTGGGCCACTCCCATAAAATATTCGTCCCAGTTGATATAATCCAGTCGTTTATTGCTCATGACAGTTCCTCCAGTTTGCTGATGCGTCTTACATGGTTCGGTCCCTGGGAGAAGGGGGTGTCCAGAAAAATATCCAGCAGCTTCTCTGCCTTCTCTGTCTCCAGCACTCTGGCGCCGAGGCACAGGATATTGGCGTCGTTGTGCTCCCGGGTTGCCTGGGCGGAAAATTCATCCGACAGCACGGCGGCCCGGATGCCCTTCACCTTGTTGGCGGCAATGCTCATGCCGATGCCCGTTCCGCAGACCAGCAGTCCCCGGTCCGCCTTTCCGGAGACCACCGCCTCCGCCACTTTCTTCGCATAATCCGGATAATCACAGGACTCCTCGCTGTATGTCCCGTAATCCTCGGTTTCAAAGCCCCGGTCCTTCAGATGCCGGAGCAGTTCCTTTTTTAATTCGTAACCTGCGTGGTCGCTTCCGACTGCAATCATCTTTTTTCTCCTGTCTTAGTTTCTCTGTCCGTATGTCTCTGACGGCTTAGCTCAGTTTCTCCAACAGGCGGTCCGTTACCCGATCCACCACGGAGCAGACGGTATTGTAATCCTCAATGCTGCCTCCCAGCGGAAGGACAATGTCGCCGGACTCCCCGACGTATTCCCGGATCATATACACGTTGACCGCGTTGGGAAAACTGTCGTAAACCTTCTGCTTGCTGTCCGCATTAAAGGTCAGCACCAGTGTGTTCTCGGAAAACTCGGTTCCCTCCAGGGCGGCTGCCCGGTAATCCTCCAGGGACAGGCCCTTCATCCTGGCAAGCTCCGTAATCTTCTGATTGGCGGGTTCCGGAAACAGGACCACATTGCCCCGGGACGACACCCGGATCTCCCCGATGCCCTGATCCTCCAGTTTCTTCCTAAGGAGGATCTCCGCATAGGGGCTCAGCCCCGTTCCTTCCTCATCCAGAAAAATAATATGTCTGATTCTTGTCATGTTTCCTCATTACACAGGCGTGCTGCTGCGCGTCTGGTGAATACTGTTGTGTCTTTTGCTGCAGGGTCACACTGCGAAGACTTCCTGCAAAGGGGCCGGCAGGCTTTGTAATCGCCCACTCACTGTGCGAGGACTTCTTCGATCATCGCCCTTGTGATCGTTCCTTCCCGCAGGATCCGGATGGTTCCTTCCGTGAAATCAAGCACCGTGGAGGAAATTCCCACCGGACAGCTTCCTCCGTCGATAATGAGGTCGATCCGGCCGTCCAGATCCTCGATCACGTCCCGGGCACTGGCGGCGCTGCGCTTTCCGGAGCGATTGGCCGACGGCGCCGCAACAGGCGCTCCGGCCTCCCGGATGACCTCCAGGGCAGCCCTGCTTTCCGGCATCCGCACTCCGATGGTGTCTCCGCCGGCTGTTACTTCCTCCGGGATCCCGGCCTGCGGGTTCCTGCGGAAGATGATGGTCAGCGCTCCCGGCCAGAAGGCCTCCATCAGTTTCCGGGCCTTCGGGCTGACCTCCAGGGCCAGCTGTTCTGCCTGCTGCGGACCTGAAACCAGGATGCTGAGGGGCTTATTCTCCGGCCGGCCTTTGGCTGCGAAGATCTTCCTGACTGCCTGCGCATCGGAATACACCGCCCCCAGCCCGTACACCGTATCGGTGGGAAATGCCACGATCCCGCCATTCCGGAGGATCTCCCCGGCGATCCGGGCGGGTGACCTGTGCCCGGCCGGCTGCGTCATCACTCCCGCAACTGCCGGCGATACTTCCGCCTCCGGCTGATCATATTTCAGAATCCGTGTTTCCATCTCCGGCATGAACCTGCTTTCTTTCCTGCGTTTTCTGCTGCCAGCCATTATAGCACACTCGCTCTCAGCCTTGCAATGAACATCCTCTTTTGTTATAGTAACATCATGCTTGCGAAATTATCAGACCCCTATATGATTTGCGCAGCAGCCGGCCTGTTCTGCGGGGCGCTGCTGGTTATTTTTCTCGGATACAAACAGCCCCATGACAGACAGCGGATGTTTGTCTGCAGTCTGTTTGCCATTTTCTTTATGTTTGTCGGCGCCCATCTGCTGTTCTTTCTGGTGGGGCTTCCGGATTTTACAGCCAAATACGGCGCATCCATCTATGATGTCGGGAGTTTTCTGACTGCGGTATTGAATGCCGCTTCCGGAATGGTATTCTATGGAGGGTTATTCGGGGCTGCCGCAGGGGTATGGATCTTCTGCCGCATCCTGCGTCTGCCTGTCCGCCCCTATCTGAATGTGCTGAGCTGCGCATTCCCGCTGATGCACGCCTTCGGCCGGCTGGGCTGTACGCTGGGCGGATGCTGCTATGGCATCGAATACCACGGCATCCTTTCGATCCAATATACAGATGCCCACATCAATCCCGGGATCAGCGACCACATTGCGGACTTCGCCCGCTTCCCCGTCCAGCCGCTGGAAGCGGTTCTGGAAGTGATCCTGTGCTGCATTCTGGTATCCGTCTATCTGAAAACCGTGAACCGATATCCGATCTTCGCGGTTTATCTGTTTGTCTACGGGATCATCCGGTTCTTCGATGAATTTCTGCGAGGAGACTCGATCCGCGGCCTGTGGGGGCCCTTTTCCACCAGCCAGTGGATCGCCCTCGCCTGCATCATCGGAACAATGATTTATTATCTGAGAATCCGCCGTCTGCGTCAGCGCACGGTGTAAGCAGCCGGTCCGACAGCTCTGCAAACTGCGCAAGTGTCAGGGCCTCTCCCCGCACCGTCTCCGAAATTCCCATATTCTGCAGGGCCTCGGCCACATTTTCCTTGGAGATTCCGGTGAGCCCCGCGTTGGAAAGGGCATTCATCAGGGTCTTACGCCTCTGATTAAATGCCGCGCGGATGATCCGGAACATTTGCTCCGGATCCCGGGGCTGTACAGGCCGTTCCTCTTCATTATAAATATCCAGCCGGATCACCGCTGAATCCACTTCCGGCCGGGGAAGAAAGCAATTTCTCGAAACTGTCATGAGATACTCCGGCTTCGAATAGAACTGCACCGCCAGGGACAGCGCCCCGTAGCTCTTGCTCCCGGGACCTTCCTGCATCCGTTCCGCAACCTCCTTCTGGATCATCACCGTAATACTCCGGATGCGGCTCTGGTGCTCCAGCAGTTCCATGATCACCGGCGTCGTAATGTAATAAGGAAGATTGGCGACCACTTTGATGTTCTTCTCGCCTTCCTGCAGGAGCGAGCCGATATCCACCTTCAGGATATCCTGATTGATGATCGTCAGATTGTCGTAATCCTGCAGCGTCTCGTTCAGGATCGGGATCAGCATTTTGTCCACTTCCACCGCGATGACTCTGCCGCCGGAAGCTGCCCGGCACAAAGCCCCCGTAAGAGCTCCCAGCCCGGGGCCGATCTCCAGCACCGTGTCCCCCTCCGAAACCTCCGCCGCATTTACAATTCCGTTCAGAATATTGTCGTCGATCAGAAAATTCTGCCCGTACTTCTTCTGGATCGGAAAATCATATTTTTTCAGCAATTCAATGGTGGTCGTGTTTGTTCCTGCCATAGCAATCCTTTATTTTTTCTCGAATCGAGAATCCTTTCCGTTCCTGCTGTCATGCGTTTTTCGAACTTTTCATTTTCCGCATGACATTTTAGGCTTTCCGCCCTGACCCTGTCTATCTCCAATGTGATTTACCGCAATGCTGCACTTTTTCGGCAGCCGTTGTCAAAGATCTCACGCATTGCTGCAATTTTTCGTCAACAGGGTTCCGCTGAGGGTGAGTTATGCCGAAAATCTCGCGCAATGCTTCATTTTTTCGGCAAAAACCGGGGCCACAGGGGCTGCCTGCCGAAAATCTCACGCATTGCTGCAATTTTTCGGCAAGCCCTGTCGAAAAGTGTGAGCATTGCGGTACTTACTCATGCGTTTTTCGAACTTTTCATTTTCCGCATGACATTTCCGCCATATTGTCATCCGATGCGATACACTCGTCGGGCATTTGCCTCCGTGACGGTGATCACTTCCTCCACAGAGACTCCTTTGATCTGGGCAAGTGCCTCAGCGACATAGTTAAGCAGGGAGGAATCATTGCGTTTCCCGCGGAAGGGGGCCGGCGCCAGATAGGGGCAATCCGTTTCCAGCACGATTGACGTCAGGGGCACATATGCCGCCACATCCTTCAGCTTTTTGGCGTTCTTGTAGGTAAGCACGCCGCCGATCCCGATCAGAAACCCGAGATCCAGATAAGCCGCCGCCATTTCTTTACTGTAGGAAAAGCAATGGATAATGCCGCCCACATCGGCCGCGTGTTCCGACTTCACCATGTCCAGCGTGTCCGCCGCCGCGTCCCGGCTGTGAATGAAGATCGGCTTGCAAAATTCCCGTGCAATGGCGATCTGGCGGGCGAACCAGTCTTTCTGCACTTCTTTGCGGGTATCTTCATAATGATAATCCAGTCCGATCTCGCCCACTGCCTGGATCCGGGGTTCTGTCAGCATGGCCCGGATCAAAAGCTCCTCCCGGTCGCCCGCTCTCCAGTCAGCGGTAATGATCTCATCTTCCCCGAACAGCGCAATCGCCTGTCGGAACTTTGCTGACACTCCGGGGATCCCAGGCGCTTCCTCCGGAGTCTTTGCCTGCTGGCCCGGAACATCTCCGCCATCTTCGACCTGCTGGCCCAAAATGCTCCCGCAATCCATGACCGGCCGGCCCATATTGTCCCCGCAGCTATACGTCTCGCAGGGATGAAGTCCCGCGGAGCCATATAGAAACCCATAGTTCCTGGTCAGCTGCAGGATGCGGGGCATGCTCCGGGCAGCTGCGGAGGCATCCATTATGAGTCCGACGCCCTTTCTGAAAAGACCGGAAAGAAGTTCTTCCCGGTCTTCATCAAATGCATGATCATCATAATGCGCATGTGTATCAAAAATCATTGCCATAGATCTGTCATTACTCCTATGCCAGGCTTTCCACCTGCGCCAGCACTTCCTTCACATCCCGGCGGGCGAAAAGGATCTGCGGCTTCTCCGTCACATGGTTTCCGGAAGGATAGAGCCCGAACTCACCGAGCTGCTCAAAGGGACGGAGCTGTGTATTCAGCTGGCGGACGATATTGTCCGCAGTATCCGGCATAAAGGGCTGGATCATGGCGGCCCCGATCGTGATTCCCTCGATCAGATTGTACAGCACCGTGGCCAGACGGTCTTTGCGGTCCTCCTGTTTTGCCAGCACCCAGGGCTCCGTTTCGTCGATATATTTGTTGCATCTCTTGAACAGGTTCCAGATCTCCGTCATGGCATCAGCGGCGTGCAGATCCGTCATCTTCTCTACGGCCTTATCCCGGATCCCGGTCACAAAGGACTTGAATTCGGCATCCAGCGCTTTGATCTCGTCAGACTCGGACTCATTGCCTTTATTTTCCACCAGTCCGCCAAAATATTTGTTGGACATGGAAATGGTCCGGTTCACCAGATTGCCGAGGGTATTGGCCAGATCGGAATTCACCCGCTCCACCATCAGCTCCCAGGAAATGGTTCCATCGTTGTCAAAGGGCATCTCATGAAGCACAAAATAGCGGACCGCATCCACGCCGAACACTTCCACCAGATCATCGGCATAGATCACATTGCCTTTGGATTTGCTCATCTTCAGAGGCGCATCGGCATCCGCCTCGTCCTCCTTTTTCGCCAGAAGCAGCCAGGGATGCCCGAAGACCTGCTTCGGCAGCGGCACATCCAGAGCCATCAGCATGATCGGCCAGTAGATTGTATGGAACCGCAGAATATCCTTGCCGATCAGATGCAGATCCGCCGGCCAGTATTTTCTGTAAAGCTCCCCGTGTTCACCGTCCACATCATATCCGAGGCCGGTGATATAGTTGGATAATGCATCGATCCAGACATAGATCACATGCTCCGGATCAAAATCCACCGGGATACCCCATTTGAACGAGGTTCTCGAAACGCACAGATCCTGCAGACCCGGTTTCAGGAAATTATTCATCATCTCATTTTTCCGGGATTCCGGCTGAATAAACTCCGGATGGGTCTCGATATGCTCGATCAGGCGGTCGGCATATTTGCTCATCTTGAAGAAATAGGCCTCCTCCTTGGCGGGGTGCACTTCCATATTGCAGTCCGGGCAGCGGCCGTCCTTGATCTGGCTCGGAGTATAGAATGCCTCGCACTCCTTGCAGTACATGCCTTCATAGGCGCCTTTATAGATATCGCCCTGCTCGTATAATTTCCGGAAGATCTTCTGCACCTGCCGTTCATGATCCTCATCCGTGGTGCGGATGAAACGGTCATAGGAGGTGTTCATCAGATCCCAGATGCGCTTCACCTCGGCGGCTGTGGAATCCACAAACTCCTTCGGAGTGACTCCGGCCCTGCCGGCCCGGTCCTCGATCTTCTGGCCGTGCTCATCCGTTCCGGTCTGGAAACGGACGTCATACCCTTCCATTCTCCGGAAACGGGCGATTGCGTCCGCCAGTACGATCTCGTAGGTATTGCCGATATGTGGTTTGCCCGATGTATAGGCAATAGCGGTTGTAATGTAAAATGGTGTTTTCATGTTCTCCTCTTTTCCATCCGAAGCGCTGAACGGCTGCGGCTGATCTTAATAACTCATATATTTGAACCCGATGTTCTGGTAGATCTGCTGTGCGCTGATCATTCCCGGAACAAAGGCGCAGACGATATCATTGTATACAATATCCGCGATGCAGAGGAATCCGATAATATACCAGATCAGAGCAAATGTCACGGGACTGAGATTGCAGGCCATCCGGAAAATCAGCGGGACCACCACATAAATGATCAACAGCGCCAGCACCGCAAATTCCACCGCTGACCGGACGCAGATAAATCCGCCGAGACTTCCGTAATTCAAAATCTCCAGGTTGTAATTCCAGACCCGGATCCCGCCGCAGACGTAGTACAGTAAAAGCCCGATCCCCAGCTGAACCGCCGATCCGGCCGCCGCGCTGATCAGTATCACGAACCAGGGCTGCCGGCGCAGTTTATACAGCGCCAGAAACATCAGCAGGGAAACGATGCAGTATACATCGATCCACGGTCCGAAGGTACTTCCGCGGAAATACCATACCAGCCGCCCGGAATTGAACCAGTAGAAGATGAGTTCATAAATATATCTCAGAACCCCGCCGATGACCCACACAGCGAGCCCGATGCCGAACCAGGTCGACTTATAAAAATCATACGGCTCCTTCAGATAATATTTATAATCCTGAAACATGTCTGTCCTCCATCGTAAAGCGCATTTTCTCAACTGAATTATCATAATAAATTAAAGGAAGTTTGGCAAGAGGTTGTTTGCGGTCCGACAGCACGGAGCCCGTTACAACCCGATCCCCCCGGAGCGCAAATCTCCCACAGCAGGCCGAAGTATGGTATAATGGCAGCATCTTACGGGAAAGGGGAACGCCCATGAAGCTGTCGCTGAAAATGATCGCGGAGCGGTTGGAGAAGAAGGCAGGGATTCTGCGGTTCAAGGATATTTACAGCACGATCCGGCTGGAACGGCCGGTGTTTCTGAATGACGCCGCCCAGCTTCTGGCCGATACCCTTTACATCGCTTCCATCGAGGAAATCAGCCGGATCACCGAGTACCATAACGGCTGTGCTCTGATCGTCTCCGGCGTGCAGCGGTCGGAGCCGGCCGATGCATATGATGCGGCTCTCAAATCCTGTCCGGCGGTGATCCTGCTGGAAGGGACCCTGAATGCCCTGCAGATCTACGAACTTGTAAACGAAATCTTCGACTATTACGATGCCTGGGAAGAACAGTTGAACCGGATCCAGCAGTCCGGGGACGGGGATGCCGCACTTTTCCGGATCATCGACGTTTCACAGGATGTATTTGAAAATCAGATCCGGCTCTGCAGTTCCCTGGATCCGGAAACAGATCTGCTGAACCCCCTGCGGAAGGGTTCCTACGACCGCCGGCTTACCACAGAGCGAGAGCCCTTTATCGCCTTCCATCCGGAACTTCAGCGCCGGATCATTGTGCGGAACCTGTTTGCCGGCGATTCCATTATCTATCATCTGGTCCTGATCGGGGACAGACGCAGCTTTACGGAAACCGATTTTCAGTTTCTGGAGCTGCTGGCGGAATATGCGGAGGCCATCCTGCGCCGGGAATACGGAATCTATTCCCACGACACCTCCGCCCTGAAGGGCCTGTTTACCCAGGCTCTGGAGGACGGAGTCTGGAACCGTCCCATGCTGGAGTCTGAACTGAGCCGCATCCGCTGGTCTTCCGACGATACCTTTTGTGTGATCTGCGCCGGCCTGGAGCCTGCCTTTTTCCGGACCTTCCCGGAAATATTCGCATTTGCGTATCACGGACAGACCCTGATCCTCGCAAATATCACCCGCTCGCCGGACATCCCGGACCGGCTGGAGGAGATCTTCCGGAGCCAGAAGCTCTGTGCCGGAGCCTCCAATCCCTTCGCCAGCCTGTATCAGCTGAGCCGATGCTGGCGGCAGGCCCGGACCGCATTCCGGCTCAGTATCCAGACGCAGCCTGCCGGCAAGCAGGCAAATCTTTCCGCCCAAACACAGCCTTCCGGACTTGTCTATTTCAGGGATTGTGCACTCTACTACATGATGGATGCCGCCGCCCGGGAATTCGCGCCTGAAGACCTGCTCTCCCCTGTGTATATCCGCCTGCGGGAACACGACCGGATGTACCGGACCGAATATCTGAAAACGCTGGAGGAGTACCTTCTCCACAATCAGAACGCAGTCCAGACGGCAGCAGCCCTTTTCACTCACCGGGCAACCATTATTTACCGGATCCGACGCATCTGTGAGATCGGCCGGACCGATTTAAAAAAGCCAGATGAACTGCTTCATCTGACTTTATCATTCAAGCTTGCCCGGCTGGACGATCCCGCCCGTCCGGATTGTCCGGATCAATAATCAATCTCTGCATTCATCGGAAGCTCCAGCACCTCCGGATTGGCCAGGATCTTCTTCAGAAGTCTGAGGGACTTGGCGTAGTAGTATCCGTCAGCCAGTCTTTCGTCTACGGTAAGACCCACATCCACCGTCTCATGGAAATCAATCGTTCCGTCTTCCTTCCGGTACATCGTATCCTTGATCTCGCCCATGATGGCGAACAGGGAGCAGGTGCCCCAGTTGGTCAGATGGTGATAGCCCACGTTCAGCTTCAGGGATCCCAGGTTGGAAAGCACCACGGACTGATAGTACGGGTCCGTCGCAATCAGGGAATACGGGCATTTGCCGATCCGGTCAAGGAAACAGATGAATTCACAGAACAGACGGGTCATACGCCTCGGCATCCGGCTGACGATATCCATACTTTCCGAGGATTTGTCCACCTGATTGCTGCGGCCGGTAGTGATCTGCTCATACAGTTTGTGGTGAATGGTGAAGATCGTATCGTTCTCCGCTGCCTTCACCAGCGCCAGCGCCTCCGCACCATTGTCCGTAAAGAGCTTCTTGACCACAAAGGACGCCGTCACTTCATTTCGCTGATACATCAGTTTATTGGCGACGAACCGGTTCAGCCGCGGACGCAGGGTCAGGACCTTAATGACCGCTGTGACCAGGATGTGGAAAGGTGTATACGGGAAATCCGTTTCTTTCTCATTGATCTTCGCCAGATATTCTCTGATCGGGGCCATTTCAAAACGTTCCAGAAAATATGCCTCATTATCGCAGCGGTTCGGATAAAGGATCGGTGTGATCACATGCATCGGATCCAGATCCCGGATCAGCTTTCCGTCGCGCCTGTCGCCAAAACGTCTGCGTGTTTTCTTTTTTGCCATTGGTTTTCTCCCCCCGGAATGATGATTGTTCAAACACAGTCGGAGCCATTATACAACATTCCTGCCTTTCCGTGAACCAGAAAATGAGATCCTGCGCAATTTTTCACTCACCTGACAGCCTCAGCACGGCGGGCAGTCCTCCCGCTGCTTTCAGGCTGCTCCGATTCATTTATGCCGCACGACGGGTCAGTCCTCCTGTGCGCCTTCCATCACCGGAATATCATCCTCCTCCAATGACGCTGCCATCCGGGCGATCTCTTCTTTTCGCGCGGTTCCCGGATCGACGGCATTCTTCTCTTCCTCTGTCATGGCTGCCAGCTTTGCCAGCTCCTCTTCCTCCAGGATCCGGTATGCCACCTTGCCGACCAGCGTGGTGGGCAGGGAGTCGCGGAACACGATATCACAGGGCATGGCGTATTTTGCCACATGCTTTTTGCAATACGCCATGAGCTTCAGCCAGTTCTCATCGGAGGGCTCATATCCGGGCTTTAAGACGACAAACGCTTTGACCTTCTGCATTTTGTAGGAATCCGGGAGGCCGATGACACAGCTCATGTGCACCATCTCGTTGCCGTCCAGAATATTTTCCATCTGGGCCGGATATACATTATAGCCGGAGCTGATGATCATTCTCTTGGCACGGCCTTTGAAATACACAAATCCCTCCTGATCCATGCATCCCAGGTCACCGGTGTACACCCAGGTCAGGCCGTCGCTGTGCTTGCGCAGAGTGTTGGCGGTCTCTTCTTCATTATTCATATACCCCTTCATCACAGTGGGGCCGGCCAGCAGGATCTCGCCCTCTTCGCCATAGGGAAGCTCCTCGTCAGTACCGGGACGCACGATCTTGATGAAGGTATCCGGGAATGGAACGCCGATGCTTCCTTCCTTGTGCATGGTGGGCGGAGTCAGGCAGCAGGCAGTCACCGTCTCGGTGGTGCCGTAGCCTTCCCGTACCTGGATGGAAGCATGATGGTCATACAGGAATTTGTCGAATTTCTTCTTCAGTTCGATGGACAGGGAATCTCCTCCGGAAAATACTCCCTTCAGGCTGCTCAGGTCTGCCTTTTCCATGCTGTCCAGCCGCAGCAGGGCTTCGTACAGCGTCGGCACACCGGCAATGAAATTGCATTTGTATTTCGTAATCTGTTTTGCATAGCTCTTGGGCGTAAACCGCGGAATCAGAATGCAGCGTCCGCCGTTAAACAGCATGGAATGAATGCAGACGCCCAGCCCGAATCCATGGAACACGGGCATGGCTGCCAGCATACGGTCCCCGGCCATAAACATGGGATTGACGCCGACGATCTGGGCAGCCAGGGCGTTGAAGTTGCGGTTGGACAGCTCGATGCCCTTGGTGGTTCCCGTTGTTCCGCCGGAATAAAGGATGACTGCGGTATCGTTGGCATCCTTGGACACTTCATAATCCCAGAAGCAGGCCTTTCCGATGTTCATAAATTCGTTCCAGCGGATCACCGGCGCGTCCTTCGGGATCTTCTTTACCTTGCGGCCTTCCGTCAGCATATAACCTGCCTTCACCGGTTTGGACAGCTCGTCCTTAATGGACGCGATCACCACGTTAACCAGTTTGGTGTTCTGCCGGATCGCCTCGATCTTGTTGTAGAACTGATCCAGGGTGATCACCGTAATACTGTTGGAAATATTAATGTAAAACTCCAGTTCCTTCTCCGCGGAAAGAGGATGCACCATATTGGCCACAGCCCCGATGCAGTTCAGAGCATAGAAAGCGAAAATAGCCTGCGGGCAGTTCGGAAGCGCGATGGTCACATGATCCCCTTCGCGGATTCCGAGGGTTTTCAAAGATCTGGCGCAGCGCTGGATCTCCCCCAGCATTTTCTTATATGTCGTGGATCTTCCCATGAAATCAAAGGCGATATAATTCGGAAACCGCTCAGCCGCAGCCTTCACGCCCTCATATAAAGTTCCGTTATAATAATCCAGATGAAACGGGAGGCTTCCCAGGAAGGGTTCCCAGGGCGTTGCGGCCGTGATCGGATCCGTAGCCGTTTCCGGATTAACATATGCAGCTTTTAATTCAAACTCGTCCATTTTCATTCCTCCAAGACTGTTCTTTTTTCGACTCTTCTGTATGTCGGTTATTGTACCTGATGCCAAACTTTCCAGTCAATCAGCGGATTTGATATTTATACAAAGTGTAAAAATGTTCCCGCTCAGGACCCCACCGCAGGCCTGGAAGAGGGTAGCTGCATATTCCTGTAATTCTATGATTTCTTATATTCGATGTGATTCTGAGCCATTTCGTGAGAAATTGCTTCGGGTTTCTCATTTTTACCATGATTCTGAGCCGCTTCGTGAGAAATTGCTTCGGCTGGAATGATAAATACCTTCGACCCATCCGGAGATGCTCAAGCCTTCGGCAAAGGCCGAGGTAAAGGTGAAGAATAAGAGGCACGCGTACAAGCCGCATGCCTCTTACAGAATTGATTTTCAGTTGTTATGTCGGTGCCGGCCGCCCGAAGTGGCTACGCCGGCTGTACCGCCGCTCAAAGCAAAGCGGGTTATGCCTGCATCTGGGCTTTGGCCCGAAGGTTCTTCTTGGGCTCTGAGAATCTCTTCTGGGAGAAGAGCTCGAAGTGGAGCTTCTTCTGGAGAGTTCCCATGATGCCGTCCGGCAGGAAAATGATAACCAGGATGGCAATGGCGCCGAGAATGATGTTGGACCATCCGGGCAGCTTGGCCAGAATCTCGCTCAGCAGAACGTAGATGATGGCGCCGACGACGGGGCCGGACACGGTGCCGATACCGCCGATGATAACAATGAACACCATGGATACGGTCCAGCTGATATCAAATCCGGAGCTGGGGTAGATGGTCTGCTTGTTGACGAAGAAGACGGCACCTGCCAGCGCGGTAAATGCTGCCGCAATGACATAAACCAGCAGTTTGGACTTGAAGATATTCACGCCGACGGAGGAGGATGCATCCGCATCGTCTCTCATGGCGGTCAGACCGAGACCGGTCTTGGTCCGGAGCAGTACATAGACCACCACCATGGCGATCACGCAGAGGGTGAGGGCCATCAGGTAGATCTCCGGAATCCTCGGATACGGTTTTGCACGGACAGACATACCGCCGCCCTGATTGACGTATTTCCAGCTGAGGAACCAGGTGCAGATTGCTTCGGCCACGACCCAGGTGGCGATGGCAAAATACATGCCCCGCATCCGGAATAATACGAAGGACAGAAGCAGTGCCACGACCACGGCGATCACCAGAGCCACCAGAATACCGACCCAGATGGACATGCTGTAGGTGGAGGTCATGACTGCGACCGAGAATCCGGCCAGACCGATGAAGGTCTGGTTGCCCAGGCTGGTCATGCCCGTGAAGCCTGACAGCAGGTTCCACATTTCACCCATGGTGATATAAAGGAAGATATTCATCAGGTAACGCATCAGGTTACTTGAGAACACACCTGTAATACCCAATATGTATAACGCTGCAATAATAATGATACAGATGATCAGCATCGGTATGCCGTCCAGGACTTTGATAGGCTTATGAGCTGATGCTAAAGTTTTGTTGTCTCCCATAACATCCTCCTTCCTACTTACTGAACAAGCCCTGCGGTCTTACGGCAAGCATGATGATCAGCAGGATGTAACTGACGAGAAGACCGTAGTTCGCGCCGCCAATCACCTGTGCCAGACCGAATACCAGACCAGCCACCAGTGTTCCGGGAATGGATCCCATACCACCGATAACAACAACACCAAATGCGATCAGCAGGTAGCTGCCGCCGGAGGATGCATAGAAGGTCCACTTAAGGCCGATGCAAAGACCTGCGACTGCTGCGGTTGCCAGTGCGATGCCCATGGCGATGGCGTATGTTTTCTTAACGCTGACGCCCATCAGGGATGCGGCCTGGGTATCATCCGAAGTTGCCCGGATGGACCGGCCCATATATGTCTTGTTAAGGAACATCGTCAGGATCAGGATCGTCACAAGGCTGATCACCAGAAGAATAATATCCAGCAATGCGATATTGATTCCGCCGATCTTGAGAATCGTGGAGCTGTATGCTGCGCCGGCGTGACGTGCGTCAGCCGTGAACAGCAGAAGCATTGCGTCCTGCAGGATAATGGAAAGACCGAAGGTAACCAGAAGAGCCGGTTCGGAGCCTTTCAGCATAACCCGGTTAATGAGGCCCGTCTGCAGTCCCATACCGATGAGGAACATGCAGGGGATGGTTACGATCAGCGTCAGGATGGGATCAACTCCCAGTGCCTGGGCAAGCAGCGTGGATCCGTATGCACCCAGGATAACGAATTCCCCGTGTGCCAGGTTGGTCAGCTTTACGATACCGAAGATCATGGTCATACCGACACCCAGGACTGCGTAGATACCACCCAGCAAAATGCCGTTGATGATAAGCTGTATAACTTGCATATATTCTACCCCCTCTCCTAGATACCGAAGTATGCCTTTTTGATCTCGTCATCGCCGAGTTCTCTCGGCGGGCCGGACAGAACGACTTCGCCCTTCAGCATGACGTGGCACAGCTCACCGGTCTTCATGGCTCTCTGGGTATCCTGCTCCACCAGCAGAACCGTGATCCCGGTTTCTTTATTAAGTCTCTTGATCGTGGCATAAATGTCTTTGATAACCGTCGGTGCCAGGCCCAGGGAGATCTCATCGAAGAGCACCAGCTCCGGATCCGTCATCAGGGCACGTCCGACTGCCACCATCTGCCGCTGTCCGCCGGAAAGAGATCCGGATGCATCGTTTCTCTTCTCTTTCAGAACAGGGAACAGATTATATACCTTTTCCAGGTTGTCCTTGGCCTTCGCCCGGACGCCCTTCGGGAAACTGCCCATGATCAGGTTGTCCTCCACGGACATCCGGATGAAGCAGCGGCTTCCCTGGGGAACCAGGCTCAGACCTCTGGTCACGATCTTTTCTGCGGGAAGGCCGGTAATGTCTTCCCCTTTGAAATACACCTTGCCTGCACTCGGCCTGTGAAGACCTGCAACGGTATCCATCAGAGTGGATTTGCCGGCGCCGTTGGAACCGATCAGGGAAACGATCTTTCCTTCCGGCACATCCAGGGTCGCAGAATGAACAGCGATGAAATCTCCGTATTTGGCCTGAATGCCTTCAACTTTCAATAAAGGCTCACTCATTCTTCATCATCCTCCTCTTCCACTCCCAGGTAAACAGCTTCGACTTCCTTGGATTCCATAACCGGCCGCGGATCGCCGATCAGCAGCTGGTGGCCTTCTGCCATACACATCAGATGGTCGGTGGATTCCACCATGGTCTGGATGACGTGCTCGATCCAGATAATGGAATAACCGGCGGCCTTCAGGTCTGCCACCATCTTCATAACGTCCTGCACCTCGGCCTCGGTCAGACCGGCAGCAACCTCATCCAGAAGGAGGAGCTTCGGCTGGGTTCCCAGAGCCCGGGCGATCTCAAGACGTTTTCTGTCCAGCAGGGTCAGCTCTCCTGCAGGGATCTCTCTCTTTTCGTATAATTCCGTCAGTTTCAGTGACTCCAGGGCGATCCCCCGACCCTCGTGCTCGGAATGTCCCGCGCCATGCACTGCGGCAACCAGCACATTTTCGAAGACGCTCATGCCTTCAAACGGACGGGGCACCTGGTAAGTTCTGCCGATACCCATGTGGCATCGTGCGGCAGGTTTGACCTTGGTGACATCGTGTCCGTTAAATGTGATTTTGCCTTTGGTAGGGATGATCAGACCGATCAGGGCATTGAACATGGTGGTCTTTCCGCAGCCGTTGGGCCCGATGACACCATAGACTTCGCCTTCTTCCACTGAAAATGACAGATCATGCAGAATCTGGACACGGCCATATCCTGCATCGACATTTTCAAATGTTAAAATATTTCCCATAGTAATCCCTCTTACTCAACAGATTCCCCCGCAAAAACACCAAACACAGTTCTGCGCTGTTTTCGCAGGGGAATCCCATTCATTCAACTTATAATTACTGAGAATTATTTGTTTGTAGCATTACCCGGAACGTATTCTCCTTCAACGCTGATCACATCATAAACGGTGTTGTCGATAACCACCAGTTTCTCAGTGCCATCTTCCTGCAGCTGCCACTGTCCGCCTGCGATTACGGTATCACCATAGTGAAGTCCCATCAGTTCCTTGTCATACTTGATCGGTCCGACGATGGTATCAAGGTCGGTAGCTGCCAGAGCGTCGCGGATCGCGTCCGGATCGGTGGAAGCTGCTCTTGTCAGAGCGTCGATTGCGATCTCCAGGGATGCATAAGCATATCCTGCCGGCTGCGGCATATCACGGCCGTCATTGTCGGCGGAGTAAGCTGCGCCGAGGTCTGCGGAGGAGATGCCTGTGGTTGCGGAAGAGAACGGATAGTTCGGTGTCCACCAAACCTCTGTCATGATGCCCTGAGCCAGACCCTGGGTATCGTTCTCAAGAACGGATACGTCGCCAGGAAGCAGGCAGCACTTACCCATTGTGATACATCCAACCTGAACACCTGCTGCCAGGCAAGCCTTGTAAACATTCAGGAAATCGGGAGGAATGTTGGTTCCTGCAAGGATATCGATCTCTTCTGCCTTGAAGGTGTTGGCCAGAGAGGTGAAGTCATTGGATCCGGACGGATACTGGCCGGGATCTACAACAACATAGCCGTCTTCCGGAAGCTTCTCAACAAAGATGTCATGCCATGCGGTACCGTCAGCATCGGTAGCGAAGGTGATACCAACCTTGTAGCCTTCGCCCGGGCCGTAGCCTGCTGCTGTCCACAGAGCTTTGTGGCACTCATAAACGTTCTCGATGGTCCAGAATGCGTGGAATACATATTCGCACTCTACGCCGCCTGCGACATTGGCAGCAACCGGGTTAACCGGGGCCTGAATGGAAACGCAGGGAACTCCGTAACGCTCAGCGGTAGCTGCGACCGGGATAACGGTCTCCGGAGTCTGGATCGCGATCATGATGTCTACATTATTTTCTTCAATCAGCTTCTGAGCCATCTCGGAGCATTTTGCGGAGTCGGACTCGGAGTCGTAAAGAACAACCTCGATCGGCTTTACAGCACCGTCAACTTCGATGCCGCCCAGATCCTCATTGACATACTTGGTGATCTGATCGATAACCCACTGTGCGCCTTCACCGTTGCCGGCCAGAGCGCCTGTAGACGGGTTCACATAACCGATCTTGATCGTGTCTGCTGCTGATGCGGTCATGGCACCGAAAATGCCAACGGCCAGAGTCAGAGCAAGTACAACTGCTAATACTCTCTTTTTCATGTTTCTCTCCTTTCGAGTTTCAAAATATATATCAGATTTCGCTGATACTTTGTTTATATTTTAACATCCGGGTATCAAATATTCAATTTGATATTCCCGGAGCGAATGTGCAAAATTCGCTCAAAAAGTTGTATATAATTTCCAATATATATTTCAGCTTTTCTTGAGAAATAGACAGAAAAAGAGCTGTCCTCAGATCCGCTTCGACAGAACCTCCGGATTGGTGGCATACATAACGGCGGTGTCCCGGGTGATCCTGCCTTCCCTATACAGGCGCTGCAGCTCAGTGTCCATGCAGAGCATGGTTTTATCGCTGCCGCCGTAAATCACATTGTCGATCTGGTGGGTACGGCCGTCCCGGATCATATTCTGGATGGCCGGGTTAACGGTCATGACTTCAAATACCGGGATCCTCTGCCCGTCCACCGCAGGAATCAGCCGTTGGGAAACCACAGCCTTCAGTACCATGGACAGCTGGACCCGGATCTGGGCCTGCTGCTCCGCCGGGAAGGTGTCCACGATCCGGTCCATGGTCTTGGCGGCACCGATCGTATGCAGGGAAGACAGCAGCAGATGTCCGGTCTCCGCCGCGGTGATGGCGGTGCGGATGGTATCGAGATCCCGCATTTCTCCCAGCATGACCACGTCCGGCGCCTGCCGCAGCGCCGCCCTTAACGCCCTGGAAAATGTGGCGGCGTCATTGGGCACTTCTCTCTGGCTGATCAGGGATTTTTTGTGTTTGTGGAGGTATTCGATGGGATCTTCGATGGTCACGATGTGGCCGCTTCGCGAGGTGTTAATCCGGTCTACGATGCAGGCCAGAGTGGTGCTCTTGCCGCTGCCGGCGGGTCCGGTGACCAGGATCATTCCGCTGCGCTGATCCGCCAGGTTCATGACAATATCCGGAATATGCTGCTCCTGCGGATCCGGCAGTTCAAAATTCACGATCCTGCAGATAGCGGCGAGGGATCCCCTCTGCCGGTAGGCATTGCAGCGGAACCGGCTGACGTTGACGATGGCGAAGGAGAAATCATCGTCCCCCTCCCGGTCCAGCAGCGCCATGTCCCGGTGTGCCAGCTCGTACATCTGCCGGATCAGCTGTTCCGTATCAGCGGGCATCAGTCTGCCGTCCGTCAGATTGATCAGGTCGTTGTTGACCTTCACCGTTGCTCCGGCCCCCGGCATGATGAACACGTCCGATCCGCCCATTTCCACCGCCTTCTTAAGCAGCTCTATCATAGTTTCCACCTCGTTCTTTTGTTTCATTTTTGTCTTATTTACAGATTGCTATAGACTGCAGATGACAGAATTTGAATGCATTACTACATTTTGCAAATTACAGGGATCGGGCCTGTCTGCATTTGGATGTTTTTGGCTGCATTCCGGACGCGTCGGCCTGCATGGAGCCACTGATCTCTGCGTGATTTATTAATCTGGACCATATATAAAATAATCTGGGATTGCTATCTCTGTTTTTTTCTCCGCCGCAGGGATAGTATTTGGCAATTATTTTTCTCATGGTCCAAGTTTTCTAGTCAAATTGGACTATCCTGAAAATAATTGTCATTTCTTATCCCTGTTTTTTTCTCCGACGCAGGGATAGTATTTGACAATTATTTTCCTCATGGTCCAAAGCACTCTTGTCTCGTCAGTGAGGCCAAACTCCACGATCAGGACCTGCCCCGCAGATCAGTCAAACTCCACGATCAGGACCTGTCTCCGCAAATCAGTCGAACTCCACGAATCCGCCGTCCCCGGCGTCGTCCTCCGCCTCTTCTGCGGCCCGGGCGACCAGCGTGTGCTGTACCCACTGGGTGCGCTGACCGCTGCCCATCGGGAGCAGGCGGACTGCACAGTGCAGATTGCGGGCGCCGTCGGTTTCTGTCCATATAATGTCACGGCCATCCATCGTCATATCCGCCGGAAGCGAAGAGGCCGCCAGCTGCAGGTACGCAGCGTCATTCTCCGCCGCCTGCGCCTGTCCGGCCAGAATTTCATCCAGGGAGGCCCGTGTCTGCTCGGCCTGTTCGTTCAGCTGATAGACAGCCTCCATGACTTCCACGCTGCGCAGGCTGAGGCGGGCATCATTCCGCCCGTTCATCAGAGCCAGCATGCTCAGCATGCTGAGGGCCAGGATCACAAAGATCAGAATCAGAGAGGGAGCTCCGGGACCGAGGCTCACGGCACTTTTCTTTTTCATTCGTGCACCTCCTCATTCGGGGCTTCCGACTGTCCGGCCGATGTTTCCTCCGGCAGAGCCGGCTGTTCCGCTGACGGTGCCACATTACGCCCGTCCAATGCCGCCTCCTCATACTTTGCTACCGGCAGCTCGATCAGCAGCTCTCCATTCCGGAAAATCCGGACCGACTGGCGGTGCATTCTGCCGGCAGCCATCTCCTCTTCCGACAGTTTCACCTCTGACAGAAGATCCGCGTCCTTTCGGTGCCAGACGCCGTCTTCCGGAGCAAAGCCCATCTCTTTCAGAGCCTGCTCCGGTTCCCGGGCGGCATAAAGTCTTTCCGCAATATTCTGGGCCTCAACCAGCGCCTGATTGAGCACCTCCGCTTGTTCCCCCTGCATTCTTGCTGCGGAAAACATCTGCATCAGAAACGTAGCCGCCAGCATAAAAAACATGACTACGATCAGCAGCTCCACAAGCAGGGCATTGCTGCGTCCGGAACGCTTCATCTCTATCTCCTCAGTTCATTAAGGATCTCATGGCGTAATCCACCGTTGTCCATTCCTCTCCGTACCGGAGCCCGACCGTGATCAGCCCGCCGGAAACGGAAAACCGCATCTCATCCAGATTGCAGATGGATTCGCCGGGGATCCATTTGCGGGAAGCTTCTGTGGGAGCGGCATTCCCGCCGGCATCCGCGCCAGGGTCAGGCAGGGCGCTCTCATCAGCAGCTGCGCCAGGGTCAGGCAGGGCGCTCTCATCAGCATCCACGCCAGGGTCAGGCAGGGCGCTCTCATCCCCTGCCGCTCCGGGGTCAAAGGTCTCCGCCAAATCCGCCAGAGTATACCACTCATACAAGGTCCCGTCATACACATACAACATGGTCACGGTCCCCTCTTCGCTGTTAGTGATCCGCAGCACGTCGGCGCCGTCCAGATCCTCTGCCCGGAGCATTTCCCGGTCATCCGCCTCCCGCAGTTTGCTGCGAAGGTAGGCCGCTGCGATCCGGTCCGCATTGTGCTCCGCCGTGCGGTCCGCCGACCCTTTATACGCCTGGGCGCCGATCAGCACCATCACCGTGGAGGAAACCGCAAAGATCCCAAGCAGCAGAAATATAAATAACCCGGAAACGGTATGTCTGTTCTGCCTCAATCTCTTCAATGCAGCGTCGCTCCTCTCTCCGTAATATATATGGTAGGAAGTACGTTCGGGGCAAACGGGATATAGGTCACCAGATAACGCTCCTCGTCATAGGCCAGCTGGTAATGCTCCCGCAGGTATTCCACATCCTCCGGATAGGCGCCCTCCACGGCATAGCAGGTGAGCGCCGCGTTCTTGATCGCATCGTGCACAATCTGGGACTCCTCCGTGTCCTGCGTGTGCTCGATCCGGCCAAGCAGCACCACCGCCAGTACCAGCACCGCCGCTATGATCAGAATTTTCAGGATATCTCGTTTGCTCATTTTGTCTGTTTCGTTTCGAAGTATTCTGTATTTCGTAATACGCCGCCCGTGCAAGTAATATACTGTCTCACCAGTAATATATTCCCCCGCAGGCAATACGCTGCCCCGCCAGGATGATCAAGACAAGGCGTCGCCGGCAAAGGCTGCCCCTGATTTACAGATTTGTCAGAATTCCTGCCATGGACATCATCACCGACAGCAGCACAGCGCCGATAATGATCGCCAGCAGTGCCACCAGCGTGGGTTCAATAATGGACACCAGGCGGGAAATGTCCTCCTCCGCCTGCTCCTCATTCAGTGAGGCGATCTTGCTGAGCACCTGGTCTTCCCGGCCGGTGGCGCTTCCCATGGTGATCATCCGGTTCTGCAGCTCGTCAAATATTTCCGTTCCCGTCAGGGCTTCCGCAAAGGTCTGTCCGTTTTCCAGCTCCCGGCGGATCCGGTCCACCTGGGCAGCGGCGTCCTGGTCATCCAGCACGGCGGAGGTCATTGTAAGGGCTTCCCCGGTGGGAAATCCTCCCGCCAGCATCATGGACAGCACTCCCGCCACACGGGATGCGGACAGTTTCTTCTGCAGCCGGTGCAGGGAGGGCACAATATGCTGCAGCGTGTTCAGCACCTTTGCCCGGTGCTTCGTCCGCATCAGGATCACGAAAACAAGCACGGCGATCAGCAGCACTGCCACCACCGCCATCACGACCCAGCCAAGGATCGTACCCACATTCAGCAGGGCATTTCCGGACTGATTCATGGTGATTCCCATACTGTTCAGCACCCGGTTGAAGACCGGCAGCACTCTCCACAGAAGGATCAGCACGATCACGATCAGCATCACCCCCAGCACCACCGGATAAGTGACCGCCCCGACAATCGAAGAGCGGATCCGGTCCTCCCGGGCGTAGTAGCCTTCCAGCCCCCGCATGACCTTGTCCAGCTGGCCGGATTTTTCGCCGATCCCCACCATTTCCACAAGATATCTGGGCCAGCGCTCGTCCGCCTCAAGCGCCTCATAGAGAGACCCGGTTGCCGTCACCTTCCGGCTGGCGGCCGTATACAGATCCGCATTGTCGCTGTTCGTACCCACGCCTGCCAGCGTCTCCATTCCGTCATACAGCGGGATCCCCGCCTCCAGAATCAGAGCCACCTGTCCGCAGAAGCTGCTGAGCTCCGCCGAAGATAATCCGTCTTTTTTCCTGCTTTTCATACTCTGTCTCCACTTACAAACTGACTTCACGTTCGATCCGGCCCGGTGTATGATACGTCTTTACTCCCGGCCTGCCGCTGCGTTTGATCCTTTCCCATGCCGGCGGTCAATAAAACCGCTCTACCGAATAGGTCTTAACGCGGGAAATCGCGCTGAGCTCTGCCGTCGGATCGAAAAACACTTCCTCCCCGTCCACATCGGTCACGGTCCAGGCATGATAATTGTCATCCGCATAGCCGATCACCAGGCGGGACGGGATCCCCTGTGTCCGCAGCATGCAGCACATGATGGCCGAAAGATCCTGGCAGACGCCCATCCGTTTCTCATAGCTGCCGTCAATATCCGGAAGCGTCCCGGCCTTGACGGTCAGTGCCTTCACAAAGTCATACACAAAACCGGATTTCATAAAACTGCATACCGCCTGAAATGCATCCATATTGCTTTTGCCTGCACAAAGGGCATCCGCCTGCTCCACCGCGGCGGACAACTCCGTATAATCCACATACTGATTGGGATAAAGAAATGCGATATCTTCCCTGTCCAGCCAGGCATCCAGCCATAAGGATCCGGCCTCCGCGTATTTCTTGCCGGATACATTTTCATAAAGGAGTACCTGATAGGAGCCGCTGCCCATCTGCAGCGGAACCACGATGCTGGTGCCGTCGCCGGGAAGGTCGTAGTCCAGGTTGGTACCGTTAAAGACCACCCGGAGCTTGAGCCGCTGGGAAGTGGGCTGGGACGCCCACGCCATGAAATACCCCTGGGAGGTGTTGCTCAGGTCCGCCGCCAGCAATCCGCTGTACTGGACCCAGCTGCCTTCCTCCGGCCAGCGGGCATTTTCGCCGGATCGGGTACGCATATAGAAAAAGGCCCCCGCCAGCATGATCAGCACAAGCGCAGTCACCAGGTACACAGCGGTTCTGTGTAAGCGGTTTATAACCTGACGTTCCACAAGATCCTCAGGATATGCGATAATACAGGAGCTTAGAGCATAATGCTCTCAGTCTTATCAAATATCCGGGAGGAATCCAACATGGCAAAGAACCAGGTGAACCGAAGTGACAG
>JAFUBX010000046.1 GCA_017459985.1 Parasporobacterium sp.
AAAGAAAAAGAAGGAGCAGGATTTCTCCCACTCCTTCAAAAAGCCTTGTTTTAAGCGGTTTTCAGCTTAGCCGAAATATCTCTCCAGCAGGCCCTTAAATGCCTTGCCATGTCTTGCCTCGTCGCGGGCCATCTCATGGACGGTGTCATGGATTGCATCCAGTCCCAGTTCTTTGGCTTTCTTGGCCAGATCGAATTTGCCTGCGGTAGCGCCGTTCTCGGCATCGACTCTCATCTCCAGATTCTTCTTGGTGGAATCGGTGATCACTTCGCCTAACAGCTCTGCGAATTTCGCAGCATGCTCAGCTTCTTCATAAGCAGCTTTCTCCCAGTAAAGGCCGATTTCCGGATATCCTTCTCTATGAGCGACGCGTGCCATGGCAAGATACATACCGACTTCTGAACATTCGCCGGTGAAGTTTTCTCTTAAGCCCTGGATGATATCTTCCGGAGCATCTTTGGCAACGCCGACAATGTGCTCGGCAGCCCATGTCATTTCTCCGCCCATCTTCTCAAACTTGTCGGACTTTGCATGGCAGATTGGACATTCAGCCGGAGGGGTATCTCCCTCATGAACATAGCCGCATACTTTACATACCCATTTTGTCATATCATTTTCCTCCTGTTGTGGTTTCATTTACTTAGACTTCAGCTGATATTTTATCATGCGAAGTAAAAGATTCCTATCATTTCTTTTGGACGTTATCAATTTTATACTTGCGGCAGCATTCCTGTCAACCGGTTGGCAAATACAAAAATATCGGATCAGAACATGGAATTTTAACAATTATAGTGTAAAATGCTTAGAACTGTCCGCAGTCGGAATACAAAGGAGGATACGGCATGTTACAGCTGCTGAATATTTCAAAACAGTACAAAACGGGGGATCTGGTGCAGCAGGCGCTGGATGATGTCAGCTTCAGCCTCCGGGATAATGAGTTCGTTTCCGTTCTTGGCCCCAGCGGATCCGGCAAGACCACGCTTCTGAATATCATCGGAGGTCTGGACCGGTATGACAGCGGGGATCTGATCATCAACGGCGTCTCAACCAGACAATACAAAAATAAAGACTGGGATACGTACCGGAACCATACGATCGGATTCGTGTTCCAGAGCTATAATCTGATTCCGCATCAGAGCATTCTTTCCAATGTGGAACTGGCTCTGACGATCGGCGGCATGTCCGTCCGGGAAAGAAAGAAACGGGCAAGAAAGGCCCTGGAGGATGTGGGGTTGGGAGACCAGATCCATAAAAAGCCCAATCAGCTGTCCGGCGGGCAGATGCAGAGGGTTGCGATCGCCCGTGCCCTGGTGAATGATCCGGACATTCTGCTGGCGGATGAGCCCACCGGTGCGCTGGATTCCGAGACCTCGCTCCAGATCATGGAACTGCTGAAGCAGGTGGCCGCGGACCGTCTGGTGGTGATGGTGACCCATAACGCGGAGCTGGCAGAACAGTATTCCACCAGGATCATCCGGCTCCGGGACGGGAAGATCATCTCCGATTCGGATCCCTTTGAAGGAGCCGTCTCCTGTGAGGATCCGGATGCCGTGGACGGGAAGACAGAACTGCAGGGCCGGATCCCGGCGCAGACCGGGGGTGCCGGAAAAAAGAAAAAGAACGCCCGGATGTCCTTCCTGACTTCGCTGTCCCTCAGCGCGAATAATCTGCGGTCCAAGAAGGGCAGAACGATCCTGATCTCCCTGGCCAGTTCCATCGGAATTATCGGAATCGCGCTGATTCTGTCCATTTCCACAGGAGTCAATGATTATATCTATAATATTCAGAAGGATACCATGTCCTCGTATCCCATTACCATTAATTCCAGAACCATTGACCTGAACAGCCTGGTGGGCAGCGGCAATTCCATGCGGGACCAGTTCCGGGATCTGATGATGACCGGGACGGAGGATGACGGAAATGTGCACAGTGATTTCAGCACTATGGAGACCAGCGAGATGTTCAGCACCAGCATGGTGGAGAACAATCTGACGGAATTCAAGAAATACCTGGATGACCCGGACAGCGAGATCCACCGGTACCTGGGAGAAAACGGGATCGCCTATACCTACAACGTATCCTTTGATGTGTATACCGAGGATCCCTCAGGCAAGCTGATGAATACCAATTCCAGTGTAGATGACATCGTCACTTCAGAAAATGCCTTTACTGCCATGAATTCCGGATTCAGCTTTATGAGATCCAATATGTTCTCGTGGAGAAACGGGGGATTTTCCTCGGCAGCGAATTTTTCGGAGCTGGCCCGGGGCGCAAACGGACAGGCGGTCAGCCAGGTGATCAGGGACAACTATGAGCTGGTCGGCGGGACCTGGCCGGAGGCCTATGATGAGGTGGTTCTTGTGCTGACCAGAAGCAATACCCTTCCGGCGGAAACGCTGTATCAGCTGGGGATCATGGACGGCCGGGAATACACGGACGCCTCCGAGCAGGTGGAGCGGGGCGAGAAGGCCGGGGATATCAGCTGGAGCTATGACGAGATCCTGGGTAAATCCTTTTATCTGATTACGGCGTCGGATCATTATGTCCGGGAAGAGAATGGAACCTTTTCCTATCTGGAGGATTCCGCCATGAACCAGGACCGTCTGATGGAAAATGCGGTGGAACTGAAGGTGACGGGGATCATCCGTCCGACGCAGGATTCCTCTTCCATGGATATCACAACGGCCGTGGCCTATACGTTCGGACTGACAGATTACTGCATTACCCATTCTGCGGAAAGTGAAGTGATCCTGGCCCAGGAAGCGGAGCCGGAGGTCAATATCCTTACCGGGATGTATTTTACGGCGGACAGTGATGAAGCCAAGGCGGAAGACGCAAAGGCCTATATCAAAGGGCTGAGCGGAACGGAAAAAGCCCGGCTGTATGCGATGATTTCTTATTATGAAATGAACCGGCAGGAACAGGCGGGAGCGGAAACGGACGGAGCCGGAGAGGATAACGTCCAGGGTCTGGAGGAAACATCGGAAGACGGCGCAAGTGACGGCAGCAGCCGCGGGTCGGAAAACGGCGCAAGTGACGGCAGCAGCTCAGGATCGGAATCCGGATCTGAAAGTCTGGAAGATCTCATGCAAATGTTCGGAGTCTCTTCTGTTGATACGGGCAGCCTGTCTTCCATGCTGCGTCTGATGGGAATCGATGATCTGGACAGCATTCTTTCCAGCGTCAGTTCCTTTATCACGGACGAGACGCAGCAGGCGGCCATGCTGGATCAGTGGCTGGAAAATGACCCGGATGAGGAGATCCTGGTTTCGCTGTATGATCAGTATGTGATCGGAGGTTCCTACGAGGATAACATGAGTTCCTTCGGAATGGTGAGTTATGACGCACCGACCTCCATCAGCATTTATACGGATACATTTGAAAATAAGGATGCAGTCACGGCCTGCATCGACCAGTATAATCTGGAAACGGACAGCGATCATCAGATCGTATATACCGATTATATTGCGCTGCTGACAACTTCGATCACCCAGATCGTAAATGCGATCTCTTATGTGTTGATTGCGTTTGTTGCCATCTCTTTGCTGGTCTCCTGCATCATGATCGGGATCATTACCCATATTTCCGTGCTGGAGCGGACAAAGGAAATCGGCATTCTGCGGGCGATGGGTGCCTCAAGAAGCAATATCTCCCATGTCTTTAATGCAGAGACGGTGATTATCGGACTCATTTCCGGGATTCTGGGAATCCTGATCTCCATGCTGCTGACGGTTCCGATCAACCTGATTCTGAAGCTTCTGGTGGGAAGCGATATGATCAATGTGCATCTGCCGGTTCTTTACGCGCTTCTGCTGATCGCCATCAGTGTCGTAGTGACGGTGGTCGGCGGTCTGATCCCGGCAGCCAAGGCGTCGAAAAAGGATCCGGTAATCGCCCTGAGGACGGAGTAGTCAAAGCAGATTTCGCAGAGATTCCGTGCGTATTCCGCGAAGACGGCTGCTTTGTCCAAGGCTCTATCACAGAAATATATTGCTTTTTTGACTTTTTCGGCACAAGTGGTATAATTTTTCATAGAAAGGAGTGTTATGCCAACCGTATCTTCAATATTAAAAGATTATGCCAGTTTATCAGTGCCTGACCAGAATGC
>JAFUBX010000047.1 GCA_017459985.1 Parasporobacterium sp.
CAACGCCTGCAGCTTCACCGCTTTCGAGAAATCCGCATAGCCGACCATGAGGCCGGAAAGATCTCCCACGTCCGCCAGCTGGGACGCGGAGTAAATATAGATTTCTGTATCGTTCACGTTATCCAGCGGGCATTCCAATGTAGTCTGCATGTTTCGGGCAGAGCGGGCCTGCACCAGATAGGAACCATACTTGATGCTGGCATACACGTCGGCGTAAGGCTCGATAGTGATATCTGCCTTTGCATAGCCACGTACCGTGATGACATCAGAGAGGCTGTCGCCCGCATTGTACTTGGAATCGATGTAGCGGAAGCGATTATATAACCACCACTTCCGCTGTTCTGCCTTCGAGCCCTGCAGCATGGACAGATACGATGCATTTCCCTTCTCCACCAGCGGGGCCAGGTATTTGAACCAGGCATCCTCGTTGAAGATCGCCTCCGGCCACTTGGCCTGATGATCCTCAAACATCTGCTCCACCTTTTCATAGGAAAGTTTCCCTGTAGAGCGCAGATTCTGGTACATGGCCTTGATCTCATCAAAAAAGGCAGCCCTCATATTCTTCCACAGAACTGACTGCTGCCCGTTGAAAACATCCGCACCGCCTTCTGTCTGGTCGATGTCTTCCAGATTATAAGAGAACACCAAAGCGCCCTCGTTGTTGATCCCGATCGCCGTATCAAAGTCATACGGCAGGAACACTATTTTTTTCTTCATGCTGAAATGTCACCTCCCATAAATGACGGGAACATATTCTTGGCCCGGCTATCGACCATCAAGAACAGTTCGGTAAACAGGTAGTAGAACTCCGCGCTCTCCAATTCCATGTACTGGCCTGCTTCCGCTTTAAACTTCGCCAGCCGGTATTCGGAAGTATCGTGGGTGTATTCTTCCTCCCCATAGGTTACGGATGCAGGAAGCAATGCCCCGGTCGCCTTTTCCGTATCCGTGCTGACAAGCCACTCTGCAAACTCCCGCAGCTGTGCCGGGTCTGCATACGGCGGCTCCGTGTCCGGGAACCGAGCCTCAAAGTCACCAAGCCATGCGTCACCGGAATAATCCGCGCTCTTATACAGAACACGGTCGGAAGTGTTGTTCCGCACTTCCCAAGACTCGTCATCCTCCCGGAAGCCGAATACCTCCTCGGTGGACTTATCATTATTCCAGTTATACTTACCGATGAAGGTCGTCTCGTCTTTCACAGTATCATGCCAGAAGATCACAATCGGGAAGCCGTCAATCCCTTGCCGCACTCTCGGATCTTCCTGCTGCGCCGGAGTCTTGTACGGGCAGGCATCGTTATAGAGAATGACCAGCTCCACGTTATTGGCCCCCTCGGAGGATGCCACATCCGCTTTGTAGCAGAAGGTCGCCACCGCGATGGAATTATCCCGCAGCTTCACGGTCTCCGCTGTGTTACCGTTTGCGTTCACCACGCCATTCTTATACTTGCCCTTATAATTCTTCCGCTCATAATACTGCGAGGAAGTACCCTGCACATCGAACTGAGCGCCGGTAAAGGTGAAGGATTTCTCCGGATGCAGTGGATCAATATAGGAACCGCTTACCGTTTTCTTATCGCCCTTATACTGCGGGAGCTCATCCGCTTCCAGAATGAGGTAGGGAAGATCCGGCGGCAGCTGTTCCTTCACGATATTCCCGTAAGCGTCATACACCTGATTTCTCTGGTATCTCGCCAGCATCTCATCCACATCCTGCGTATCCGCGATCCAGTTATCCAGCACCTGGCTTCGGGTCAGGTCGTTGTCATAGACCCGGATGTTATAGAGATCGATAGTGCATTCATTACTTCCGATGGAAATACCGACCGGCTCCGTCTGGGCAAAGTCATCATTTACCGGGTACTGGATGGCACCGCTCATAATGCCATTGATATAACAGAGTACCAGCCGGTTTTCTGTTCTCTTCTGCACTACAAAGGCCACACGCACATGTTCGTTTTCTTTGAACTGCGTGCCAATTTCCGACTGCTCGGATTTCAGGAGTACCCTCTGCGCGGTGAGGGAAAGCCCCCTGCCGCCGGAGAGGCAGGACAGGATCATGGCGTCATAGTTCATGACTGTCCGGGTTGCAAATTCCAGCTCGATGGTCTTGCCAGCGGTACGGAAGTCTGAACCGAACAGAAGGTACGGAATCTGTACTCTCGCATCACCCGCGACCCGAAGGACGCTGATACCCTGCTCGTCTTTCTGCCAACCATCAGATGCAAAGTTGAATCCGGAAAGCTGCGCTGTCACATTACCGTAGCTCCATACCGACCGGTTCTCCTCAGAATTGCTCCGTCCTGAACTTGTCAGGTACAGGGCCAGTGCCTCGGTTTCCGCTTCGATCTGGATATCGGATTCCGTAACCGTCAGGGTGAAGGATCTGCTGGCCTCTCCGGAACTAATCTCGAAAGTAAAACTGCCCACCGTGTCCATGCGGACAGCAAAGTCCTGTTTGCTTCTGCCGACGGTCTGGGTGGAAATTACTGCATCATTTCTCTTGATCACCACATCCGCGTTCATGGAAGTCGGGTCGTAAACGGAATACCCGATATGAATCGTGGTATACTGTTTCACTGTTTCCGTATGGAAATCGCAGGTCACGATAGGCGTCAGGTTCATGGTTTCCAGACAGATGATCTCATAATACAATTCATTCGATTTGACCGTCTGGCCATTGATTTCCGCTTCAAAATAGCAGGTAAAACTGTGTGCCCCATGCTTCTGCTGCGGGATGGTAAAAGACTGCTGCCTGCCGGAAACGGAAGTTACTGTCCTTCCGATTTCATCTCCATCCAAAAGGAAATGCATCGTCTTCTGGATATTTCCGGTCGGTACATACGGAAAGCTGATCGGCCCGGTATAGGCTGCAGAATCATCAAAAGACGAAGTTAACGTGAGCACCACTACTGTGATGGAAAAGTTCAGTGTCCGGTTGTTTCCATAGATATCTGCCACGTTGATCTTCACCACAGAAGACCCGGCAGACAGATACGGAGCAACGTCTACGGTCACGTCGCCCTGTTTCACATCAATAATGGCTTTCACCACGCCGCCGACGGTCACCTTCATGGTGCCGTTTCCGGTTGGGATATCATCTTCTTCTGATGTCCAGTTAATGGTGATCGGCAGCGCATCCCCCTGCGCAATCGTCCGGGACAAGAAGCCGGATTTATTGGTCAGTGTGATATGGGCATTATTCCCGGAGGTACCACCACCGCCCCCGCCTGTTCCAGAAAATGGGCCAAGCGGCCCGACCACGACATCCCCTTCCGAAGTCATGTAAAGGAAACCATCCTCCACATAGGCATCGTCCACCTTTCCCTCAGTGATCAGCTTCAAACTTGCGATATCCCTATTGATGGAATCTACTGCATTTGCTGCTTCTGCAGATTCGTTCTCCGCATTCGTTGCTTTCTCCAATGCCTGTTTTGCAAGTGTATCCGCGTTTAATGAAATCCTTGAGATCGATTCTCCTTTTGCCTCCACCGTTTCAAGGATTTCTGCAGCATCCTGGGCAGATTTGGCTGCTGCTTTTGCGGATGCATCTGATGCAGATGCAAGTTCCTGCGCATTGCGCTCCACCCTCTCCGCCAGCTCGTTCATATCTGACCGGGTGGACTCCGTCATTTCCGCGATCTGCTGCTTGGCATCATCCATCGTCTGTGCAGCAGCCAGCAGTTCATCCGTCCGGTCAAGCACCGTGATCAGCTGTTTGATCTCTGATCCGGATTTCACTGTATCCTTATCCAGCGCAGCCCGCTCCACAAACAAGATGAAGTTCGCGGTACAAAGCTGCGTGAAATCGGCAGAGGCCTCCGCACCTTCCCTTGCAGGAGTACCGGTGTACAGGACAATCTCGCAGACGGCTTTCCCCGCAGCCGCCGTCATCTGCTCTGTCACATCCGCTGTCACAGTTTTGCCGTTGAGCAGGCAGTCATAGGAGAAGCCGTTCCCGTCCGGTTTGGTTCCCCGGATCTCTGCCTTGGTGCCGGTCGGCAGGATCAGGTCTCCCGCCGTCGCGATCAGGTTAAACAGGAGTGTCCGGCTCCCGGTATCGTACTGGCTCACATGAATCACCGGAGCAATGCCGCCCGGAGATACATCCAGTTCTGTCTGTGTTGTGATCATGAATTTTCTCCTTCCTCACCACCCGGTGTTTCTTCTTCCGGATCTGGCTCCGAATCTGGCGTGACGGCAGTGATAACGCCATCCGTCACCATAACGCTTGCCCCATCTACATGATAGGTTCCTGTAAATGTCTGCATTGGCTCTGCAGGCTCATCATCCGTTTTCCCGGTGACAATCCCTGCCCGGAATGTGATGGTCGCTCCATCCACATGGCAGCTTCCGGTGTATCCATCACCGGAGCTGAGCTCATCTGCAGAAAAAGACTCAACCGACATGGAACCTGCGGTTAGCTCCGTGATTTCTGCCTTTTTGGCTTTCCATGCCCCGGTCGCCATGTTCCAGGTCACGTTGCTTTGCTTATCGGACAGGACGCCTTTTTTGATTAGCGCCGCATCGATGATCTCTTTCAGGATGCCCGCATCCAGCTTCCCGTCCATATCCAGCAAAACAGTAAAGGCACCGCTGTACCCGGCCTTGGATACAGAGATGCCATCTTTATCAATCTTTATCATCTTCCTCGCAGTCTGGATACTGTCCGTGTCCATCGCAAGGATCTCCACCGGCTGGCCCTTTGCATTCGTGTTGATCACGATATTGCCGCCGGTGCTTCCGGAGAGGATGTTCGTCGCCAAGGAAATCGCCTGCGATACCGATGCGTTCGTCGGCACTTCCCTTTTAATCTCTTCGGAGATCTGCCGGATACTGTCACCAAGATTTGTCTTCACCTCGCCGATCGTCATCTTCTCGTACCGCTCCAAAATTACATCGTAGGTCACGGATACGATTTTCGCTTTGTTCTCAATGCCGAGACCCTTGTGATAGACCGTCACGGTATCGCAGAGCTTCAGTTTCTGCAGTGGAGCCCAGTTCTTATATTCCTCCGTCTGCCAGAGGGCCACAAAGGAAACATCAATTGACGCCGGGATGCCGTCCGCTGCATTGGCCCTCACATACGCCTGCGCCCGGGTGCGGAGCTGCTCCTCCGTCGGCTGCTCTTGAAAGGCGGAGGACAAGTCAACCGGAACGACCATCTTATAGACGTAATCATCCACAAAATCAGAATAGATGACCTTCTCCGGCAGGGTCACAAGTACCGCCTGCTCTGCCTCATCGGTTCCGGCCCAGTATGGCAGGATGCCTGTCCAGATATTACTGGTATCGGTGGTCTTTTTCACATCGGTCATGTTCTTGCCGTAGCGGATAAAAACATTCTGGTCGGAACCTCTGTGCGTATGGAACTTCACAACGAACTTATCCCACTCATATTCCCCGGGGCCATAGATATCAAGGATCGATCCGGATACCCCGCCGAGCAGTGACCGGAAGGAGGACGGCACATCCACAGAAAAGTGCGCCTCCAGCATCTTGTCTGTCCAGATCGTGAACGGGCAGTCACCCACACTGTTTGCGATCATTCCCGCCAACGCCTCCGCACAGGTATCTGCAGCAAATGGCATGACCGCTACCTTTGATAACTGATAGCTGATGTGCCGGGCAGATACCGTCACAATTCCGTTCATAGGCCGGGTGATCTTATAAATCCGGAATGGCTGCACATCGTCGGTATCATCATGCTTTGCCGCTATAATCCGCTCTTCCACGATCTCTTTATAGTGACGCCCGGTGATCGGATACTGCATTTCCAGTTCATACTGGCCGTTTCGTTCCTCTGTTACCAGACATTTCGTTGCTTCTGCGAGGCGGCCCAGACCGTTCGATTTAAACTGCGTCTCACCCGCAGGATATAAAATCGGCTTCATAGGCACCACCACCTTGGTACCAGTTCGACCCGGGTGATCCCGGAGCCAAACGTAATGCTGGTGCTGCCCGGCGGCAGGATGGGAAAGTCGCCGCTCGATAACTCAATGCAACCGTTCAGGTTGATGGTATCCCGGAAGGCATCCTCCAGCTCACAGTCAAGGTCGATAAAAGAGTCATTCTCCGTGACCGTCACCTGCTCCTCCCCAATGGTGAGCTTCCCCTGCCCGTAGATCCGCAGCAGCGGTTTTGCATCATACATCGTGGGGTTAAACACCGTGCCGGAGCCGGTCAGCACCTGCTGGCGCTCCCCGGACTTCAGGTACTGCTGCGGCATACAGGAGAAAGTCAGGTCAAACGTCCCGGAGAAGTTTTGGAATCCCATCTTCGGGCCAATCTCCTTATCCAGCACTGCCATCCGATAATACTCCCCGTGGTAGGAATCTTCCAGCCGGTGATACCCCGGCTCTTTCAGCAGGAAGTTCATAAAGGCGGTAAAGTTCGTATCGAAGTTCCGTTTAATGCCGACGTGGTAAGTAATCTCTACGTTGTTATATCTGTGGTTCGATAACAGCAGGTCACCGTTTCTTCCCGGGATCTGCATCCGCTCCACATCCGGCATGGATTTCCCCCACGTATCCTCTCCGGAGAGGACAAGGTTAAAGTCGGCAGAGCTCCTGCCGTTATAGATGAATTTATGCATTGCCCCCTCCTTACGAGAATGCTGCGGCCCGGCGGGCCACGTTCATGTTGATGCGTTCTTCAATTTCATCGGCAAGCTCTGAGATATCCTGCCCCGGCTGGCTGTAGACGTTGACCGTCACGCCGCCATAGTAGATATTCATGGCCTGCTCTACAGAGCCGACCGCCTGCCGGATCATGTCCATAAGGCTGTGCGTTCCGACCACTGTTTCGCTCCCGGCTTCTCCCGCCCCAAGGAGCTGTCCGTTCATCGCGCCGAAGATCGTCGGATTGTTCAGGATCATACCGCCGTCCATGGCCTTCTTGTACCAGTCGATGGTAAAGTACGGGATCGACAGGATTCCGCCAACACTCTGCCACGTCCAGTTAAAGTGGGGCATCTTCGGTTTCGGAAAGCTCCAGCTGAAATTGAAGAGGCCTTTAATGCGGTCGATGGCGTTGCCGATGGTCGTCTTTGCTGTCTCGATCGGGGAAGTCATCGCGGTTTTAATATTGCTCCAAACATTCGACGCCGTGGTCTTGATCCCATCGAATACACCGGAGACCTTGGTCTTGATGCCATCAATGATTCCGCCAATACTGGTCTTTATGCCCTCCCATGCGGTCGAAGCAGCCGACTTGATATTCGTCATCGTCGTAGAGAGCGAAGTCTTGATGCTGTTCCATGTGGTCGTAACATTGGTTTTAATGTTTGTACCGATATTGCTGACGGTCGTTTTAATCCCCTCCCATATGTTGGAGAAGGTGGATTTGATCGATGTCAGCGTTGTGGAAAAGAAGGTTTTGATCCCGTTCCACACCATGGTTGCCATCGTTTTAATCCCATTCCATACCGTGGTGACAGCCGTCTTGATGGCTTCCCACACAGTGGAGAATGTAGTCTTGATCGCATTCAGCGTCGTCGTGAAGAATGTTTTGATCGCATTCCACACAGTCGTCGCCGTCGTCTTGATCGTATTCCAGACAGCCATGACCGCTGTTTTGACCGCATCCCACACGGTAGAGAATGTGGTCTTGATCGTCGTCAGTGTAGTTGTAAAGAAAGATTTGATTCCATTCCAGACGGTTTCCGCAGTGGTTTTGATCGCATTCCAAACCGTGGTAATTGCCAGCTGTATCGCTGAAAGCACCGTGGTAATCACCGTTTTTATCCCGTTCCATACGGTATCAAATGTCGTTTTGATGCCGGTAAGAACCGTTGTAAAAAATGTCTTTATGGCATTCCATATCGTACTGATCGTCGTCTGGATCGCAGTTATTACCGTGATGACCGTGGTTTTAATTGCCGTCCAGATATTCACAAAGAAATCGCGGATGGCTGTCAGTACAGTCGTGACCGTCGTTTTGATCGCCGTCAGGGTATTGGAGAAAAACGTCTTGATCCCATTCCAGATGGTCTCAAAAAATGTTTTTACAGAAGACCACACCGTCTCCCAATTCGTGCCAAACCAGCCCAGCACCGTATTCGCGATGCCCTTGATCATGTTCAGAACGGACTCAAAAATTCCCTTGATCCCGTTCCAGATGGAGGAGAAAATCTCCTTCACCCCTGTCCAGACCATATCCCAGTCGCCGGTAAAGATTCCGGCAAAGACATCAAACAGGCCGGTCAGGACGCCAAGCACCGTCTCCAGCACCTTGGCGATGATTTCAAACGCAGCGATAAATACTGGGGCCAGCAGGTTGCAGAAGCCGTCCCAGATCTTCTTTATGGTCTCTGTGATCTTACCGAAATCAATGCCCAGCGCATCAAGGCGCTCCTTGATTCCCTCCACAAAACCGGAGAAGACTTCCTTCACCCGGTTCCAGATGGCGGTCACTTTTTCCCGAAACTCTTCATTCGTCTGCCACAGATGGACAAACGCAGCGACCAGCACCGCCACCGCCGCGATCACAAGACCGATCGGTGATGTCAGAAAACCGATCGCCTTGGAAAGAATCCCGGTGATACCGCCGAGGCCCTGCATCTTTGTGCCAAGGGCTATAATCCCCTTCCCGAGGGAAGCAAAGCCCTGCATGGCTGATCCGACCGTACTGATCGTTTTTCCCAGAATCAGAAGCAGCGGCCCAATTGCCGCCACCAACGCCAGTACCTTGATAATCGCTTCCCGCTGGGAATCACTCATGGAGTTGAGCTTATCCACAAAGCCCTGCACTGCCGCGACCACCTTCCGGATGATCGGCATCAGCAGATCGCCAAAGCTGATCGCCAGTTCTTCCAGCTGCGACTTCAGGATCGTCAGCTGTCCGGATAAGTTATCCTGCATGATCTCCGCCATGGACTGGGCAGAGCCATCACAGTTATCGATCGCCCCGGTCAGCTTATTGAAATCTTCATCCGATGCATTGATGATGGAAAGCCAGCCTGCCATGGAGTTTTTCCCGAAAATCGCAGAGGCTGCAGCTGCCTGCTCCGATTCAGACAGACCGCCCATCTTCTCTCTAAGGGAGATCATGGTCTCCCGCAGGTTGATGGAGCCGTCATCATTCTCCACGAGAGCGATGTTATATCGATCCATATAGGTCTGCATTTGCTTCGTGGGCTTGGCCAGATTGGTAAGTCCGGTACGAAGCGAGGTACCCGCCTGCGATGCCTTGATACCGGCGTTTGCCATAAGGCCCAGTGCCACAGAGGTATCCTCTGCGCTGATACCCAAAGAACCTGCCACCGGGGCAGCATACTTAAATGACTCGCCCAGCATGGACACGTTCGTGTTCGCGTTCGTGCTGGCGGCAGCGAGGATATCCGCGAAATGGCCGGAGTCTTTTGCAGACAGGCCGAAGGCAGTCAGGGCGTCTGTTACGATATCCGATGTGGTACCCAGATCCTCCCCGGATGCGGCAGCCAGGTTCATGATACCTTCGACACCTTCCAGCATG
>JAFUBX010000009.1 GCA_017459985.1 Parasporobacterium sp.
CGTAGTTGGCATTGTAGGAAAATCCAAAAGTTTAGATTTTCCCACAATGCTTATCTTTTGGTCTTTGGTTCGGAATAGTGTAGTGCTGGCGGTCTATCTCTTGTTTTCGGTTGCTTGCTTCCTTACCGTACATGAGCATTAGCGCCGGGGTTATCATTGCCATATCCTTCCAGCAGGTTGATGGCTCCCCAGATGCCGAGACCTGCGCCAAGGGCGATGACTAGGGTCTGCAGAACGGTGATAGCGCTGTTGAAAAATGCCATAATGGGCCTCCTTCTTTTTCAGCCTTTGCGGCTGTAATGATTTTGCTGCCTGCGACAGCATGCTTCTATCCGGACTCCTTCCGCCACCGAAAGCCTCTTGTTTTCTTCTCTTGCCAGCATGGCTTGCTTTCCGGCGGATCTTCCGCCCGGACATGAAAAAAGCCCTATGCGATATCTGCAAAAGTGCGTATGCATAGGGCTTCATTTCTTTGGTCAATATTCAGTTGTTTTCATTTTCCCGATCTGATCGACGAAATATTTACAGTTCTGGTAGTTGCTTCCGTAAGAAGGGCGTTTGCTTGAATCTCTTTGCTCTATTCGCTCCGTTCCACGGGGATTTCATATACCCATTGGTGTATCTTTCCTTCCTCCCGTTCATCCGGCATCCACGACATCAAAACGCTCATTTGCCTTCAGCTTCAGCCGGCGATCCAGATACTTCTCGATATCGAAGGTGTACTTTTTGTCATAGTCTGCCGTGTACTTATAATTCGGGTGCTGGGTCAGATCATACTTGTCGGAGAGGAACGGCCGCACGCCACGCAGCTGCAGGATACATTTGCCGCCGTTCATGACCTGAAGCTCATCCACCGACAAAAGATCGTGGCCCAGTTTCTGATAGTTTAACGAGTGTGACTGCTCCCGCCCCCGGCTTTCCCCTGTGTTGTAGGTGTCGATGGTTTCCTTGCCAAGTGCTTGGTTCAGGTCTTTCAGCGTGGTCGGCTCCGTACCTCCGAGAAACAGCCGGGAGTCCATGTTGCCTATGATGGTGTCCGCGTTATCTTTATAAATCGCCTTCAGTTGGGACTGTGCCTGCAGCACCAGGCAGGCAGAAATCTCACGGCTCCGGATCGTCGCCACCAGCTTTTCCAGGTTCGGAATCTGGCCGATATTCGCTGCCTCATCGATCAGGCACCGCACATGCACCGGGAGCCTTCCGCCGTACACATCATCCGCTTTCTCACAGAGCAAATTGAAAAGCTGCGTATAGATCATGCTCAGCAAAAAGTTAAACGTGGCATCCGTATCGGACATGATCAGGAACAAGGCTGTCTTCCTGTCTCCCAGAGTGTCCAGTTCCAGTTCATCATAGGCCGTGATGTCCCGGAGCTCCTGAATGTCGAAAGGAGCAAGACGGGCACCACAGGAAATGAGGATGGATTTCATCGTTTTGCCAGCCGCCAAAGTAAAGAGGCGGTATTGCCGGCAGGCAAAGCATCCGGGCTTGCGCTTTTCCAGTGCCTCAAACATCAGATCCACCGGATTCTTAAACTCTTCATCGTCCTCCCGGACCTCCATGGCATTCAGAAATTCCAGTAGCGTGGCAAAGTTCTGTTCTTCTTCCGGCGCTTCGTAATGGATATAGGCGATCAGCGCAGTATAGAGCAGTTTTTCTGCTTTCTCCCAAAATGGATCCCCGGCATTTCCTTCCCCTTTGGTGTTTGCCATCAGGGTCGTAACCAGCTTAAGGATGTCCTTTTCGCTGTGGATATAGGCAAAGGGATTGTACCGCATGCTTTTCCGGAAGTTCTGGGTATTGAAGATTTTTACCGAATAGCCCTGCTGCCTGAGAAAGCGACCACAGGAGACGACGATATCCCCTTTCGGATCGGTTACGACAAAGGAAACCGGGTAGGTTTTCGAGGTACATTGAAGTAAGTTCGGTTTAAGCACAAACCTGGTCTTACCGGAGCCGCTGCCGCCAACGATCAGAACGTTCTTGTTCCGGGCGTTGGCCGGATTTTTTGGGCGGCTGCTCATGGTCAGTCCCTCCGTCTTCGTCAGAATGATATTATTTTCCGGCCTTTCATCCATAAACGGCTCGATATCCTTATGGGTTCCCCAGCGGGCGGATCCGTACTCCGTATTATGCCGGTACTTTTTGGCGTTCTTGCCCTTCAGGTATACCGCCAGCCTGAGAGCCGCACCGCAGATCAGGCCAATCAGAAGATCCAGGGGATGAAAGCTGGGGAACGGATTCTGAAGCGCTGCCGGCAGCGTTGTCATTAAGGACAGCAGCATCTCTGATGAATTGGCTCCCTCCGCCAAGCGCCAGCCTTCCCCGAGATTGGTAGCGATCAGCCCGATAAAGATATAGGGGAAATTGAGAAGGAGCAGCCGTTTCAGTCTCTTCGTATCGATCTTCATAGCGAATGCTCCTTATCTTTGTTCCTGACCTTATCCGGGATGGAGGCCACCAGCTCCTTCATCTTCTTCAGAGCCTTCAGGACACTGGACCGGTCTTTCTTTTTCATGACCGAAGCGGAATATTCCTTAAAGGCCGCTGTCAGCGCGTCTGCATCCCTCGCCTTAAAAAACACGATATACCTTGGCGGATTCTGGGACACATCCTTTCGGATGGCATAATCCACGCCGTATTTCTGGGCGACCTTCTCAAACCCGCGAAGATCCGTCTTGGCGATATCCATGTTGGAAACGCCCTGGTTCTGGCCGATCAGCTCCTTCACAGTCTGCTTGCCATGGGGGATCGCATCCTCTTTGGCTTTTGCCGCTTTCTCCGCCGCCTTTTTCTCCTTTTGCAGTTTCCGGTGCCGGAGATACTTCATGCAGGCAGCAAGCACGTTCCGGGCGGTCAGCTTTGTTGTCGTGACTGCAAGATTTACAGTCCTGTTTTCCACTTCTTCCTGCAAAGCTTATCCCTCCTTCCGCAATTCATTTTCCATACACGCTTCCCGTCAGTTCAGGGCCAGCACCGGCATCTCATCCCCGTCCTCTGTCACCATAAGCGTCCTTCTCTCCAGCATTCCCTGAATCTCGTAGATCTCCGCCACATCCAGGGTGATGATTTCCCCTTCGTCATCCACTTTGTAGATCAGAGCCGGACCGTCCAGATATTTCTGGTCGCCGACCTTAAACAAAAGCTGCCGGTCATAGCTGATCACAAAATCCGTTTCCGGTGCCAGTTCAATCACATCATCCTCGCCGAAGCAGGGAAGGTATTCCTCCGCATCGTCCCTGGAGATAACCTTCATCTGCTCCCCGGGCGTCACGGTGATCATATAGGGCACCTGCCCGTCCTCATCAAATTTCACCGCTCCGATCATCTCACCCCAGATATCCAGAAAGTGAAGAACGACTCTCGCCATGGATTCCTCTTCCGCAGTCAGTTTCTTTTTCTGGTTGTCCATTCCGCAGCATTCACACCTGAGACCATAACCGTTTCTGTAACACATATCGCATTTCCTCCTTATCGTGCCTGTTCTCTGTTTCTCTTTTTCTGCCACTGATCCAGCAGCTTCATGATCACGTCCTGCATCTGCTGCGGTGTATAGGATTTTGGAAAATACTTCCGCAGCACATCATGCGGGATCGTAATCGTGGTCATATCGTCCTTTTTGACTTCGTTCATCACATCGCACATGGTATCCAGATGGCATTCCCCCTCCTGGCTCAGCTTCTTCAATCGCTGTGCCTGGGACAGGGAAGGGGCTGCCTGTGCGTAATCCATGGCCTCCAGAAAGTCCCTTTGTTCCTCCGGCTTCAGGTAGGAGAGCTCCACCGCCGGATTGAAAGCGATTTTCTTCTCATCCACCATGTCGCGGATTTCGGGAATCAGCTCGGTGAGGCGGATATAACGCTGGACTTGCTTATAGTTTTCACCTGCGTCTTCTGCGACCCTTTCTACAGAGGTTTTTAACTTCTGGACAACTTGTCCAGAAGTTGCATCGCGCCGTAAATCCGTTCTCGCCCCCTGATGCTTTATTGCATCTAGCTTCATTTTGTAGGCAAATGCCCGCTCGCTCGGCAGGATATGCTCCCTCTGCAGGTTCGAATCCACCATGTAGATAATGGCGGAATCATCATCCATTTCCCGGACAATGACCGGCAGCTTATCCAGCCCGGCCAATTCAGAGGCTCGCAGCCTCCTGTGTCCGGAGATGATTTCATAACCGCCATCCGGATCCGGCCTTGCGATCGCCGGAGTGAGAACGCCATATTGCTTCACGCTTTCAACGGTTTTTTGCATCTCCTCGTCATCGACTACCCGGAAGGGATGTCCCTCAAAGGGATGCAGCTCCGAAAGCGGAATCATCTGCACATGCTCCTGCTGGCTTTCCGTACGGGTTTCCTCGGTGGTAAAAATCTCATCGTAACTGCTCAAGGTTACGTTTGCGCCTCTTCTCGACATTCTTCACCACCTCCCTCGTCAGCTCCCGGTAGGCATCTGCCACCTTTCCTCCCGGGTCATGCCTGAAAATACTGGTTCCTTCCTTGCTGATCTCCGAAGCCCGGACAGAACGGGGGATCTCGGTTTCATAGACCTTAATTTTTCCGCCATAGGCATTCCGGATCAGTTCGCTGATTTCTTTCGCGTCGTTCGTTCTGGCATCCACCATGGTCAGCAGGATTCCTTCAATCTTCAGCTTTGGATTGATCTGCCGCCGGACCTTATTCACGGTCTGTAATAACTGCTCCAATCCTTTGGCCGGAAGATAAGAGGCCTGCACCGGAATCAGCAGGGTATCCGCCGCAGCCATGGCATTGATGGTCAGCATCCCCAGGCTGGGAGAGCAGTCCAGCAGGATGAAATCATAATTCCGCTTCACGCTCTCCAGATATTCCTTCAGCACTGTCTCCCGGCTGATAGTATTGACCAGGGAGACCTCCATGCCGGAAAGCTCAATGCTGGACGGCATCAGATCCATGCCTTCTTCGTGATGGAGGATCCCTTCTCCGGGGCGGATTTCCTTCTCGTCTACCACATTCTTCATCATGTCCGTGACTGTCACCGGCAAGTCTTCCGGCTTCGGATAACCAAGGCTGATAGTAAGGGACGCCTGCGGATCAAAATCCACCAGCAGCACTTTCTTTCCTTCCATCACAAGCCCCACGCCAAGATTCTCGCAGGTTGTGGTCTTGCCGGTTCCCCCTTTCTGGTTGACGCAGGCGATCACGGTTGCTTTTGCGCTCATTAACTGGTTTCACCTCCCTTCCCGGAGAACAGGACATCCTTCACCAGTTCCTGCTTGCTCCTGCTGGCAGCCTGCCTGCGGTCGCCACCGCCGACATGCACCGGCGTGCACATCTCCAGCACCCGGCTGTAAATCCGGGCATCCGCGACATTTTCCGGATTGCGGATCTCATTGATCGTCAGATTGGTCGTGATGATCAGCGGGAGATTGGCTTTGTACCGCTCATCGATGACGGCATAGACCTGCTCCTTCGCATACTCGGTGCTCCGCTCAATTCCCAGGTCATCAATAATCAGCAGGGAATAATGGTTGAAGGAAGCGATGTACTGGTAACGCTCCTCCGTGTACATGGCTCCCATCTGGTTCAGGATCTTGGAGAAATTAGTCATCAGGACCGGGGTGGCCTGCTCCAGCAGCGCGTTGGCAATGCAGGCTGCTACAAAAGACTTTCCGGTTCCCACGTCTCCCCAAAGCAAAAGGCCAAGGTTTTCCGCCCTGACCTTCCTCCAGTTCTCCACATAATTTTTTGCCCAGCGGATCGTATCCGTCTCCTCCGCCACATCAAACCGCCAGTCCAGAAGGTGCCGCTCCTGAATGCCGGTGGACTTCAGCCTCTGGATCGTGTTCATCCGCTCCCGGGCTTCATCTTCCTCTTTCTGCCGCTGCATTTCGTCCTGCCTGCATTTGCAGGTGCAGGGCAGGGTTCGCATCTTCCCAAGGAATTCTTTCCGGCACTGAACCGGCGTATGGCATTTGCCGCAATAAAGCAGGCCGTCTTCTCCGAAATACTCGCCTTCCTTCGGTTCTGATCCCGCCTCCATTTTGTTTAAAAAACCTTCCAGCAGCTCTTTCATAAGCTCTCTCCGGCTGCAAACTGATAGTTTCCGTGATCATAGGATTTCTTTTCCTGTGTTTTCTGGCCGTCGCGCCTTGCCCAGCTGCGGATCGTGGCCAGATGGTTCTTGTAGATTTTGCCGGTCGATGCCATATACTCTGACAGGCGCTCAATACGGTTCTTGTAATCATTCGGGAATTCGTTCATAAGCTTTTCCATCTCCTCGTCCGTAAGAAGCACGTTCTGGTACTGCCCGTAGCGGTGGCGGACCGGCCTCTTACTCTCTTTTTTATTGATTATTTCAGTACTTGTTTCTTCTTTACTTGTTCTATCTTTATTTATTTCTCCCGGGTTTTCCGGATCCGATTTCACCGTATCCGGGTTTTCCGTATGCGGCTGTCCTGTATCTGGAACACCGGCATCCGGCGATACGCCATCCGGCAGTTCATAGATCACATATTCGATCTCGCCCATGCGGCCGTTGTCCTGCCGTTTCTGGCTGCGGGAAAGATATCCTGCTTCCTCCAGTTCGCGAAGGCCGGAATTCACGCTGTCCACACCTTCTTTGCAGATGGCAGCGACACCGCGGACACTGTAATGCCATTCGTCCGGCAGACTCAGGAACAGGGAGAGAAGCCCCTTTGCTTTCAGGCTAAGGTTCCGGTCCCGCAGGTGGTAATTGCACATGGTGGTGTAATTCGTGTTTTTCTCAACGCGGAAGACTGCCATGGCGGCCACCGCCTTTCTTCCCTTCGGAAGAAGTCGCCGGGACGAGATAGGGGCATTCATCAAAAACGCATTCACCCCGAAGGGAATATGGCGTGTGATACCGGCAGTTCCTGCACTCCGGATACCTGCCGTCGCAGCCGTCATCGTAATGGTTATATCCCGGTTTCTCCCGCATCAGCGCCTCTATGGCGCACATGCTCCCATCTGTAAAGCTCATCCTGATCCCCCCGTTTCTGATCTTCGGAAGGTGATTTCTCCGTTTTTCATGTGATCCGTCCTCTCCGGTGCATAAGGAAAGGGAGCGAGATCCGCCTTTTGTAGTAGGCCTCAAACGCTCCCTTGTTCCGGTATGCTCCTGTGAAATTATAAGGCTGCTTCCGGGACTGCCCTCCCCGGTGCTTTTGCTTTCGGTGCATGATCCATCGCCTCTTTCTTCTTTTCTCCGAGCTGCTCCAGGATCGACGGCTTCTTCTCCGCCCCGGCCCTTGCAGCCGCCTTCTTTTCCATTTCCTGTGACAGCTTTCTCGATGCCGTCTTATCCGCCAGCTCAAACACACGGTCGGCTTTGTCGTAATGATAAACACTATCCGAGAGGCGTTCCGCCGGGGCTACCTGCGTCTCATTGATCGACTGCACCATGGCCTCCAGCTCATGGAAATCGGATTTCCCGTCATCCGGGATGATCAGGACTTCGTGAATGGAAGAGGGAAGAACAAAGAAATCTCCGCCGACCTTCTCCGCAGCCTGTTCCATGAAGCCGGGATACTGGATAACGGATGCACCCATGAAGCCGCCTTCAACGGTAGCCACCAGCATGGTCGGCTCTCCGAGCATTGCCTCCTCCGGCTCCATCCCCATCATCTCTGCCATTACTTCCTGCATGGAGCGAAGGGAAGCAGGATGGGTAACCGGTGCGTTTTCCAGGGCATCCTGATGCAGCTGCTTAGCGGTAATGCCAAAGGCTTCCAGCTGCTGGTTTGTAATAACAGACGACATCTTCCCGCCGGAACTCTCGCCCATGTCCAGGCGATAGATCAGCGCCATGTCCTCCACCTTCTGATGCGGAATATTCTCCAGCCTGTCCTCATTCCCCTTCTGAGGAATGACCTCCATCATCAGTTTCGGCTTCATCGCTTCATAATTCGACAGCTCCCCAACATTAAACTGGGGTGTACGGTCCACGACTTTCATAAGCTGGGCTTCCACCTCCTTCAGAATGTCCTCAAAGGGACGGCCTGCTTCGTAGGCCTGAAATGCGCCGGTCAGGTTGAGATTGGCCTCTACCGGAGAATCACCGCTGCGGAAAGAGAGTCCACGGTAGGATTCTCCCTGAAGCTTCTCCACATCCCGGATCCCGATCCTCACATCGGAATACTCCGGAGGGAGATCTGCAGCAAACCGGGTTTCCAGGTCTTCTTTCATCTGTTCCAGAAACTGCTCGTAATTCATCTGACATCCTCCTTTGCGTGAAATAGAAAAAGGCCGGTCAGATTTCCTCCGGAGAGGATCCAACCGGCCTATGTAAGGTGGAACAGATGACCAGATGATACTGCCTGTCACGGCATTGAACTCGTGCAATCAAACTTTTTTGTTAGCAGGGAATTTCAGGGGATTTTTGCTCTTGTTAGCAAATCGATGATTTTTGTTAGCAAAAAAGGGCGATTTCTGCTAACACGTTAGCTGGCTAACAAAGGCAAAAGGTATCGAACTTCTGACCTGCGGTGTTAGCTGGCTAACAGAAATCGAAGGGATTTTATGTAGAGATGAAAAAAGCGGAAAACCAAGAAACCTTGATTTTCCGCGGGATTTCTGGCGTCCCCGAGAGGATTTGAACCTCCGACCTCACGCTTAGGAGGCGCGCGCTCTATCCAGCTGAGCTACGAGGACTTGTATAAAATTGATGATTTCGGCTCTTTTTTCGAACTCACAGCCGATATGAGTTTTCCAGCAGGCAGATGCTTTGCAATCACCTTAGGAGGCGCTTGTTTTATCCGTTAAACTAAGGGAACCAGTAAGTGGCTGTTTTCCAACAGTCACTATATCATACAATATCTGTCTCGAAATATCCAGTAGCATTTGCAAAATTCCGTGATCGCAAAACCTGCAGACGGGCCGGAATCGCAGCCGCAGAGGAACCGTTATTTTCCGATAACATCCTTGCCCATGTATTTCCTGAGCACTTCCGGAACGATCACGGATCCGTCTGCCTGCTGATAATTCTCCAGGATGGCGGCTGTGGTCCTTCCGATAGCAACGCCGGATCCGTTCAGTGTATGAACATATTCGGCCTTGGACTTCGGATCATCCTTGTATTTGATATTTGCCCGGCGTGCCTGGAATGCCTCGAAATTGGAGCAGCTGCTGATCTCGACATATCTTCCGTAGCTCGGCATCCAGACTTCGATATCATATTTCAGGGCAGCTGTAAATCCCAGATCCCCAATGCAGATCCTGACGACCCGGTAGGGAAGGCCCAATCTCTGGAGCACATCCTCCGCATCCGCCGTCAGCTTTTCCAGCTCCTCGTAGGAATCTTCCGGTTTTGTGAATTTCACAAGCTCAACTTTATTGAACTGATGCTGCCGGATCAGACCCCGGGTATCACGGCCTGCAGAACCGGCTTCTGCCCGGAAACATGCGGTATAGGCGCAATGCTTGATAGGAAGGTCCTTTCCGTCCAGGATCATATCCCGATACAGATTCGTTACCGGCACTTCTGCGGTCGGAACCAGAAAATATTCCTTTCCGTCACCGGTCACCTTGTAGGCATCCTCTTCAAACTTCGGCAGCTGACCGGTTCCGGTCATGCTTTCCCGGCTTACCATGAACGGCGGGAACACCTCTGTATATCCGTGCTCTGCCGTATGCGTATCCAGGAAGAAGTTCATGATCGCTCGCTCCAGCCTTGCGCCATCTCCTCTGTAAACGGTAAAACGGCTTCCGCTGATCTTTGCGGCGGTTTCAAAATCCAGGATCCCGAGATCCGTTCCGATATCCCAATGGGCTTTCGGTTCAAAATCAAAGGTCGTCGGTTCCGAGAACCTGCGGATCTCAACATTATCGGCATCTGTTTTTCCATCCGGAACTGCCGGATTGGGAATATTCGGCAATGTCAGCATGTAATCATTCAAGGCTTTATCCGCCTCTGCGGTCTGCAGATCCAGATCCTTGATCCGGGCGGCCAGCTCCTTCATTTCCTGCATAACAGCCGTGGTATCCTCTCCGGCTTTTTTCATCTGTGGGATCATCTTGGAAACTTTGTTCTGTTCTGCCTTTAATACTTCCACCTCTCCCAGCAGAGCACGCCGTTTATCATCCAACACTTTAAACAGGCTGAGATCAAACTCTTCATTTCTGTTGGCCAGAGCCTTTTCCACTTCTTCAAAATTATTTCTTAACAGTTTAATATCCAGCATTTTATTTACCTTCGTTCTCTATTGATTTCCTGCTTTTCTGCGTTCTCATTATATATCCAGTTTATTAAGAATCAAGCACTTCTGAAAGGTTTTTCGACGATTATTGTTATATATGTTCTATAACAGATCGCAGTCAGTCAGCACGATTCAGAATGGTATAGATCCGGTCCAGTTCATCTTCGGAATAATAATTGATCTCGATCCGTCCTTTGCCCTGTTCTTTCTGATTGATCCGAACCTTGGTTCCCAAAACTTCCGTCATGCGGTCCTCCAGATCTTTATAGAATACACTGTTTTTTATCTTTCCGGCGGATTTGACAGTCACAGGCGGGTGATTGATCTTCTTTACGAGATCTTCCGTCTGCCGGACGCTCAGATTCCGTTCAACGATCATCCGGGCAATGTTCAGCTGTTCTTCCTGAATCTCCAACCCCAGAAGCGCCCTGGCATGACCGGCGCTTAACGTGCCATCAATCAACATGGCCTGCACCTCCTCATGCAGCTTCAGAAGCCGCATCATATTTGCGATCTGTGTCCGGCTCTTGGAGATCCGGGCTGCCAGCTCCTCCTGCGTCAGATCATATTCTTCAATCAGGCTTTTATAGGCCCGGGCTTCCTCAATTGGATTCAGATTTTCTCTCTGAATATTTTCGATCAGTGAGATTTCTGCGATTTCTTTGTCGGAATAATCCTTGATTACCACTGGGATCTCCTTCAGCCCGGCCAGTTTTGCGGCTCTCCATCGGCGTTCCCCGGCAATGATCTCATAGTAATCCTCTTTCTTTGTCACGATGATCGGCTGGATGATGCCATACTGCCGGATCGATCCCGCCAGATCCTCCAGTGCTTCCTTATCAAATTTCTTCCTGGGCTGATCCCTGTTGGGTTCCACTTTAGAAATCTTCAGGACCTGCGGCTCATTTTGTTTTTCTTCTTCCGTCACGGTGGGGATCAGGAGATCCAGACCTTTGCCCAATCCAGGTTTCATTTTCTTTGCCATCGACCCTATCACCTCCGTCTATGATCTATTCGTCCATTTCATGCGCAACCATTTCCAACGCCAACAACCGGTAAGCTTCTGCACCGGTAGACTCTGGTGCATAGAAGATGATCGGCATCCCGTAACTGGGGGCTTCCGCAAGCCGGACATTTCTGGGAATGATTGTATTGTAAATATTTTCCTTCAGATTCTGCTGGACATTTTCCACAACCTCTTTGGAAAGCCTGTTTCTGGAATCATACATCGTAAATACAACCCCTTCCAGCTCCAGCTTCGGATTCAGTTTCTGCTTGATCAGATTCACAGAGTGAATCAATTGGGACAGTCCTTCCAATGCATAATATTCACACTGGATCGGCACCAGAACCGTATCCGCAGCAGTCATTGCATTCACGGTCAGCATATTCAGAGAAGGAGGGCAGTCGATCAGAACAAAATCAAATCTTCCTTTTTGTTCCTCTAGAATATCTCTCAGCAAAAACTCCCGTTTATCGACTCCGATCAGATCGATTTCCGCGCCAGACAACTGAATATTTGCCGGCAGCACGTATAATCCGTCATATTCGGTCTTGATCAGGACCTCATCGAAGGATGCGGTATTTAAAATCAATTCGTAGATTGTATGGGGCACTGTATTTTTATCAATGCCCACACCGCTTGTTGCATTTCCCTGAGGATCAAGGTCCACCAGCAGAACATCGCATTTTCCTTCTGCCAAAGCCGCCGCCAGATTGACTGACGTGGTCGTTTTTCCGACTCCGCCTTTTTGATTTGCTATTGCAATTGTTCTTCCCATAAAAACTCCTGCTATAAAATATTGCCGCATTTGACTGCGACAAAATAATTCTATCATATGAAGTTGCTAAAATCCACAAATAAATGTTTCACGTGAAACATTCAAAAATCAGACGACAATGTTCTTATAAAATACATTGCATTTCTGTGTATATTGTCTTATAATACGGATCGAGATAAGAAATATATTGTTGAATTTTCACAAACCAGAAGCAATTCGCAGAATCACTGCTGAACAGTAAAACTTGGGGGAGATTTATTTTTGGATCAACGGTGATTTTGATGGTTTTCCCGAGCGGCGCGGATATTTTATCGGCGCCGCGTTTCTTTTACAGATCACGATCAAACTCCGTCTTATTTCTGTATTCATCAGTGAGAATTCCCGGACTTCTTTTAATTCCCCACCCAGGATCTCCAAGGCATATTCTGCATTTTCGAGTTCCTGCTTATAATCCCCGGATTTATATAGAATGACAGCTCCGCCGACTTTCACTAAGGGAAGACAATATTCCAATAAAACCGTCAGATCGGCTACTGCCCGGGATACACACAGATCAAAGGATTCCCTTTCAGGACTTTGTCCCAGTTCTTCCGCCCGGCACTGAATCGGATGTGCATTTTTGATAGTCAGATCCTTTACAACCTCTTTTAGAAAATCAATTCGTTTGTTCAAAGCATCTGCCAGGGTAAACTCAGCTTCGGGAAGCAAGATTGATAAAGGAATCCCCGGAAATCCGGCTCCGGTTCCCAGATCGACCACTTTCAGTTCCTTAATATCCGCAAACAGGTCCTTGATCAGGGAAATAGAAGAGGCAGAGTCAATAAAATGCTTCAATTCTATTTCCGAAGGCTCCGTTACGGCTGTCAGGTTCATTACTTTATTTTTTTCAATCAGCAACTGACAGAACCCCTGAAATTTCTGTTCTGTCTCTTCATTATAGACGATCTGTTGATCACGGCAAAATTCTGCCAGTCTGGAAAATTGTTTCACGTGAAACATTCCTTTCACATTTTGTTTTGTGTCAGATAGATCAGGAGCACTGAGATATCCGCAGGTGTCACGCCTGAGATCCGGGAAGCCTGGCCAATCGAAAGGGGTTTGAACAGATTCAGCTTTTGCTGTGCTTCCAGCCGCAGTCCTTTTATATCTGTATAATCAATATTTTCCGGTAATTTTCGTTTTTCAACCCTCTGGAAATTATCTACCTGTTTTTGCTGCCTTTCAATATAACCTTCATATTTAATTTCAATATCAATCTGATCTATGATATCATCCGGCAGATTTTTGTACTCCGGATCCAATTCCGATACTTTTCTATAATCCAGCTCCGGTCTTCGGATCAGTTCATCCAACGTAACACCATTATTCAATACTGCAGATCCGTACTGTTCCAGAAGTGCCTGAACTTTGCTGTCACCTCCGACCCGGATCGTCTTTAATCTGGTAACTTCTTCCCGGATAATCTGTTGTTTTCTCCGGACATATTCATATCGTTCCTTACTTACGAGCCCGATCTCATATCCGATTTCCGTCAGGCGAAGATCCGCATTGTCCTGTCTCAGCAGGAGCCGGTATTCCGCACGGCTTGTCATCATCCGATATGGTTCTGTGTTTTCCTTTGTAACCAGATCGTCGATCAATACGCCGATATAGGCCTGACTCCTGTCTAAAATCACCGGATCCTGTCCCTTGATTTTTCTGGCCGCATTAACCCCTGCCATGAAACCCTGTACCGCTGCTTCCTCATATCCGGAACTACCATTAAACTGACCTGCGCTGAAAAGCCCGGAAATGCTCTTAAACTCCAGACTGGCCTTCACATCATTGGCATTCACACAGTCATATTCAATAGCATAGGCGTTACGGACAATCTTCACATTTTCCAGACCGGCGATCGTCTTGTATAAAGCGAACTGAACATCTTCCGGCAGAGAAGAACTCATCCCGGATAAATACATTTCATTTGTATACAGGCCTTCCGGTTCTATAAAAATCTGATGCCGTTCCTTGTCAGGAAATTTCATAACCTTATCTTCTATTGACGGACAGTAACGGGGACCGGTTCCCTCAATTGCGCCTGAGAACAGCGGAGATCTGGAAATATTGTCCCGGATGATCCGGTGGGTTTCTTCATTTGTATAAGTCAGATAACAGGATACCTGTTCTTTCTGAACAGAGGCCGGATCTGTGGAAAAAGAGAAGGGGACGATTTTCTCATCTCCCTTTTGTTCGGTCATTTTGGAAAAATCCAGGCTTCTCCGATCAACTCTGGCCGGAGTTCCCGTCTTGAAACGCCGCAGACGGATCCCGTTCGCGATCAGCGAGCTGCTCAGATGGTTTGCCGCCTGCAGGCCATTTGGCCCTGTATAATTGTATACATCACCATATACACAGCGCGCTTTCAGATAAGTTCCCGTAGCAATGACCACGGCCTTTGCATGATAGACTGCTCCGGAATAGGTTCTGACTCCTTTGATCTCCCCATTTTCCACGATCAGATCCGCCACTTCCGCCTGACGCAGAGTCAGATGTTCTGTGTTTTCCAGCGTCCGGCGCATCTCCCTGCTGTAATCCTGCTTATCCGCCTGCGCTCTGAGGGAATGAACCGCCGGACCCTTCGAAGTATTCAGCATCCGGGACTGAATAAAGGTTTTATCGATATTCTTTCCCATCTCGCCGCCAAGGGCATCAAGTTCTCTGACCAGATGCCCCTTGCTGCTTCCTCCGATATTGGGATTGCAGGGCATCAATGCGATGCTGTCGATGCTGACCGTAAAAATAATGGTTTCCAGACCAAGGCGGGCAGCGGCAAGCGCTGCCTCGCATCCTGCGTGTCCTGCTCCGATCACAACGATATCATAATGTTCTTCTACTATATTTCCTGCCATTTCTCCAACCTGACTTTTTATTTTCCCATACAGAATTTCGCAAAGATCTCATCGGCCAGATCATCTTCCACGGACTCTCCGATGACATTTCCAAGCAGAGAGTAGGCGTCCATCAGATCGATCGTGAAGAAATCCTCCGGCATCTGGTTCTGAATGCTTTCCATGGCCCGGGAAAGACTCTCCCGGGCTTCGATCAGGGCTTCTTTCTGCCGGATATTTGTGATATATACCTGATCATTGAAATCAATATCTTTGTTATAGAACATATGGCACACGCAATTGCCGAATTCCTCCAGACCGGATTCCTTTAATGCAGAGATTCCGATCACAGGGACCTGTGCCATCTGTCTGGCAATATCTTCCGGAAGTTCCCGGAGCAGGAGATCCTTATCCGTGACTCCCGGAAGATCCTGCTTATTCAGCAGAATTATGGTTTTCCGCCCGGCAGCAATTCTGGCTGCCTCGATGTCGTTCTCATCCAGCGGACCCGAGCTGTCGATCATCCATACGATCAGATCCGCCTCCGCAGCATAATCCCGGGCTTTGTCCACGCCGATCTTCTCTATGACGTCTTCCGTATTACGGATCCCTGCTGTATCAATGATATTCAGGGTCACATCCTTTAACCGGATGCTTTCCTCCAGCGCGTCCCGGGTAGTTCCCGGGATCTGGGTTACGATAGCCCGGTCTGAACCCACCAGCGCGTTGAGCAGAGAAGATTTCCCCACATTAGGTTTCCCCAGGATCACAGTCCGGATCCCTTCCTTGATGATCCTGCCGTCATCCGCGGACCGGATCAGATCCTCCACGCACCGGCAGACCTCTTCCAGCTTCGGATACAAGACCTTTCCGTATCCCTCCATCTCAATATGTTCCGGATCATCCAGGGCTGCTTCGATATAGGCGATCTGCTCCAGAAGCAGAGCCCGCTGCTCCCGGATCTTTGCGGACACCGATCCCTTCAGCTGGGTAACGGCACTTTTCAGAGCATACTGGTTTTCCGCATTGATCAGGTCGATCACGGCCTCCGCCTGGGTCAGATCGATCCTGCCGTTCAGAAAGGCCCGTTTTGTAAACTCTCCGGGTTCCGCCGCTCTGGCTCCCGCCCGCAGAACACATTCCAGCACCTGACGGATGACAAACATCCCCCCGTGGGTATCGATCTCCACGGTATCTTCCCGGGTATAGGTGTGCGGCCCTCTCATGATCAGGACCAGAACTTCATCCAGAACCTGATCCTGATCCACGATGGTGCCGTAATGAACAGAATGGCTTTTCACCTGGTCCAGATCCTTTTCCGGATCCGCGGGGCGAAAGATCTTTTTGATGATATCAAAGGCACGGTCTCCGCTGATCCTTATGATTCCGATCCCGGAATTGTTCATGGCCGTGGAGATGGCCGCTATCGTTTCATGATTTCCCGTCATTTTTCACTGATATACATACATTCAAAGAAATACAGAGGCATCCTCCATGCCGGTGCATTTCAACAATCACAATTCAGCCATATAAAATAATTCCAGCCGTCAGAGTTCAGACTGGAATTATTCAGGTCATGATTTTTTGTAATAAATAACAACTCGTCTGTTGGGTTCTTCCCCTTCACTTTTTGTTGTCACTAATTTGTCCGACTGAAGATAGGAATGAATGACCCGTCTCTCATATGGATTCATCGGCTCAAGGGCAACCTTCTTCCGGGTCTTCTTGACCTTGGACGCCATATTCTTTGCCAGGTTCTCCAGTGTCTTCTGCCGCCGCTCTCTGTAATTATTGGTATCCAGTTTTACGCGGTAGTAGGATTCCTGTTCCTTGTTAATAATGATGCTGAGAATATACTGGATCGCATCCAGCGTCTGGCCCCTCTTTCCAATCAGGTCGCCGGTATTCTCGCCGGTCACATTGATATTGACTACCTTTTCTTCTTCAATCAGTTCTGTCTGAATCTCTCCTTCAATCTCCAGCTTTTCGAAAATCGCCTTCAGGACTGTATTTAAGGACTCTGTTTCCACCGGGCGGGAAGGAGCCTTTGTGATCTTATTCTCCTTGCCGTCGTCTTCCTTCTTCCGAAGAGCTTCCACAGCTGCCTTGTTCGGGGTTTTGTCCTTTTTGATCTCTTTTTCTTCCGTCTTCGGTTCCGCGCTCTTCAGGTCCTTTAATGCCTGTTTTACCGTTTTGTCCGCTTCCGTATCCTTCACTTCCGCCTTCGACGGCTTTGACGCCTTTCTGTCGGCCTTTGATTTTTCCTTTTCACTGATCTTCAGAGAATCGGAACGGAACTGTGCTTTGATATCAAACAGTTCCTCCGTATCGGATGTGTCTTCCTTTCTGCGGGCCCGGATCACTGCATCCTTGCTGAACAGTCCCAGCAGTCCGGAGGATCCTTCCTCAATCACTTCATATTCAATCATGTCACTGGTGATCTCCAGTGCGATCAATGCCTCTGTTACGGCATCGTTAACGGTTTTTGCTCTGAATTCCCTGTATTCCATGTCTTCCTCCTATTTTTTGTACTTTCTGCGGGATGCGCCGGTTGCTTCATCCACATCCATGCCATGTTCTTCGTTATATTTCTGGACTAATCCCGCTTTCGCCGCCAGGGAATTGGCCGGCGGAGGAGTACTGGATGCCTTGGAACTTCCGCTTACATTTACATTTGCCTTATCCGCGATGGATCTGGGTGCCTGGCTCTGCATATTCTTTGTGCTGGTATTGGCAGCCTGGGATAACTGGGATCCGCTGACCCCTTTCTTTTCTCTCTTTTTCTTTGCCTTTTCCTCGGCCTTTTCCATATTGATCTTAATAAACTCATCCATATCGATCTTGCGGTAATGTTTATTAATTATGATCTGCAGAACAACCTGGAACAGGGAACTGATGCACCAGTACAGACCGATGGAAGCGTTCAGCGTAAAGCAGAAGAACACCGAGATCAGAGGCATCATCAGATTCATGGTCTTCATGGATGCCGCTGTCGGATCGGTTCCGCCGGTGGCCTGGGTGCTGGCCTGTGACAGCTTCACGGAGAGCCACTGGGAAAGACCGGAAATGATCGGGATCAGGACAGCAATGATCCCGATTCCGCCTCCGATAACCAGATTCCAGGGAGTCTCTCCAAGATTGATTCCGAGGAATGTATTCAGTTTTGTGATCTGGGCATAGTTGTCCTGGATCGTTGTCAGGGTTCCTCCGGAGAACAATTCCATGATCCCGTTCCAGCTCTTGGCCGGAAGATTGCACAGCAGTGTGATCTTATCGGTATCCGTCATTGCCGCCCAATTGGCAAGCCCGTTCGCGGCAGAGGAAATATCGGTACTGCCGATGGCGTTGATGATATTCTGATAATACTGCTGAAAACTGTCTACATAAACCGGGATGTTACGGATAACTCCGTACAGCGCGATAATGATAGGGAACTGGATAAAGGACTGCAGACAGCCTGCGGTCTGGGAGATTCCATACTTGGCATAGATGGCCTTGGTCTCGTCCTGCATGGCCTGCATGGAATAATTATCTCTTTTTCCCTGATACTTTGCCTGAACCGCTTTCAGCTCCGGCTGGGCATAGGATGACAGCTTGGTGAATTTCTGCTGCTTGATGGTAAGCGGAATCAGAATGAATTTTACAACAATTGTGAGAAGTATGATCGTAAGTCCCAGATTCGGAAGTCCGATCAGTTCCAGAAACTTATAAATATACTCCACAACATAACCAAACAGAATGATGATCTGTTTGATCACGGGCCAGTCATAGCAGCCTCCGGAAGTGGCTGTCCCTGTACTGGCACAAGCTACCAAGAAATTGATCACGTTCGTTTCCTCCTTATGGTACCGGGTCGTAACCACCCTTGGAGAATGGATTGCAGCGCAGGATTCTCCACACCGCAAGTCCCAGCCCTTTAAGCGGGCCATACTTCTCAATCGCTTCTATCGCGTACTGAGAGCAGGTAGGGTAATATTTACAATGATTATATCTTTTAAGCCCGGAAAGATACGTTTGATAAAACCTGATCGGAGCTATAAGTATTTTTCTGCTGAGTTTCATAACAATCAAGTTTTTTACATAAATGAATAAAGGCATCATAAAGGTCAGAGAAGCTTTTTTCCTTTGCCTGAACCCTCGCAACGACAATAAAAGAATATCCCTTTGCGAGATGAGGTTCAGATCTGACAAAACATTCTCTGATCACTCGGGTGATTCTGTGTCTTATTACACTGTTACCGACTTTTCTGCTGACAGATATCCCTAATCTCCGTTCTTCTGTCCCATTGGCCATTACATAGACCACCAGCAGCCGGTTCGCTGATGAGCGGCCATTCTCATATACCTCCCGGAACTGGGAAGTATTCTTCAGAGAATTAATATTTCTCATACCATAGAAGAAAGACCACCTTCTTCTCAGGTGGTCTTAAGCTGATAACACTTTTCTTCCTTTTGCTCTTCTGGCTGCTAATACTTTTCTTCCGCCAGGAGTAGACATTCTTGCTCTAAAACCATGAACCTTAGCTCTGGATCTTTTCTTCGGCTGAAAAGTCATTTTCATAAGGCTACCACCTCCCTCATATTTCTGGAAAATTTGCAAGACCAATTATATTTCAAAACCATAAGAATAGTCAAGCACTTTTTATGCACCCGTTTTCCTCCGGAATTCCCCGGTAATTCAACTTTTATTCCACTCTCTTTTCACAGCCGGCTCCACCATCGTTTTTATCATCTTATTATAAACACCTCTTATCCACAGAATGTGGAATTATTGTTAAAAAGTGTTCTTTAGTTGAATATTTACCTTATTTATAGTAGAATAATTTGTACTGTGTTTTTACAATACCTATAACTAAAAGGGGTTATGATATGCTGGATGCAATCAAAGAAAAATGGTCAGATATCCTGTTTTATCTGAAAAAGGAATATGATATTTCCGAGGTCTCTTTCAATACTTGGCTCTGCCCTCTGCAGGTGACTGCTGTAGAGAATGATACCATAATTATCATGGTTCCGGAAGAGTCCATCGGACTCAGCTATATTAAGAAAAAATACTACCTTCCCCTGAAGGTTTCGGTTGCTGAGATCATGGGAAAGGATTTTGAGATTGAGTTTATCCTTCCGGATCAGGTGACCAATTTTATTTCCGCTGCCAGGGAACCCCAGCCGCAGCAGGATATATTTGAAAAAGCCGGCCTGAATCCGAAGTATACCTTTTCCAATTTTATCGTCGGCGATAACAACAACCTGGCCCATGCAGCCTCCCTTGCCGTTGCCGAAAGTCCCGCGGAGATCTATAACCCTCTTTACATTTACGGCGGCGTCGGTCTCGGAAAGACCCATCTGATGCAGGCAATTGCCCACTTCATTCTTTCCTCGGACCCGGACAAGAAGGTTCTTTATGTAACCAGCGAGAATTTTACAAATGAGATCATTGACGCCATCCGAAATTCCAATCCCCAGGCGAATTCCAGATTCCGTGAAAAATACCGGAACGCGGATGTTCTCCTGATCGATGATATCCAGTTTATCAGCGGAAAAGAATCCACCCAGGAAGAGTTTTTCCATACCTTCAATGATCTTTATGAACACAAAAAACAGATCATTATTTCCTCGGACAAACCTCCGAAGGAGATCAAAGGACTGGAAGAACGGCTGATCTCCCGGTTTTTATGGGGTCTTCCTATTGACCTGCAGTCTCCGAATTACGAAACAAGAGTCGCGATCCTGAAGAAAAAAATCGAACTGGAAGGATCTCCGGACATTCCCGATGATGTGATCTTCTATATTGCTGCAAATGTTTCCTCCAACATTCGGGAACTGGAAGGATCCCTTACCAAGATCATCGCGTATTCCAAGCTGACCTCCTCTGAGATCACACTGGAATTTGCAGAAGGCGTGCTGAAGGATCTGTTCACGGATACGCAAAGGGAGATCACTCCGGATAATATCATCAAGATCGTTGCGGAACATTTCGGAATCTCCGTTTCCGATCTTTCCTCAAAGAAAAAGAGCAAGGATATTGTCTATCCAAGACAGTTGTCCATGTACCTGTGCAGGACCCTTACCGAGGCAGCCCTCTCTTTAATAGGAAAGAAACTGGGCAACAGAGACCATTCCACCGTCATTTACGGATATGAGAAGATCCAGTCGGAGATTGACACCGATGACAAGATCAGAAATGATGTGGAAGTTTTAAAGAAGAAGATCTGTCCTTATTAATGAACGGATTATAAACATTACCGCGTTCAGGGAGTACAAAGGCCGTTGAAAAAATTGGATATCTTTTTTCTGTTTTCCGGCCTTTGGGTTTTCAACTTTTTGTTACCTCTTCTCTTCTCCCTGAAACCGGAATAACATTTGCGATATTTTCAGGCTTTCTTTCGCATTTGAACAAATTCACAGAAACTACTGATACTACTGATAATATATTTATATTTATAATTATTATTTCCACCGAAAGGAGAAATACACAGATGAAAATCACCTGCTTAAAATCAAACCTGATGAACGGGATCAATATCGCTCTTCGCGCAGTTCCTTCCAAAACTACAATGCCCATCCTGGAATCCTTCCTGATCACTGCCCAGGATGATATCCGGATCACTTCCAACGACAATGACATGGGTATCCGCACAGAGATTGAGGGAATTGTCAATGAACCGGGAAGAATCGCCGTAGAAGCGAGACTGTTCAGTGAAATCATCCGGAAACTCCCGGATAATGAAGTCTTCATTGAAAGTCTTGATCACTACAGGATCCGCATTACCTGTGAGGAACTGGTATTTCAGATCAGCGGAAATGATCCGGATGAATTTCCGGAGCTTCCGGAAACTGGCAGCACCAGAAAGATCCATATTTCCGAATTTACACTGAAGGAAATGATCCGCCAGACGATCTTCTCCATCGCAGTCAATGATTCCAATATGCTGATGAAGGGAGAGCTGTTTTCCATTAAAGGAGACAATCTGAAAGTTGTTTCTCTGGACAGCCACAGGATTTCTATCCGCAATGAAAAGCTTCCCGTCAGCTATGAGTCATCGGATGTCATCGTTCCCGGAAAGACACTGAACGAGATCAGCCGGATCCTTTCCGGCAATCTGGAGGATATGGTGGAAATCGAATTTGATAAACGTTTCATCAAGTTCTCCTTTAACGGAACACTGGTGATCTCCAGACTCATCGAGGGAGAGTTCTTTGATGTGGAACGGATGATCTCCTCCGATTATTCCACAGAAGTACGGATCAACAAAAATGATTTCATGAATGATATTGACCGTGCGATCACTCTGACCAGAGAGGGAGACAAGAAACCGGTCATTCTGGAGATCAGGGATAGCTTCATTAATATGGATATCAATTCCACCATCGGCTCCATGTCAGACAGGATCCCTGCAAGTAAGACAGGCAATGATCTGGTCATCGGATTTAATCCGAAGTTTTTCATGGATGCTCTGAGAGTCATCGATGATGAGGAAGTGGCCATGTACTTTGTCAATTCCAACGCCCCCTGTTTTATCAGGAATGATGCGGGGGATTATGTGTATATTATCCTTCCGGTCAATATTAACCGGTAATCAGAAATGTTATGGAAACGATTCAGTTAAGAGACGAATATATCAAACTGGGACAGGTTCTGAAGGCAGCCGGGCTGGTGGACAGCGGCGTGATGGCAAAGGAGGTCATTCTGAACGGAGAGGTCCTGGTCAACGGAGAAACACAATATCAGAGAGGAAAAAAACTCAGGGATGGGGATATTGTGGAATTTGAAGGAACTCAGATTAAAATATGCAGATAAAGAATCTGGATCTTAATAATTTCAGAAATATCGAATCCCTTTCCCTTTCCTTTGATCCCGGCTGCAATATTATTTACGGGGAGAACGGACAGGGAAAGACCAACATTCTTGAAAGCATTTATATGTGCGGCTTCGGAAAAAGCCACAAGAACAGCAAGGAACGGGAGATCATCCGGGACGGATGTGAGGAATCCCATATCAGGGCAGAATTCGGATCCGTCATCAATTCCCACAGAATTGATATTCATTTAAGAAAGAACCGGCCCAAGGGTGTGGCTCTGGACCGGGTGCCCATAAGACGGTATGGCGATCTGTACGGAAATATTCTGGTCGTGATGTTTTCCTCGGAGGATCTGGATATTGTAAAAAGAAGCCCCTCCGACCGACGAAAATTCCTGGATATGCAGATCTGTCAGATCGACCCAATCTATATGGATCATCTGGTGAATTACAATAAGATCCTGGACCAGCGGAGGGAACTGTTCAAAAGTATGGAAGAGGGGGATGTCCATCAGTTTCAGGACACCCTGGATCTCTGGGATCTGCAGCTGAATGAATATGGCTCCAGGATCATCAGAAAAAGAAGAGAATTTATAGAAGAACTGAATGAGATTATCTTTGAGATTCATTATGATATCAGCGGCGGAAAGGAAAAGCTGAAGATTGTCTATGAACCGTCGGCCCGGGAAGATGATTTTTACGAGATCCTTCTGAAAAACCGGGAAAGAGACAGATATTATAAACAGACGCATGCGGGACCCCACAGGGATGACCTGAGTTTCTATGATCAGGATAAGGATATGAAGGTTTACGGCAGCAGCGGACAGCAAAGAAGCTGCGCCCTGTCCCTGAAACTGGCGGAGATCGATATTATCAATAAAATAAAAAAAGAAAAACCTGTCCTTCTGCTGGACGATGTGATGTCGGAACTGGACAGAAACCGGCAGACTCAGCTGATCAGAAGTCTGAGGGATGTCCAGACAATTATCACATGCACCGGAATGGATGAATTCATCGAAGAAAAACTGGGGGAAGTCAGACGGATCCGGATCGCGGACGGCAGGATGATCAATAGTGAGGAATAATACATGTCAGAAAAGGAAATCATGGAAGTACAGGAAAATAATCTGGCGGACACAACCGTGACCGGCGAGTATGATGCGGATAACATCCAGGTACTGGAAGGACTGGAAGCCGTCAGAAAGCGTCCCGGAATGTATATCGGCAGCACCTCCGAACGGGGACTTCATCATCTGGTTTATGAGATCGTGGATAACGCGGTGGATGAGGCTCTGGCAGGGGTTTGTACGGAAATCAGAGTAACAGTGAACCCGGATAATTCCGTAACGGTGGAAGACAACGGAAGAGGAATTCCTACAGGAATCAACAAGCAGCAGGGAGTCTCTGCTGTGGAGCTGGTTTTCTGCAAACTTCATGCCGGCGGCAAATTCGGCGGCGGTGGATATAAGGTATCCGGCGGTCTGCATGGCGTTGGTGCATCCGTTGTCAATGCCCTTTCCGAGCATCTGGAAGTCACGATCCGGAGGGAAGGAAAGATCCATTTTCAGGAATATCAGAGAGGCAAAGCATTATGTGAACTGACGGAACTCGGAGACTGCCCGGAGGAGGAGCATGGATCAAAGATCACATTTCTTCCGGATCCGGAGATTTTTGAAGTTCTGGAATTCAACTTTTCCGTCCTTCAGAACCGTCTGAGGGAAATGGCGTTTCTTACAAAGGGACTGAAGATCATTTTAACGGATCTGAGAGAGGATCCTGTAAAGGAAAAAACCTTCCATTATGAGGGCGGAATCCGGGAATTCGTTCAGTATATCAACAGAGGCGCGACTCCCCATTATGAAGAGATCATGTATTTCGAAGGGGAAAAGAACCAGGTCATGGTCGAAGTGTCCATGCAGCATAACGACGGATACAACGAAAGTATCTATACCTTTGTCAATAACGTCAATACGCCGGAGGGCGGTACGCATCTGGAAGGATTCAAGAGGGCGATCACAAGGGTCTTCAATGATTACGCCCGTAAAAATAAGATCCTGAAGGAAAAGGAAGACAATCTGTCCGGCGAGGATCTGAGGGAAGGTCTGGCCGCCATTATTTCCGTTAAGATCGAAGATCCCCAGTTTGAGGGACAGACCAAACAGAAGCTCGGCAATTCCGAAGCCAGAACGGCGGTGGAATCGGTGGTCAGCGAGCAGTTAACCTATTTTCTGGAACAGAATCCCCAGGTCGCCAAGTTTATCTGTGAGAAAGGCCTTTTGGCGCAGCGGGCCAGAGAAGCGGCCCGGAAAGCCAGGGAAGCCACCCGGAAAAGTCCTCTGGCCAGCGGATCGCTTCCCGGAAAACTGGCAGACTGCTCGGATAAGGATCCGAAAAACTGTGAGATATTCATCGTTGAGGGTGACTCCGCCGGCGGAAGCGCCAAGAAGGCACGGATCCGTAAGACCCAGGCAATCCTTCCTCTGAGAGGAAAGATCCTGAACGTGGAAAAGGCACGGATCGACCGGATCCTTGGAAATGCGGAGATCCGCACGATGATCACCGCCTTTGGAACAGGAATCCATGATGATTTTGATATCAGCAAGCTGCGTTATGATAAGATCATCATCATGACCGATGCCGATGTGGATGGGGCCCATATTGCCACCCTGCTGCTGACCTTCTTCTACCGGTTTATGCCGGAGCTGATCCGCCAGGGGCATGTATATCTGGCAAAGCCGCCTCTGTATCAGGTCACCAGAAACAAAAAGGTCTGGTACGCCTATTCGGATGAGGAGCTGAACCGCATTATGCTGGAGATCGGCCGGGATAACCAGAATAAGGTGCAGAGATACAAAGGTCTGGGAGAAATGGACGCCAGCCAGCTGTGGGAGACCACCATGGATCCGAATACCCGGATCCTGTCCCGGGTGCTGATCGACGATGAGAATCCCCAGGACCTGGATGTGACCTTCACCACGCTGATGGGAGATGAAGTGGAACCGCGGCGGGAATTTATTGAAACCAACGCGAGATATGCGACAAATATTGATATTTAAAAGGAAGATTTATGGACGACAATAAGAACTTAGAGACAGTGTTTGATAAGATCGAAGAGGTTGATCTTAAGAAAACCATGGAGACGTCGTATATTGACTACGCCATGAGTGTCATTGCATCCCGGGCGCTTCCGGATGTCCGGGACGGACTGAAGCCGGTGCAGCGGCGTGTGCTGTTCTCCATGAGCGAGTTGAATAATACGCCGGATAAACCTCACAGAAAATGCGCCCGTATCGTCGGCGATACTATGGGTAAGTATCATCCCCACGGAGATTCTTCCATTTACGGCGCCCTGGTTAATATGGCGCAGGAATGGTCTACCCGGTATCCGCTGGTGGACGGACACGGCAACTTCGGTTCGGAGGACGGAGACGGAGCAGCCGCCATGCGTTATACGGAAGCCCGGCTTTCCAAAATCTCCATGGAGATGCTGGCGGATATCAATAAGGATACCGTGGATTTTGTTCCAAACTTTGACGAGACCGAGAAGGAACCGACGGTCCTTCCTGCCAGATATCCCAATCTTCTGGCCAACGGAACCACCGGAATCGCCGTCGGTATGGCGACCAATATTCCTCCGCACAATATCGGGGAGCTGATCGATGCGGTCGTAAAGATCATTGACGAAAAGGTGGAGGATCAGGAAGTCACCATTGATGATGTCATGAAGATCGTTAAGGGACCGGATTTTCCGACGGGAGCTACCATTCTGGGAAGAAAGGGGATCGAAGAGGCTTACCGGACAGGAAGAGGCAAGATCAAGATCCGCGCGGTCTCGGAGATCGAACCACTGGATAACGGAAAATGCAATATTGTCGTTACGGAACTTCCCTATCTGGTCAACAAGGCCAAGCTGGTGGAGAAAATCGCGGAGCTGGTCAAAGATAAACGAATAGACGGAATCACGGACCTGAGGGATGAGACGGACCAGACCGGAACCCGGGTCGTGATCGAGCTGCGCAAGGATGCCAATCCCAATGTGATATTGAATCAGCTGTATAAACATACGCAGCTGCAGGACAGCTTCGGCGTCATTATGCTGGCACTGGTCAATAATGAACCGAAAATCTTCAATATTCTGGAAATGCTGCAGTATTACCTGAAGCATCAGGAGGATGTAGTAACCAGAAGAACCCGGTATGATCTGAACAAGGCGGAGGAGCGGTCCCATATCCTGGCCGGATTGCTGATCGCCCTGGACAACATTGACGAAGTGATCCGCATCATCCGCTCCAGCGCCAATACCCAGGAAGCAAAAGAAGGCCTGATGGAGCGGTTCGGTCTTACGGATGTGCAGGCGCAGGCCATCGTTGACATGCGGCTCAGGGCTCTGACCGGTCTGGAAAGAAAGAAACTGGAAGACGAACAGGCGGAGCTTCTCGCGAAGATCAAATACTATAAAGAAATCCTCGGGGATGAGAAAAAGCTTCTCGGAGTAATCAAAGAAGAGATCCTCATCATGAAGGAAAAATACGGAGATGAGAGAAAGACGCAGATCGGCATCGACGATGGGGAAATCGAAGATGAGGATCTGATTCCGGTGGGCAATACGGTTATCACCATGACAAGACTGGGATACATCAAGCGGATGTCCATCGATACCTTCAAGGCACAGAACCGGGGCGGCAAGGGAATCCGGGGAATGCAGACCCTGGAGGAGGATGTGATCGAGCGGATGTTCATTACAACAACGCATCACAGTATCCTGTTCTTTACCAATACGGGCCGGGTTTACAAGATGAAGGGATATCAGATCCCGGAGGCCTCCAGAAATGCCAGAGGCACCGCCATCGTGAACCTGCTGCAACTGATGCCGGGCGAAAAGATCGCGGCTGCCATGGCTGTGGAAGAATTTGAAGGGGCAAAGAACCTTCTGATGGCGACCCGGAAAGGTCTGATCAAGAAAACCGCCCTGTCGGAGTATGAGCATATCAAGAAGACCGGAATCATCGCCATCTCGCTCCGGGAGGATGATGAGCTGATCAGCGCGGATATGACAGACGGCCACCGGGAGATCGTCCTGATCACAAAGAAGGGCAACAGTATCCGCTTCAATGAAGAGGAGGTCCGGGCAACCGGCCGCAGTTCCATGGGCGTGACCGGAATCCGGTTTGCCTTTGCCGACGACGAGGTGGTCACGATTGCGCTGGATATCCAGGGAGAGGATATTTTATTTGCAACGGAAAACGGCATGGGCAAGAGGACGAGCTTCTCGGAATTCAAGGCCCAGCACAGAGGCGGCAAAGGAATCCGCTGCTATAAAGTCACGGAGAAGACCGGAGATCTGGTGGACGGATGCGCTGTCGATTCCGGAGATCAGATCATGCTGATCACCAATCAGGGGATCGTCATGCGGATGTCTGTGGATTCGATTTCCGTGATCGGCAGAAATACCTCCGGAGTGAAGCTGATGAATGTCAGCCAGAGCGATGAGATCAAACTGATCGGAATGGCCCGGATCTGGAGCGGATTTCTGACAGAGGAAACCCAGGAAATAACGGAGGATGCTCCGGAAGAAGAATTGTCTAATGAGGAACTGAGCGCTGACGAATAAAGTGACAGAATGGAAAAGAACCTGAAGGATCAGTCAATCAAATACTCAAAGCATTTTTCGGCGGTGCTGAATATTCCCTGCACCGTCGTGGACCTGGAGGCAAGGACCCTGGAAAGCAGTCTCGGAACTGACTCCATTGACATGTGCAAAATGTGCCCCCACAGAGAATGTTCCGGTTATCGGGATTTTTCCAAGGGATGCGAAGAAGCCTACAGATGGGACGGTCTGTATATCTTCTACTGCGCGCAGGATATGGTACTGGTCTGCGCGTCGGTGGCGGAGGAGAACGGAGATCTTGCCGGCGGGCTGGTCCTGGGGCCGATCATTCTGGATAATAAAGAGGAACTGATGGCGGAAGCCGTTGATCCGGAGTTTATCAGGGTACTGGAACAGGTGCCGGAGGTTGTTCCGAACAAGATCCAGGGAATGGCAGAGCTTCTTGCGGCGATTGCCGGAAATATTTCCAGATTGTCCCATGGAAAGGCGGGGCAGTATTTCTACCGGCAGGACAGCCTGCTGAATGCCATGTATGTGGAGCGGATGAAGGATGCGCAGACCGATGACTACTATACGTATCCCATTGTTATGGAAGGAAAGCTGCGGTCCGCCATCCGGAACCGGGATAAGGAAAAGAGCCAGACGATCCTGAATCAGATGCTGGCCTACATCTATACCTACAATAACAACAATCTGGAGGATATCAAACCGAGGATCACCGAACTGGTGGTGATCATTTCCCGGGCTGCGGTGGATGCCGGAGCAAATGTAAAGGATATCTTCATGATTAATGAAAACTTCAATGCCAATATCGAACATTTCCGGGATCTGGAGGATCTTTCCGTCTGGGTCTCCAACATGCTGCAGCGGTTTATTTCCCTGACCTTTGAATTTGAAAAGGTGAAGCATGCGGATGTGGTCTATAAGGTCATTGAATATATCAAGGAACATTATCAGGAGCATATCGCCCTGGAGGAGATTGCCCGGATCACGTATATGAGCAAGACTTATCTCAGTTCCCTGTTCAAAAAGGAAACGGGATACAGTATTTCGGAATACATCAATAATATACGGATCGACCGGTCCCAGTCGTTGCTGGTCAACAGCAATCTGAGCATTATTGAGATTGCGAAAATGTGCGGGTTTGAGGATCAGAGTTATTATACCAAGGTGTTCCGCAAGGTGACCGACGTCACCCCCAAGAAATACCGGGAAAGCCGGGGCGGCGCGAAAAAGGATATTATCATCCGGTAACACGGACAGAAAGAGCAGTTTATGTACGAGTTTCATTTTGAAGGATTCAATAAAGAACAATGTGATCTGTATCTGGAGCGGATCGGCGCGGAGTATGACGGGCAGCCGAATCTGGCCAACCTGGATCTGCTGATCCGCAGACATCAGCAGTCGGTGCCGTTTGAAAATCTTGCGTTGATTATGAATTACGGGACTGTGGATCTGCATCCGGATGCGCTGTTCCGGAAGATCGTGACCGACAGAAGAGGGGGATTCTGTTTTGAGCTGAACGGAGCCTTTCTTCTCCTTCTGAAGGGACTGGGGTACGACGCCGTCGGGTGCATGGCCCGGGTTGGAATCCCGTTTATCGGAGAGCTGCTGAAGCTGGATCACCGGGGCATCATTGTCCGTATGGAGGGAAAGACCTATTTCTGCGATGTGGGTATGGGCGGTCCGAAGGCGGACTGGGCCGTGGAATTTTCCATGGTTCCCGGTGAGTCCCAAAAGATCCGGCAGACCCGGCACGGACAGACCTACTGGGTGGAGGATACCTTTGAAGGCTGGAAAATGCTGAAGAATGAGGGCTCCGGAAGTGACGGCAGCTGCATCATCTTCGCGCCTATCGCCATGCTGCCCATGGACTTTGAGGCAAACTGCGCGGACCTCGTGGGCCGGGGCAATACCATTTTCCATCAGGTCCGGATGGTCAATCTATGCCTGGAGGACGGGTACCTGGATCTGCGGGACAATACCCTGAAGATCTGCGAACAGGGTCGGATCACCGAGCGGGAATTTCCGGAGAAAGAGTTCCCGCAGATCCTGCAAGAAAAATTCGGGATCACCCTGCAGCGGTAAAGGGCAGTGGCGGACGCTGCAGAATTTCGAAAAAATTAACGCAAAGATAAAAAAATCACTTGGAAATACAGAAGATTCGTGTATAATATCCTTTGTAATATCGAAACGGGGCATTGGCGAAGTTGGGATCGCGCTTGAATGGCATTCAAGAGGCCAGGGGTTCGAATCCCCTATGCTCCAGAAACAAAGAAGCCCGATATTCCTTATAAAATAAAGGTTTATCGGGCTTTTTCATGTCTATTTTCAACTTGTTAAATGTAGGTAAATGGGTGATTTTGGTGCACTTTTTAAGCACTGTTAGCGGCAGACTATTTTGACCACCGGTGTTGTGGAACAGGCTGAAATAAATACATTAAAAGCAAAATCCATGTTGGATAGATATAATGAGTTTAAGGAAGTTTGCATTTCAGAAATGAGCTCAAAGTATGCGATTATGCTTCTCGATGAGGTATTCAAACGCCCAGCGTTTAAGGCGAAACAGATACGAGATGCAATCCCTGGAAGCAAGGGAACATTATACAATATGCTCGATGAGTTCGTCGACAAAGGAATATTACAGAAAGATGATAAGGTTAGAAATACTACCTATTATTGTCCCGCTATATTGAGGCTATTATAATAAGATTACTGTTGAACACCCAGCAGCAGTAGTTGAAAAACCGGGGACAGGCCTGCTGTTTGGGTATGCTTCTGAGCAGTTCCCGGTGCATGCAGGCTGCCCGGTTTTGTCTGGCATTACA
>JAFUBX010000048.1 GCA_017459985.1 Parasporobacterium sp.
ATCCACATCAATGGATTGTCCCCGGTTGATATAGGTCTGGCACATGGCCATGATCTTTTTCAGCCGGATGCACTCGATCAGCTTTCCAAACGCGGCGTTGATCATGTCGCCGAATTCCCTGGTGTAGTTGATCAGGGCCTGTCCGGCCTCTTTCCGGTAATGCTCCCGCCTGAGCAGAAGCTGTTCATACTCCTCATATGCTCCGTTTTTCACCTTTTTCATTTCCAGCATGTGACAAGACCTCCTCTCTGTCATCCGATCTCCGGCCCAGTTCTCATCCGTTTCCCGGCTCATTTTTCATCTGTTTCCCGGGCTATTTATCATCTGTTTCCCGGTTCATCCACTTCCCATCCGTAAAGCTCCCGGCCAATACCTGTAAGTAGCCTTCCGGAAAGCTTTGCTTTGGCAAAAAAGTCATCGCTGCTTCGGTACCATTTCCCGGCGAAGCGGATCACACATGCGCCGTCCTCCATGACGGAACGTACTTCGTAAGTCTCTTTCCCGTACCGGAAACGCACCAGCGCCGGCTCCTTCAACACCTCATACAAATCGTAAAGATCCATCTCCGCAGGATCCGGCTTTTCTGGCAGGCGGTATAGATCCTCCTCCAGCCATTTCATGATATTCAGGTCGCCGAAGAAGGGATTCACTGCGATGCGCTCCGCCAGAAAGTCCTTTGCCGCCGCAAGCAGCTCCCCGGCCTCCTCATACCGTTCCTGCTCCATCCGGATCCGGGCAAGGCGGGTGTAGATCTCCGGTAGCGGATCATTGAGATACATGGCGTTCTGAATCTTCGGATACAGTTCTTCGATCATCGCGCAGTACTTTTCATAGTCCTTCTCAACATAGTATCCATTCCGATACATGTCCGCGACCTTATAAGCTGCCTGCAGGTTTCCTGCTTCCATGCTCCTGGAATAGTAATGAAATGCCTTCTCAAAATCCCGCCTGCCGGTCCTCCCGTAGTACCAGATATATCCCAGGCACACATCCGCCGCCGGATGACCGCACTCTGCCGCCATTTCATAATATTTCAACGCAAGGTCAAAGCGCTTCTCTTCATAATACCACCCGCCAAGCTCCATCATATATCCCGGATCCTTCGTCTCACCGATCAGAACCCCCATAGCCTCTGTGTAAGCAAAGATCTCATCCTCTGAGGGCATCTGATGATCATAAAAATCCATCCTGATCTTCAGGGCTTCCTTAATATTCATCGTGAGCCTCCGTCATTAACCATGTAGGAACAAACGTTCGCAGGGCCTATATACACCGATAGCTGCAGCCAGTCCCCTGGTTACAGCTATCAAATATCTACCCAATAAAGAGAATAATCGCCAGTACGATCATGACCAGCGCAAACACCGGGAAATATATGAACGACTCGATTCCGATGATCAGGAACAAACCTCCCAGGAGCTTTATGCCTGTGTTTTGCTTGTTTCCCGTGCTCCGGGGATATCCCCCCGAACCGGACCTGGAAGTGCTGTTCAGCATTTCATTGACAAAATAGTCCCGGTCTGCCCGCTCAGCGGAGGACAGATGCCCATCGCGATTGTGATCAAACATTTCATCCATGGCCGCCC
>JAFUBX010000049.1 GCA_017459985.1 Parasporobacterium sp.
CCCTTTGAAACAGAGGCCCAGCAGGTAAAATAGTCTGTCCATGCGGATTTATGGTTCCCGTATTTATCGACCACGGTCTCATTTTTCTGGATGGTGATCCGCACCCGCATGCCTGCGATATTCATCACACCACCCCTTCCCGGACGGCAAACAGGAGCGACCGCAGCGTTAAGGTCAGCTCTGTATAATCTGCTTTCTCCCGGTGCTCAAACATATAGCCAACCGCATAGAGAATGGCCACCTTCATGATCTCCCGGATATGGGCGAGGGCCTCTTTGGTATAATCCTCTGATTCGGTATCATCCGAATTGACTGCCGCCCACTGCCTATCCGAGAGCCGGGCCACATCAGCACAAAGCTTTTCTGCGGAGGATAAAAGGATGCCGGTCATGGCATCCTCATCCGCCGAGTCCACCCGGAGGTACGATTTAGCGTCCTCAAGCGTGATCAGTGCCATGACCGGTCACCTCGCTTTCTTTAGGCCCCGGTACCCGTGCTGGTTCCGGTGGCTTTGGTGCCCTTCATCTTCAGGGCCTGGATGGCTTCCGGCAGGATAAGCTTGCCGTCCACTCTCTGGGTGGAGATGAAGCCGACCTGGTCGGTGCGGGCGTACAGCTCGTTCAGGCGCTTAAAGGTGCGGTTCTGCCTGTCGGCGATCCAGTAATAGGAAAAGTCACCGAACAGAAGCGCCTTCTCACCCTTCGCGATCGCGGGCATGTAGGAGCTGGTGATGATCGGGCGGGACAGGACGGTATCCGGCTTGCCGACTTCCAGCGACGGCTTCCAGATATAGTTGTCGTTCTTATCCTTGATCTTCATCAGCTGCAGGAGCAGCGCCTCGTTGCAGAGGAACTTCGCCTTCTTCCTGTACGGGCTCTTCAGCGCATAATAGAGATCAAAGATCTCATCGAAGGTCACTGCGGTCTCGGATGCGGCAGTGACACCGACGGGAACACCGCCGGTCTCCGCCAGAAGCCCCAGCGGCTTGCCCTGTCCGTCGCCGGTGATGAATGCCTTCTCCTCCGCGTTACCCATGCGGACGCCAAAGCGGCGGGCGATGTAGGAGGCGAGATCAAAGGCGGAATCATGCAGCAGCTCATTGCTGATCTTGATCATGGTTCCCATCTTGTAGGCGGCAAGGGTCGTCTGGCCGAAGGTCGTATCTGCCTCCGGGATCTCCTCACCCTCATCGATCCAGCTGGCTTCCCCGGAATCCTCCGCGATCGGGATCTTGCGGGTACCGGAGGAGGTGCGGATCACGGTCGCAAGGGAGCGGAAGATGTTGTTCTCCTCCAGCGCCTCGACCAACTTCCTTTCAAACTCATCCGGCACGGTATAGCCGCCCTTCTCATCCTCCCCGATGGAAAGGCCCTCAAGGGCGTCGTTGGTGATGCGGCCACGGAGCATGTCCCAGAAGGCTTCGTTATACTCTGCGGTCGCCGTCGGACGGACATTTTTCTTCTTGCCGTCCTTCGGATCGGCGTGTACCGGCGTGGAAGTCGGTTGGGAGAGCTTCGCGTCCATCTCGGCCTGCTCCTCAAGACGGGTGATCTCATCGCCCAGTGCCTTCACATCCGCAGCCATCCTGTTGTACTGCTCGACGGCCTCGGCCTTCACCAGACCGTTCTCGTCCCTGTGGTCTTCCAGAAAAGCCTTCGTCTGCTCCCACAGGGTGTTTCTCTTATTTCTCAGTTCGATAATCTTACTCATGGTAGATACCTTCCTTTCAATTTTGTGCATAAAAAAAGCTGGTTCCTTATTTCAGGAAATCCAGCTGGTTTCGTAAGATCTCATAGGGCATTGCCCCGGTTTCCGTCCTGCCGTCCATGCCGATGGCCGGGAGTCCGGGTTCTGCCCGGGATTTCTCCTGCGGCTCCTCTTTGGCGGGCCCTGCCTCCATCCTCAGACGGTTCAGCACCGCTCTGTCTGTACGTCTGGCAGAAAAGAGTTTTGCCTCCACCGTAACGCCATCATCTTCCGGCTCCGGTTCACTGTTTTCGTAAAGGATCTCGTCTGCAAAACCTAACTCCACCGCTTTTTTCGCGTTCATCCACGTTTCATTGCTCATCAGTTCCGCAATCTTATTATGCCGCAGTCCGGTTTTAGCAATATATGCGTTGATGATGCTCTCCTTCACTTCCTTCAGCGTCTCGATAGCCTTTTCCATATCACGCTCATTTCCCATGGCAATGGTAGATGGATCATGGATCATAAGCATCGAAACAGGGGACATATATACCGTGTCCCCGGCCATTGCGACGACAGACGCTGCCGACGCGGCGATCGCATCAATCTTGACCGTAACCCTGCCTGGATAATCCCGGATCATGGTATAAATCTGCGCAGCGGCCCAGACGGAACCACCCGGCGAATTGATCCAGATAGTGATATCCCCATCTTCGGCCATCAGGTCATCCCTGAAAGCCTGCGGAGTCACAGAATCACCCCAGAAGTCATCCTCATCGATCGGCCCCTCAAGGCGGAGCACCCTGTCTCCACTGTCATCGTGAATCCAGTTCCAAAACTTCTTCACTTACTTCTACCTCTCTTTCTGTTTTCCGGTTTTTCATCCGGCTGCTGCTCTTCTGTATCCGGCTCTTCCTTCTGATCCGGATTTGATGCCGATGTAGGCTGCGTCACCTGCTTTCCGGCGTCCTGCAATTTGACATACCCTCCATTGAGGTAATAATCGTCCCCGCCCTTTTCCGCCGGGATCAGATCAAGGTTCTCCAGTGCCCTACAATCATTGGGCGACATGAAACCATTGCTGATGCCGGTCGCGTATCCCTGCATCCGGCTCTGGTAATCCCCGCGCAGCAGGCCGTCGACATTAAACTTCGGGAAATACTGCTCCTGTTCTTCCGGCAGCAGCAGATCCTTGATGATCGCCTGTTCGAAACGGACGAGCCACGGCATCAGGGTGTGCATAACAAAGTCAATGCTCTGGTGCTCGATATTGGAAAATGTCGCATGCTCCAGATCCTGCACCATGTGCGGCGGCACACGGAAGATCCGGCAGATCTCATTGACACCGAACTGTCTGGTAGACAAAAACTGACTGTCCTCCGGTGGCAGGGAGATCGCTTTGTACTGCATTCCCTCTTCCAGCACAGCCACCTTATGGGCATTGTTCGCACCGCCGTAGACATCCGACCAGTTCTCCCGGATCTTTGCCGGGTCTTTTAAGACACCCGGATGCTCCAAAACACCGGATGGCTGCGCACCATTTTTAAAGAAGGCTGATCCGTATTTCTCCACAGCCAGCGTCGTGCCGAGCGCATTTTTCATCATGGCGATCGGTGAGAATCCTACGAGGCCGTTGAACCCGAGCCCAGGTACATGGAAGATCTCATCCCTGCGGAAGTAGATATCCTTGTTATTCTCTCCCGGTGCCTCATCGGTATAAGCGTGGTAAATATAGTAGATCTCGCCCTTCTCATCCCGGTCAACTTCCACGTTTTCTGGCAGCAGCGGATAGAGTCCTAAGATGCCGTTTTTACCGTCCCGGATGATCTGCGCATAGCAGTTTCCCCACAGGAGAAGATGCGTCATCATCACTTCCCGGAAGGAAAAGCTCGTCATCTCCGGGTTCGGAAGCATGTACAGCAGCCGGTAGAGCGGATGGTCTTTTGCCTTTTCTTTCCCGTTCTCAGAAGTGTCTGTAAAACGG
>JAFUBX010000050.1 GCA_017459985.1 Parasporobacterium sp.
ACGGATTTCAAATCCCTGCCATGGAGGTGATGCCGGATCATGTACATCTTCTCATAGATGCGAAGCCACATTTCTTCATTCCGGATATGATCAAGATCATGAAGGGAGGGCTGGCACGGAAGCTGTTTCTGCTGCATCCGGAGATGAAGCAGAAACTGTGGGGCGGCCATCTGTGGAACCCGTCTTACTGTGCGGTCACCGTAAGTGACAGAAGCAGGGAGCAGGTCGAGCAGTATATCGAGAGTCAGAAGGAGAAAGCATGGGGAGGCAGAGGGCGTCCGCCGAAGGATCTGGAACGCCTGCAGGCGTATCACAGGGAGGTGCTTAAGTGAAGGTGATATCTTCATACAAAGTGGAGATCCTGAAACTTCATAAGCCGCTGAAGCAGACAATGGAGATCTGCCGGTCTGCCGTTTCCTGGCTTCTGCCCGTGATCGATGAGGAGTGGAGCAGTCTTTCTATGATCGGGCAGGAGAAACTCCGCTTCAATGCTGCGGAGAAACTGATCCACGGAACAAAGAAAAATCTGGCAAAATATGCTTTTGACGCTGCATTTCCGAAGATGCCGTCCTACCTGAGACGCGCCGTCCTGCAGCATGTGATGGGGACGGTTTCTTCCGCGCATACACAGAAGAGGAAGCTGCAGATATCCGGAAAATGCCCGGAAGGAATTTCGCGACGCGATATCGGCCACTATATGCCGGTTTTCTACCGGGACAACATGTACCGGAAAAAAGAGGATGGCGTATACCTGAAGCTGTATACCGGGAAAGACTGGATCTGGCAGAAAGTGCTCCTGAGGAAAACAGATCTGGACTATATCCGCAGGCACTGGACAGGCGTGAAGGAAAAATCCCCTGTACTGGTAAAGCGGTATAAGAAGTACTACCTGCAGTTTGCGTTTGAGGAGAATGTAAGGCTCAGCAGCACCTCTGTGGAACAGAGCAGGATCTGTGCTGTTGATCTGGGGATCAATACGGATGCGGTCTGCAGCATCATGACAGCGGACGGAACTGTCGCCGCGAGGAAGTTCATCAGCTTCCCGGCTGAAAAAGACCGTTTGTACCATGTGCTGAACCGTGTGCGGAAGAAACAGAGAGAACACGGTTCTAAGAGCGTAACAGGCTTCTGGGCGTACGCAAAGAGGCTGAATGACCAGATCGCAGTCAGGACAGCATCCGCCATCGTTGCATTTGCAAGAGCGCATGACGCGGATGTGATCGTCTTCGAATACCTGGAGATGAAGGGGAAGCGGTCCGGGAAGAACAAACAGAAGCTGCACATGTGGAAAAAGAGAAGGGTACAGGCTGTGGCAGAGCATCAGGCGCACCGGTCAGGGATCCGTATTTCGAGGATTTGTCCATGGGAAACCAGCGCACTGGCTTATGACGGAAGCGGCAGACTGGAGCGTGATAAGGGAAATCACAGCCTGGCAGTATTTCAGAATGGGAGGCATTATAACTGTGATCTCTCGGCGTCATATAACATCGGGGCAAGATACTATATCAGAGAATTACAAAAATCCATTCCGGAGACGGAGTGGTCTGTGCTTGCGGCAGAAGTTCCGGGAGTACAGCGCAGAACCTCCAGTGTCTGGGCCGATCTGGTAAAACTTAACCGGGTCATGAGAGAAGGTACGGACACAGGCAGTTCTTCCGGAGGATACCTTTTGTGTGGTGATGCTTCAAGATCAGAAGAAGCAAAGCTAAGCAGTGAGGCGAACCGCCGGGGAACCAGGTCCGGCTGTCTAAAGCAGCCTGCGGCGTAAGCCGCATCAGGAAGCACGCGACTTAAGTCGTGTGAGGTTCACTCATCAGGCAATCATGAAAAAATATATGGAAACACTTCAGATCAGACAGGATGAGGCAATCAGACTGGCGCAGGCAACAAAAGGCTATGCGTTTGCTTTTCAGACGATCGGATATTTTTATTGGGAAAATCCATTGGATTCACAAAAAGCAATGGATAATGCGATGGATTATCTTTCAGAATTTGCCTATCGGAAAATCTGGACGGAATTATCCCGTAAGGATAAAGAAGTGGTTCTGGCAATTTCGAAGGTTAAGACTGGTGAGATCATGTAGATCAGAGAGATCCTTCGATACTCGACGAATCAATTCAACCCTTACAGGGACAGGCTGATCAAGGCAGGTATCGTACATAGTTCACAAAATGGTGTTATTGAGTTTTCTCTGCCGGGTTTCGGAGAATTCGCGCAGATGATGTCAACTCAGATGGGGAGTCCCCCGCCTCTATAGGCGGTGGGTTTTGTATCAAATCTGACTCAGTGGTGGGTTACAATGTCTCCGCTTCGCTCCGGTCGGCGCTAAACGAAGGTCCACTGGACCTTCAGCGCCCCCATCTGAGTTGAGCCTCCGGCGGATCGCAGAGCTGCGCAAAGGAAGACGCACAAGTGCGTCGCGCAGCTCGCGCGCGATCGGAGATCGCGATTGAATGGAATCATACTGATGAGAAAAAGACAGTGAGATTCTGCAGAATGCAGAACATCACTGTCTTTTTCAGGATTTATCCTTGTATAGCAGTAATCACTCCCCGAGATG
>JAFUBX010000051.1 GCA_017459985.1 Parasporobacterium sp.
GAGCAGGAGGTCTACAGCTTCTTCCTTTCCAAAGGGCTGGGAGCAGCGCAGATCTCCGGCATCATGGGAAATATCAGGGCAGAATCAGGCTTTGACCCTTCTGCACAGAACGAAAACGGTGCGTCAGGTTTGTTTCAGTGGAGGGAAGGGCGTTTTCAGAAGCTGAAAGAATATGCATCATCTAAAGGAAAAGACTGGACGGATGTACAGGCACAGCTTGAGTACGCCTGGACGGAGATCTCAGGAAACGAGGGCTGGAATGGGAATACAGCGCAAAAGCGCCAGTTCATGGAGACTTCCAGCGCGTTTCAGGCAGCGGTCCTCTTCTGCAGATGCTGGGAGCGCTGTGGCGACGGCGCCGAAGCCGCTGAGCGCGGAAGATATGCAGAGGAGTACTATTCAAAGATCATGTCTGCAGGACAGGGTTCCGCTATTGATTACGTGCGCTGGGCCGTCAGCATTGCAAATGATGATTCTCATGGATACAGCCAGTACCACAGAGCCGGGGACCCGGATTATGACTGCTCTTCCTTTGTCTTCTATGCCCTGAAGAATACAGGATATGATGTCGGCAGCAGCCCCTTTTCGACCCACAACATGGACGGAGTCCTTGAGAGGTGCGGATTCAGGAAGATAGCCATATCGTCATCATCCGAAATGATGCCGGGAGACATCCTCTGGAAGGCGGAGCATACGGAGATCTATATCGGGGATGGAAAGACTGTCGGGGCGCATTGCGATGAGAATGGCGGTATAGCAGGAACCAGCCGGGGCGATCAGACCGGGCATGAGATCGATGTCGGTGATGTCGGCAGCTGGCATTATGTGTTCAGGAAAGGATGATCAAAACTTATGGGCAAAACCAAGCGGCAGGCGGCAGCCTACCTGATCATGAGTGATATCACTAAGAGGCCATATATCGATGAGTCCAGACAGGCATATGCGTTTACTTCGGAAGACGCTGCAGAAGGATTTGCAGAGAATACGAAGAGGGCACATGTCTATACACTCGAAAATGGAATGGATACGAAAGCTATGTCAGACTGCTATGCTGCAGGCGCCAGGACCCTGGTGGAGCGGCGCGGCGGGGAGACATCAAGGCACAGTCTCGAGGAAGCCGGGCTCATGCGGAGATACTATAACCCGGATCTGAATGCTGATGCGGCAAGGTATATAAGCACACAGCGCATGGAATATATAAAAAACATGCGCAGGTGCCGGTTCATCGTGCCGGTCAGGATCGGGAACCATCCGCAGCTGAGTGTTATGTATGCTACGGCGGTCTTTTCTGACGATACTTACTGGTACCTTGTATTTACGGACCTGGAAGAATATGAGAAATGGGGAGCAGCCGCGGCAGACTGGTCACCTCTCGAGGTCAGGATAGACGGGCTTTGCAGGATCAGCAGAAGGCACGGGTTCCTTCTGGATGCATGCGGAGCAAGACTTCTGATCTCACGGGGAATGCTCCGGCAGATCCTTGGGGGAAAGGAGGAGAAGGATGTTTGAGAGGATGCCTGCTATCTATTACTATGTGCCGCCGTGCCCTGTATGCGGGAGCAGAAAGACCGGGAGGTATGTCCGCCAGCCCCTGACGACAGGAGACATGCTGTATGTGGAAAGGGAATCACTCCGTAATGGTGAGCTGGTACGGTTCGCGGTACATATCCCGGAAAAGAATGCCTACTGTGATGATTGCGGCCATGAGTGGGAATGCCGTATCAGAGCACGCCTGATGCCGCGGGAAAAGATCATGGAGGAACAGACGGCCCGGGATTCGGCTGCAAGGTACGCAGCCTGTCTGGACAAGAGCCCTGGGAAGAAGTCGCTTTTTAGAAGGATCAAAGGCATTCTGTCGTGAGAAAAGGAAGGAGATGGCATGCTGCAGATAAGAAGATACCTGAAGATACTGGGAGAATCCAGGAAGATCATTGACGATCATGGATCCTTTCCAGATACAGAGGACGCCGGCTACAGAGCAGCCGTGCTCATTTATGAGACGGCTTTTCGTCAGCTGGCCGGATACGGGCTGCCTGTGTCGGAAGAGAAAGACGTGCTCAGGATCGATACAGATGGGGACACTTTCATCCTGAGAAAGAAAGAGGGGACAGGTACTCGCATTAAAGAAAAAAGCATCCGGGAAGGAGCCCGGGGGCATTCTTTATCCCGAGAGCCGGGAGACATCCTGGCTTCGGATGCCTACTTCGTTGAAGACGTGGGGCATCCTTCTCAGCCGCTTGTGGATGACGCAGGGGTTCCAGGAGAGGCAACGACCTGGGAAGGCCCTGAGGAAGATGTCGCGGCCGTATCAGCAGCCGGAAAGATGGAAGACGAGGACATCCCGGAAGATTACGGGATGGACGAGACAGAGGTAAAGGAAAAGGAAGTCGATCATCCGGATGAAAGTCCGATGCTGGACGGGGAAATGATACCCGGGAAAGAGCAAGCCTCGGAAAGGCCCGCAGTACAGGTAGAAGAGGAAAAGGATACGGAAGAGCCGGCCGGGGAGAAGGCTGCCAGTAACGAAGGCAGCGATCAGGAGGGATCTCAGGAGATTGACGGCTATAACACGGAACTGCTCGAAGGTGTGGAGACTGAATACGGACGCATGGAGCCGGCGGAGATGCCGGACCATATGTTTAAAGATGACTTTACATTCAGCTACACCGACATCAGGATCACCGGGGCAAACGGAAAAGAAGCACAGGCGCAGGTCATCGCCGCTCCGGTCAGCATAGATGCAGAATATCCAAGGATCCTGTGCTGCACGATACAGGGCGAGAGATCAGAGACGGTCCTGTCTGATAACAACAGGATGAGGATCCTGGTCGGCGGCATTCCGGTCAAGGTGGAGGGCCGGATGGAGGATGGAAGCTTCAAGAGCTCGTTTGTCCTTCCCACTCATTACCTGCTGGAGGGATCGAGGATCGAGGCAAATACAAGAGAGTTTGGGAAGAAAGGGCATATCCTGCTCGAAGAGAAGGAGGAAAACCTGCAGATCCATATTATCCCGGCGACATTCAGGAACAATGCTTCCGGGAATGCGGAATATATCTATTACATCAATAACAACGGGGAAGAAACAGCCGGTGACACAAGCGTAGTGAAGGAAGCATCTTTTATGCTTAGCGGAAAAGAGTATGAGATCCGCTGCAGGTGGAGTGCTGACGGCATCCTTTATTCAATGGCGGCAGAAAAGGGAGATGGCGTTGGAGCGGACAGTGATGTTCAACAAGGACAAGATGCTGCTCGTCCTTGAGGTAGAAAACGGAACAGTGGATAAGATCGTACAGGTCATCGATACAGAGCATCTTCCGGTCGTTCTTCAGGACAACCTGACAGTCGAGAGCCTGAACAAGTGGATGTCAAAAAGGAGGATCCCAGAATCCAGGGAAGGGCTGGCTTCCATGCTTAACGATTTTCCCGGGTTCCAGCAGTATCACTGTATGTTTTCCTTGTCAGACCAGTACTGGTTCCGCTACAGGAAAGAGGAAACCTGGGAAAAACTCAACTTTTTTACTAACCCTTACTCGGAAGACCTTGGAAAGGCATTTTTCATGCCGTGGAGATTTGAGAAAGGATACCGCTTTGCGCCGTCTCCGGATCTTATGACGAACGGGGCCCTGCGAAAACGGTGGACAATAGGGGAAGGCGGATCTTCCTATCTGATCAAAGCAGGCAGCAAAAAACTGCGGCAGGAGCCGATCACAGAAGTCCTTGCATCAATGATGTTAAAGAAGCTGGATATCATTCCTTTTGTCGAATATGAACTGGTCGTGGAGGGACTGCGGCTCTGTTCGAAATGCAGGAATTTCGTGGACAAGGATACAGAGTTCGTGCCCGCTTCTCATATCTATTTTAAGGAACCACGGAGAGCAGACGAAACGGTCTATGAGCACCTGCTGAAGATGTGCAGCTGTTATGGAGTCGGCAATGCAAAAGAGTATGTTGATTCCATGATCGCCGCCGACCATATCCTCGACAATGACGACCGCCATCTTGGGAACTTTGGGTTCATCAGGGATGTTGAGACTGCAGGGATTACGGGATTTGCTCCGCTGTTTGATTCCGGCTCGTCTTACGGGGTCATAAACGGAAAGCCAGGGACATCAAAGCTGTTTCATGAGATCGAAAAGCACTTTGCCAGAGAGGCTGCAAAAAAGATCGACTTGAACAGGATCAGGGATCATGAAGAAGCATACTGCCTGATCGATACTTATCCGGAGATAGCAGGATCTCAGAGAAAGGCACTGAAAGATTTTATCGAAGGGATGGAGGAGGAACTGGAGGCAGAGAAGGCGATGGCTTTAAAAGAAATGGAAAGAAAGAAGGAAGAGAGATGACACTATAACGGTCATCAGGAATGCCGCACTAATGGATGGAAAAACATGTGAGTGGATGGCATCAAGGCTGTGGTCCTTTATAGGAGGACGATACGGGATGAACACTGGCGGAGCAGGCCAACGGCAGTGCGGGATGCAGGGAGCAGAGGTTATGGGACACGTAAAAGCGACAGAATTAAGTGAAGCGGAGATAAAACAGATCCGTGAGAGATTACAAAGATATCTTGATAGTGCGTCTTATGACTGTGAGAATTATGCTGATAATGGAAATGTCAGGATTTCGATCGAACCGGAAGACAACTTTACTATTTATAAGGCTGTGCATTCCGGGAATGAATCCCTGAAGAGACTGGCATGTGAAGTGGTATATCGGACAAACAGGATCCATTTCAGGGAGCAGGCAAAAAAATACCTGAAGAATCTGGATGACAGAGAAGAAGCGGTCCAGGAACTGCTGGGAGTGGAGCTGTATAAGGATATTGAAAAGTATGATCCCACCCGGGCGAGTATAACCGTTTTTCTGGAGCTTCGTGCGATGACGGTATTCCAGAGGAAGTTTGGAGAGACGATCGGACTTAAGACCAAGCATTTTGTGGATGCGGCAATACGTGTAAACGTCGCCAAAGAACAGATATATAAAAAGACAGGGGTGGAGAATCCCAGTGAATATGACATACTTGAGCAGGACAAAAGGGCGGGAAGGCATGAGAAGAACCTGTCGCTTAATGCTGTCCGGACGGCAATGGAGAGTGCAAAACACGTGGTTAGTACATCGCAGATGGAAGAAGTCGGACTGGAACTGCCTGCCTCAAGCCGTAATGAGCCGCATAATGTTTTTGCAGAACGGGAGTCAGACAAGAAGTTGAGAACAGCGCTGAGCAGGATCGAACTGCGTTACCGGCGGATCATAATAAAGGCGCTGGAGCTGAATGCTTTAGCTCCTGTGGAGGCAAACAAACAGTTGATCAGCTTCGTGAGGACAACCATACTCAAGGATGCGAAAGCGACTGATGAGAGGGCGCAGATCTACATCGAGGCTGCATACAATGAGTTCAGACGGGC
>JAFUBX010000052.1 GCA_017459985.1 Parasporobacterium sp.
CAGGCGCAAGCTGTATACGCCGATAGAATTCCTGTAAGCCTATATCCACACCTTACCTCGCTTCGTGCATGCCCGCATAGCAGCCGATCATCGTCGCCGATGTTTTACCGAAAAAATCATTGGTCAGCTTCAACCCTTCTTCAGTATGTCCGCAAAGGACGTGCCCGATCATTGCCAGAATCAAAATCCAACTGTGTTCCATGTTCATACCTCCTCAGGCTTACCGAATCAGCGTTCCGATTCCCGCTGCGATAAACCCGACGGCAGGGCAGAACAGAACAGGCCACAGGATGATGCCTCTTTTTCCAATCGTACCTATCTTCTGAGATAAGCCAGAATATCGCGGTAAGCCTCTCTCGATTCCCTGCAGACCGGATAAACCGGAAATGCATGGAACCCAGCAGGGAATGCTCTGTCGCCAGCGGATAGATCGGGTAATACACAGGAACCTTTGCGTCCCGTTCCAGTTTGACCGCCATGCCAAGCTGCGACTTCCAGGCATTCAGAAGGCCGCCGCCGCCCCAGGTGAACAAGACGGCACGATCACGACAGCTGTCCGATTGACTGATCTTCAGGCATGGATATACGCCAAAACCGGTCCGGATATTGATCTGCTCATATATCGCCTTATGATCTTCGGGCATTACAAAAGGATGTTTCCTGTTATAGGAAACGGCCTCTTCAAATGTTTTCTGTGATCCCCTGGCCAGTTTTCCTTTCATTCCGGAAACCTGCAGAAGTTTGATCAGCATTCGCGATGCAAAACTCATGACTGCCACCCTTCCAGGAATCGGAATTCCTGCTCAAAACAATCTTTTCTCGCCTCATTGCATTCCTTCGGCCATTTCTTTTCAGCCGGGAATGCCTTCTTCCATGATTCCGGAGGATTCGTTCCAAGCAGATGGCTTGCATAGGGGTAGACGATTGCCTGCACGCGGTAGGGATAGGATGACTCCTCCAGCTTCTTCGCTATGCGTCTTACGGCATCCGGCGACGGCCATTCATTATCTCTCTCCGGTGCGACCAGAAAAACATCAGCTTTCATATTTTCCACTTTGATCCGGGATTCTTCCGTAAGCGTTGCGTGCTCATAAAGCGACCGCAGGAATTCACCCTGATGCTCTGTATCCTGCTTTCTGTACTCCCTGAGTGATCCGAAGAAACCTTTCTCCCTCTGGCCCGTAAAGAGAGCGCAGGGATAATCCTTCCCACGATAGCTGAACCAGGAGCGTCCGGTCGGTTTCCCTATGATCTTTGGCTCTTCTACCACATAGTCGAACGGACAGATGCTGAGCACCAGGGAAATATCCGGAATGAGCGATGCGCACAGAAGCGCGTAGGCTGCGCCGGATGAGATTCCATGGATCCCGATCTTCTCATATCCGTTTTTCTTCAGCTCAGATACGGCTCTTTCCACATATTCCACGGGAATAGCCCGCATCTTTTTGGACATGCCCTTCCAGTAATAAAAGCCCAGAACAAGTACGGAATAGCCCGCCTCTCTCAGATACAGGGAATCTGCCAGACAGTGCTTTTCATTCATCGCAGATCCGTGCATCCAGATGATGGCCTTTTCTTTATGTTTGCTGCCCTCAAACCAATAAGCGCTGAAGCCATCCTCTTTCAGTGTATAAACAGCTTTCAAGTTGATCGCCTCCTCCTGATCCCCTTTCCTTGTCATTATTTCGGTTCCGCCGCTTTATCTCCTACTGTCCAGTAATCACAGATCCCCGCACCTTCCGCGACAGTGTGCTCACGGATCAGCCTGGAGTGCATCATACTCATCGTGATAATCTCTCCTTCACTCCCGAATCAGATCATACATGTGAAACCTCTCCCCGCAGCTGCGCACACGATCCAATTTCATCCCCAGATGCACATATCTGGCTGCTTTGTCTTTATCATCGGTATCCAGAATCACAGGCACTTGCTTTTTATCCGCCAGATGATACGTAAACTCCATCATCTTCCGCATGAATCCCTGTCCCTGATACTCCTTCCGGACAACCAGCATCTCAATCCGCAGGAACTTCCGCTTTGCTTTCCGCATGCGGGTCTCAATCGTTCCTCCGTCACAGAAGCAAGCGCTGATAAACTTCTTCATGTTCCCAAAACCGCCGAGAGCCTTCTTCTCTGCCACAATCATCTTCATTCCGTCAAGAAAGCCGATACTTCCGCCAGCGCCTTCCCCGGAAAGCATCAGATATCCTTCCTGCTGATCCGATGTTGTGTAAAGTACACCACTCTTATATGCTGCTCTCACGATCGCATTCATGTAAGTGAACATATCATCCCGGGTGGAAATGAATTTGATCAGGCCGACATCCTCTTTGTTGTATTCGTAGTCAAAGAATGCATCTGCGATCCGGCGGGAAATCTCCGTCACCTGTTCGTCTGACAGACCGACAAGTTTTATCATGGCAGGCTTTCCCTCTCTTTTTCTTCCGACACTGACATAGGTGAAAGGCGTGATCAACCGGGAGCGGACATTCTGAAATCCGGCAACATGGAGCATCTGCTCCATTTCCGCTCTGGAATAAACCGCATGGTCTCCGGTCGGCCATTTTGTAAAGCACCAATTCATGAAGCGCCGCAGCCATTTAGGCCCGGTCAGCTCATTGATCACGACAGTTCCGTTGTTCCCCAGGATCCGGTACATCTCCGCAAGAGACTTCTCCGGGTGCGGATGATGATGAATACTCATATGGCAGCTGACCGCGTCAAATGCTCCGTCCTCAAAGGGCATCTTCTCCGCGTCTCCTTCCGTGATATCTGCTTCCGGAAGTCTCTCCCGGCTCCGCAGCACCATTTCATAGGATAGATCCAGCCCCGCAAGCTTTGTACCCGGAGACAGCTTATGAAACATCTCAAGAAAAGCGCCGTTCCCACAGCCGATATCAATGAGCTTCTTTGCATTTCGCTTCTTTAGGATTCTGGAAGTCAAGTGGTAATCATACTTCCAGTAACCATTCCGGTTCAAAAACGTGCTCGAATGGCCGTCAAAATACTTTTTTGATTTCTGTTTATCATCCATGCGCACACCTCTTGCCGGATCCGGAAGGACCGACAAACGCAGCGTGTTCTCCGGCCTTAATCACCGCGCTGACACCATCCACAGCATATGCAGCCGCGTCCTTATAACGGAATGACACATTTCTTAATTCGATACTGCCCTCCAGTGGTTTTAGTCCCTTATCGCCATCCTGCAGCGGCTCTATATCCATCACGGTCTTTACTCTGGAAAGCGCATCGATCAGTGTCATTTCCGCCTCACCGGAATAAGCCACTTTCGTGAGCGCAACCGTTATGAGCGGCGTAACAATGATGTAATACATAATGTTTAAGATATCCCCTGCGGCAGGGGCTTTATCGCTTCCCACGAAAACATATGCCGCGATCACAATAAATAAAAAGATCGCATTGATACAGGTCATAAACCCGATCATCGGCCCACGCAGCATGAGCGTGTAATCCGTCGCCCACTTGCCGAAGTTATCGATCATGCTCTTAAATCTTGTGAAGGAATTGACCGTCTGGCCGAATGTCTTGACGACCGGAATGCCGCGGACATATTCCGTCGCCTCGGCGCTCATG
>JAFUBX010000010.1 GCA_017459985.1 Parasporobacterium sp.
TGATACCGTGGACTCCTTCTTCCAGATCAAATCCGGCGCAGCCAATACGGGCTTTTCCAACGTCACGCTGGACAACTGCAGGGTGAACTTCTCCGGCACCTCCACCCGTTCAGACCGGGGCATCCTGGTGGAACTGATCGAGTCGGATGACGCTGGCAACCCGGGTATCCTGACCTATACGATCAATGATCATCCGGAAGATGCTGTCGCAACCAACAGCGATATCAATGATTCCACCGCGACCCTGAAGAACGGAAGCTACAAGGGTGATATCTATAACTGCATTTACAATTACAGACAGGCCCTCAATGTGACCCTGGAAAATGCGGAGCTGGAGGGTGTGGTATCTTCCTCCACCGCCATCCATGTGGACCTGGACGGCAAGGTAGTTCCGAACGGAACCGTTCTGAATGCTTACATGGGATCCAAAGAATACAACCATGCAAATTATGCCGCAGAGAAGGGCGGATTTGACGGTGACTGCAAGATCATCGGCCGGTTCCGCCACACCATTTCCCCGCTGCTCAATAACCCGGTCAACCTGACGCTGAAGAACTCCAGATGGGTGGCAGCAGGCGACGGATATGTGACGATCCTGAAGGCAGATCAGCTGACCGATATCACGGCAGAATCTCCGGTTACGATCACGGTGAAGGCTCTCATCATCGGCGATAAGACCTATGAAGACGGCACCTACACTGAAGGCAATGTGACCTTTGTGGTGGATTCCACAGAGATCGAAGTGATTGACAACGGAATCTGTGATGCCGGACAGACCTACGGCAATGTCAAATATGCTTTCATCGCCAGAACCGCGGACGGCGCATTTGATTCCAAAGCCCTGACGGTCAAGAGACAGAACTATGTCGACGGAAATCTGTATTACAAGCTGATCCCTGCAGAGGGCGTGAAGATCGTCTCCTGTGAGGCAAAGGACAGCCGGGTTGAGAAAAACACCGCCGGCGGCGAGCTCGCTATTTACGATTATGTGCTCTGCCCGGAGGGACAGACGACTCAGATGTCCCTGGAGATCGTTGTAGAGAAGTAATTCCAGTCAATTTTACAGCAAGGAAGTAACGGCTTATGAATTACAAACGAATTCTGACAATCCAGGATGTTTCCTGTGTGGGGCAGTGCTCCGGCACAGTGGCGCTTCCGATCATTTCCGCCTGCGGGCATGAATGCTGTCTGATTCCATCGGCAGTGCTTTCGACTCACACCGGCGGATTTACCGGGTATACCTTCTGCGATCTGACGGAGGAGATTCCGAAGATCCATCAGCACTGGAAGGAGGAGAATATCCGGTTTGACTGCATCTATACCGGGTATCTGGGCAGTGTTGCGCAGATCCGGTATGTCGCGGCCATGTTCGATGACCTGCTGGGGCTGGGAGGCGTGAAGATCGTGGATCCGGCCATGGCGGATAACGGGAAGCTGTATTACGGATTTGACGAAGACTATGTAACGGCCATGGGCCTTCTGTGCGCGGAAGCGGATATCATTCTTCCCAATATTACGGAAGCCTGCTTTATCACCGGGACCGAGTACCGGGAGCATTATGATCAGGCCTATGTTATGGATCTGGTTTCCAAACTGGATGAGAAGGGCTGCAAGTGCATTATTCTTACGGGGGTCTCCTATGAAGAGGACACCACCGGGGTTCTGATCTATGAGAGCGGATTTTATTCTTATTATCAGCACGAGAAGATCACCCAGGGATGCCATGGGACCGGCGACGTCTATGCGTCGGCATTTACCGGGGCCCTGCTGCAGAATAAAGGCGCCGTGGAGGCAGCCTGCATTGCGGCTGATTATACGGTGGAATGCATCCGCGCGACCAATCAGGCAAATGAAGAACAGAAAAGCCGCCTTGCCTCCCGGGTACAGGGCAAAGGGCCTCAGTATGCGGGGGATATCCAGGTTGCCGGAAAGGAAGGTCACTGGTACGGTGTGGAATTTGAACGCCGGATCCCGTATCTTATCGAGCGTCTGAATCAGAGGCCGGGACAGTAGCGGCCAGATCTTCCATTGTGTTGATATTCCGAAAGGATGTTTCGAAATCCAGCCCGAGAAAGCACGGGCTGGATTTTTTCAGTTCCTCGGGGGTGACAAACAGGATCCTCTCTTTGCCGATTGCCCGGAAAGGGCTGCGGATGCCTGCCTCCGACGCAGACTTCAAAAGTCCGTATGCAAAGCGGTGGTATGCGGCGGCACAGGGCTCCGGATGTTCCGGATGAAGTGCCAGCATGACGGCGCAGGGCTTTGGCGATGCGGGGGGCTCCTGCCGGATCGTTTTCAGAAGAGATTCCAGACAGGACAGCACCTGCATGTCAGCATCCGGAAGATCCACGGCAACTGCGGCGAAAGAGTCCAGGCCGGTTTCTTCGAATACAGACATCAGACCGCCGGCGGGCCCCAGGCTGTCGTAATGATCGGGGATGATCTCCGGCAGGGGTCTCCCTTCCGGCCTTTCCGGCTGGGCCAGGAACTGCCGGATCTGCTGTGCATGCGCCGCGGAGCCGGCGGAGATCAGGATCCGGTCGAAATAAGGCACAGCCTTCCGGATCAGGTGTTCCAGAAAGGAACTGCCCTGATAATCAAGGAAGACTTTATCGGTGCCCATCCGGCGGCTTTTTCCGCCGGCCAGGATCACAAGCGCGTTGGAACCGGGTTCCGGATACATGCGAAAATCCCCTTTCATTTTGGTATCATTGTATCCCGCAGCAGACAGATTCGCAAATATATTTTAAACAAGTTGAGTCAGAACGGATTTTATGTTATTCTATAACACTACGATTAACAGAAACGATAAGAATAGGAGTTTCATGATAATGAAGAACATCCGGTTATTGATAAAGAAAGCCTGCTGTCTGCTGACGATGTCCTGCATGGCATCCGCGCTGATGTTTGTTTCCGGGCTTGGTTTGGGGAGTGTTCAGGCGGCCCAGCTGAGCCTGTCCTTCAGCAGCACAGACGGCAGCGCCTGCAGTGATATTTCCGACGGGGACTATTTCACAACGGAATATTTTGATCCGGGAACCCAGATCACCATTTCCTCCGGGACCCCGATCGACAGTCTGTATGTTGTCTGGGAGAACCTGCCCGGCAGCTGGACGCTGAAGATCAACGGGAAGAGCTATACCTACGGGACGGAGGGGTTCCTCCACGAGTTTGTGCGGATGCCCCAGGATGCCGGCACTGTGACCAGCGTCACCCTGGAGGTGGAGAACGAACGGATCACGATTGCGGATATTTACGCATTTTCCGTGGGGGAACTGCCGGAGTTCGTCCAGACCTGGGAGGAACCCTATGAGAAGGCGGACGTCCTTCTGATCTCCACCCATGCGGATGATGAGGTGCTCTTTTTCGGCGGGATCATTCCCAATTATACGGACAGAGGGGATGTCCGGGTGCAGGTGGCTTATTTTACCGACCAGTTTCTGACAGAACCATACAGAAATCATGAGATCCTGAACGGTCTCTGGAAGATGGGCGTGGATCACTATCCGCAGCTGGGTGAGTTCTACGATTATTATTCGGAATCCATCGAGGAGGCGCAGGATCAGTATAATTATGACAGCGGTCTGGAGTATATCGTGCGGACGATCCGCAGATTCAAACCCCAGGTTGTGATCGGACAGGATCCGGAGAACGGGGAGTACGGACATGGCGGCCATATCTGGTGCGCCTCCCTGATCCGGGACGCCCTGGAGATTACAGGCAATGCGGAGCGGTATACGGATTCCGCCCAGAGGTTCGGGACCTGGGATGTTCCGAAGACCTATTTCCACCTCTATCCGGAAAACGGCATCGAGCTGGATGCCAGAACGGCGCTGGCCAGCTTCGGGGGAAAGACAGAACTTGAAGTTGCCAAAGAGGCATATCTGGAGCATCAGTCCCAGCAGTGGTGCTGGTTCTATGTGTCGGACGGATATGATGAGGAAGGCAATCCGGACGGATACGAGTACAGCTGTACCAAATACGGATTATATAAGAGCCTGGTGGGGGCGGATACCCAGGGAAATGATATTCTTGAGAATATCGTAACCTACGACGCCCAGGAGAGAAAGGCGGCGGAGGAGGAGTCCAAAGCCCGGGAGGCAGCGCTGGCAGCAGCGGAGAAAGAGCAGCCGGCACCCGCATCCGAAGAGACGCCTTCCGCCCAGAGCGTTCTGGATGAGAATGTGACGACCGCGGTGCCAGGAGGAAAGAATACAACCATTCTGACGATTCTGATCATCATCGCCGTGATCCTTGCGATCATCATTATCTGGATTCTGGTTGTATCCAGATCCCGCGCGAAGCTCAGAAAGGAAGAACAGCGGCTGGAGAAGAGCCGGAGAGATGCGGAAGCCAGAGCCCGGGGCAGATACCGGACCACGGTGAACCGGAATCCATCCGCGTACCGGACGGTCAATACTCCGAACCGGGGACAGACCTATCGTTCCCAGAGTCCGGTGAACTCTTCGGCAAGGACCGGATCCGCGGCAGGCAGAACGGCCTCCGGCAGCAGCGTGCGCCGCAGCTCCAACGGTTCCTACAGCCAGAGGACAACAAGAAATGATTCGGGCAGCGGTTACAGAAGATAGGATAAAGGAACTCATACAACTATGAATTATGCAATTGTAATCCCGACACTGAATCCGGATGAGAAAATGACGGATTTTGTGGATGTCCTGGTTCAGGCGGGTTTTCGCAATATTATTCTGGTCAATGACGGCAGCTCTGAAGAAACCGTCCGGTATTTTGACGAGGCTGCCAGACATCCGGAAGTCACAGTCCTGACGCATGAGGTGAACCGGGGCAAGGGCGCGGGCCTGAAGACTGCATTCCGGTACCTGGCCTCCCGGCTCGGGGAAATCGACGCGGCGGTGACAGCGGATGCGGATGGACAACATACGGTGGATTCCATTACCCGGTGCACCAATGCCTTTGAGCAGCATCCGGGCAATGTGATTTTCGGCGGCCGGGAGTTTTCGGATAAGAATATTCCCTTCCGAAGCCGTTTCGGCAACAAGGTCTCCAGTGTTGTTTACCGGTTTTCCTGCGGGATCCGGCTGAATGATACCCAGACGGGCCTCCGGGTGATCCCGGCGGAGTATTTTGAAAAATTCTCGACCCTCAAAGGGGATCGTTACGAATATGAAACTCAGATGATCATCGCCGTTAAGGAACTGCAGATTCCCTATCAGGAAGTGCCGATTGAGACGATCTATATCAATGAGAATGAGTCCTCACATTTCAATCCGCTGAAGGACTCCGCCAGGATCTACAAGATCGTGCTTGCGTATTTCTTTAAATTCATGGCGAGTTCCCTGTTCAGCTGGGTGGTGGATATCGGGATCTATGCGCTGGTCATGGCAATATTCCGGGATGTATGGAATCCCACGACCTGCCATCTGATCGCCACGATCGCCTCCCGGGTCATTTCTTCGATCGTAAATTATATCCTGAACCGCAAGGTCGTTTTCAAGGCAGTGGACAATGTCCGGAAAACAGCGGTCAGATATTATATTCTTGCGGCCTGCCAGATGCTGATCTCCTTCCTGCTGGTGGATCTGCTGGCCGGAAAGCTGCTGAAGGTCACGGGAATCCTGGATGTGGTGATCAAATGTGTGGTGGATGGCTGCCTGTTTATTTTCAGCTACGGCATTCAGCGCAAATGGGTATTTAAGAATAAAAGGATCTGAAAATAACGATGTCACAGCGTACACCTAAACGTTCTTATACGAATGAGGAAATCAGAAGAGCTCCTGCGTCCGGCCGCAGCTCCGCTTCGCGTTCTGCATATGATTCCGGTCCGCGTCCGGAACGGTATTCCGGGCAGCCCCGCTCTCCGCAGCAGTCCCGCTCCGGGACATATCAGGAGAGAGTCTCCCGCCAGCCGTCCCGCAGCAGACGGCGCAGGAAGAAAAAGGGCACCGGGAAACTGGTGGCCCTGCTGATCGTTCTTGTACTGCTGGCCTGCGGGGTAGTCTTCGTTTTGAAGTCCGGGATCCTGCAGCCCGGGGATACGGTGGAGGAGTTCTTTGCGGAAAAACCGCTGCCGAAGGCGCCTCAGGTGGTGAAGACCGCGACGGTGGGAACGACAGGAGATATTATTCTTCATGTGCCGATCCTTGAAGCCCATCAGACGGGTGAAGGAGAGTATGACTTCACTTATGTCTTTTCCAACGTGGCAGAGGTATATCAGCAATCTGATCTGATGATCGCGAATCTGGAAGTTACACTGGGCGGCCCGGAATCGGGAGAGTACAGCGGCTATCCGGGATTCAACAGTCCGGACGCCATTGCCGCGGCTCTCAAAAATGCCGGGGTAGATCTGTGTCTTACAGCCAACAATCATTCCAACGATACCGGATATTACGGCATGATGCGTACCCTGGAGGTCCTGGATGAATATGGTCTGGAGCATCTGGGAAGCCGGGAAACAACGGATGAGCATTATCTGATGACAAAGAATATCAACGGGATCCGGCTGGGCATGCTGTGCTATACTTATGATACCCGGGAATATACCGAGGGGGAGAAGTCGCTGAATTTTAACTATCTCAGCGATGAAGGCGTTCAGAAGATTGCCACCTTCAATTATGAATACCTGGATGAGTTTTATGCAGATGTGCAGGAACAGCTCGACTATATGGATATGCTGAATGTGGATTCCCGGATCATTTTCATGCACTGGGGCACGGAATACCAGGACGAACCGAATGAGCTGCAGCGATCGATCGCCCAGCGGCTGTGCGATATGGGATTTGATGTGATCATCGGAGGACATCCCCATGTGATCCAGGAGTTTGAAACTCTGACCTCCGGAAATGGGCATGAAGCGATTTGTCTGTATTCCATGGGCAACGAGTTGTCCAATCAGCGGGCGGACATCATGGATGAGGACGGGAACCGGGGATATACGGAAGACGGTCTCGTGATCCAGGTGATCTTCGAGAAATTCAACAATGGCAGGACCAAGGTGGGCGGTGTCAATATTATTCCCACCTGGGTGGAACTGGATTATACAGGGTATCAGATCATCGGGCTGGACGGTACAGACCCCTGGAGCTGGGGCGCAGGAAATACCGACGCTGCCATCGCCTCCTATAACAGGACCCTGGGCCGGATCGGCGGTGACTATATCGCCTATCGCGCCCGGAAAAACCAGAGTGCTGTGGTGGAATATATCGAGTGACCTTCTGAAGTCATGCAGAATCTGAATTATCGATTTCCGCATGACTTTTTTTGGCGCTTCTACACCCTGGGTGGGTGCCTTCCTGCTCCGGGCGATGCAGCAATCCGCGTCCATGAATGGAATTTGGGATGCATATACACTTGTACTGCAGTCGATCCCATGACAGACTCCCTCCTGCATCTTCTACAGAAAAACCGGGATATGAGAGCACTTTTCTTTGTTCGTAAATCCAGGTTATTCCCTGTACGTTGCATTTTTGCTACGCACAGGAGAAAAATTAAAAATGAGAACAAAATCTGCTACGCAAACAGTGGAAGTGCCATTTTGAGAACATTTAATACGCATCTCAAATCCGGAATTTGCTGTGGAAGATGCATTTGCCGGAGTTTTCTAAAATAATTCCTGATTTTCGACTCTTTTATGAGAAAATGCATCTTGGCTACGTTGGAATCCCGGGGCTTCAGCGGACAGTGGAAGGTCGGGTATGGAGTTTACAGGATTATTCTGAAATTACCTTCCGGATTTCCGGTGATTTGCCCGGAAAACGGAAGGTATAGTATGGAATTTATAAGCTTCTTCTGAATTTACCTTCCAAAATATTTTTCCCTGCATCGCCAGACAGCGGCAGTTGCAAACAGCTTGATCCGAATCTCCGCTATTACAAAAATCGGTTGTTTTGAGGATGTCAGATATCCTCATACGAAGGTTCTTCGTAAAATGAGACAGCCGACTATATCCTCAGATCTGCTACCTAAGATATCTGAGGATGTTTTTTATTCTCAATCGGGGCAAGCTAACATTCTGAGGATATCTAGCGTTATCTCAACTTTTTGAATTTTCATATAAAGGATATTCACTATCCTCAAAAGAGGCATTTGGAATATATGAGATATCCGGCGCAATCTAAAGGGATTTCCGGCGTAGATTGCGGAAGATGATCACCCACCCAGGGTGCAGAAGCGCTCAATTTTTCGTCAGCCCCTGTCAAAAACGTCGAGCATTGCGATACTTCCACTGTCCAGGGTGCCGAATTCAGGAGAAATTCATGAGAAACCGTGAAAATGACGGAATTTTCCGAAAAATTATTAAAAAAGTATTGCATATTTATAAAAAATGAGTTACAAACTTATTAATTAATATATCGTATTATGCAATACAGGAGGTTACGGAAATGCTGAAGAAATCGTTGTTAGCCGCAGTTACAATTCTGTCGGTGGCTTTGTTGGCTGCCTGCGGAGAGAGCTCACAGCCAAATGAGACAGCAGCGGAACCGGATACTGTTGTCCTACAGGAGACAACTCCGGCATCTGAGGCTGATACGACAACTTTGGCAGAAGGAGAAACTACGACTGCTGCCTCGGATATGCAGATTACAGCTATAAAAAAAGCAGATACGGCTGATGGGGCCCAGACAGAGACCACACAGGAGACAAAGGCATCAGATGAGCAGGCGGCAGATGCTGCACCGGCTGGGGATCAAGACGGGGATCAGGCCGGAAATCAAACCGGAGAGCAGGCCGCAGGTGCTGCTCAGGCCCAGGAGGATGTGACAGCCGCTGCACAGGAACAAGCAGAACAGGATCCGGCAGAACCGCAGCAGGCAGCTGAGGACGGGGATGAAGATACGGATACTGCAGTCAGGACCGGTGAAACCGGAGTGGTTTCCGCGGATGGAGACGGACTTCTGCTGAGAGAAGGCCCGGATTCTTCCTATGATTATCTTACGATCGTTCCGGACGGCACGGAGCTGACGATTCAGGAAGAGCAGGATGGCTGGGGGTATGTATCCTTCGACGGTCTTGAGGGATGGGTCTCCCTGGATTACGTGGAATAACTGCTGAAAGCATCGCAGCCGGCAAGACACATCAATAAAAAGGCACATCAATAAAAAGACACCGCTGGTCGGAAGGGCCGGCGGTGTCTTTCAACAACATACCTTTATAAAACATTTTTGATTGCAGTGAGCAGTTCGTCGTATTCCTCGAAAGCAGGAATCTGCGGATAGTCCTTACGGATCTGATCTGTGGTGCGGAACAGAAATCCGGCTTTGCCGGCCTGGATCATGCCCAGGTCGTTGAAACTGTCTCCGCAGGCGATGGTTTCGAATCCGATGGACTGCAGGGCTTTTACGGTTGACAGCTTGGAATTGGCGATCCTCATGCGGAACCCTGTGATCTCTCCGCTGTCCGCGACTTCCAGAGTATTGCAGAAGATTGTGGGCATTCCGAGCTTCTTCATCAGGGGGCCGGCAAATTGTGTGAACGTATCACTGATAATGATCGTCTGGGTGATGGATCGGAGTTCATCGAGAAACTCCTTTGCTCCCGGCATCGGATCGATTCTGGAGATCGTATCCTGGATCTCTTTCAGACCGAGCCCGTGTTCCTTCAGGATACCGATCCGCCAGTTCATCAGTTTGTTATAATCCGGTTCATCCCGGGTGGTTCTTCTTAACTCCGGAATCCCGCTTGCTTCAGAAAAGGCGATCCAGATCTCAGGAACCAGGACCCCTTCCAGATCCAGACATACAATATTCATATCACTCATCTTGTTTCTCCTGTTGGTCAGAAATTTTGACGACCGTATCCTTCCTGTGATACAATCACCAGACATTTTTGTGTTTCAGACAGTTTCTGAATGATTTTAGTTGGAACAGGGCAAAAGGTCAATAGCAGATTTGGAGAATGAAATGATCAGACAAGTGGCAGTGATCGGAGCGGGCGCCGTGGGCAGTTTTTTCCTGGAAGGCCTTAATAAAGCGGGATGTCAGGTGTTTGCGGTGGCATCCGGAGAGCGGAAAGAGCGGTTGGAAAGGAATGGGATTGTTGTAAATGGCAGGGCAGTCTGCCCGGTTGTAAAAACCCCGGAGGAATCAAAGGGCGCGGATCTGATCATTGTCTGCGTGAAGTATAATGCACTGCCGGAGGTCCTTGATCTGCTGGAACTTGCGGCTGATGAGCATACCATCCTTCTGTGTCCGATGAATGGGGTGGATACGGAGGAGATCATTGCCGGCAGAATGGGGAAGCAGCGGATCCTGCATTCCATGATGATCATTGCTGCGGAACGGGACGGAAATGAGATCATTTACAATGAAGGAGCGGTTCCCTGTGTTCATTATGGACAGGCAGAGGGATTTGGCAGCAGCAGGGATCTGGAGGCCCTGACGGAATTATTTGAAAGAACCGGCCTGACCTGTAAATATCAGGAAGAGATCATCACAAGCATCTGGAACAAATTTGCCTTGAATATCAGCACCAATATTGCCCAGGCGATCGTTAACTGCAGCTACGGAGCCTACAAAATCAGCCCCTACATGAATGCGCTGGGTCAGAAGCTCTGCGATGAAGTCCTGGCCGTGGCAGATGCCCGGAAGATTCGATGCACGTTTGATAATCAGCGTGCCCTGCAGACCATCCGGACCAGTGATGCGGCCCGGTTTTCCACATTGCAGGACCTGTCGGCGGGACGGCATACGGAGGTGGATATGTTCTGCGGAACAGTGGTGAAAATGGGCCGGGAGTCCGGCGTGGACACTCCTTTTAATGAATTTGCATGGCTGGCGATCAAAGCACTGGAAGAAAGAAACGACGGACTGATCGGATAGGATACGGTTATTGGTTGCGAAACAAAGGCAGATAGTATAAAATCTCGTTTGACTGTCAGAGAATTGAGCATAAAGAGGGTATCAGCCTATGCCGGATGAAAACAGAAGTAAACAGATCAGCACGGAAGAACCCAGAGTGAAGGCGCCGTGGAAGCCCTTCATCGGAGATATTCCGTTTCATATGGAATATGATCACGGGACCATTTTCCAGGCCATGGAAAAGGCGGCGATGAAATTCCCGGATTATATTGCCTACGAGTTTATGGGAACAAAGGTCACCTACCGTAAATTGCTGGAGGAGGTCCGGCTGTGTGCCCGGGCGTATAAGGCCATCGGCGTCCGGAACGGGGACCGGGTTACCCTGGCGCTCCCGAACTGCCCCCAGGCAGTCCTCAGTTTTTATGCTCTGAGCTGCATCGGAGCGATTTCCAATATGGTGCATCCGCTGTCTGCCCAGAATGAGCTGGAGTTTTTCATTAATGAATCCGAAAGCGTGACCGTCGTCACGCTGGATCAGTTCTATAATAAAATCGAAGCGATCCGGCGCAATACCAAGCTGCTGAATGTCGTCATCGCCAGCGTTAAGGATGAACTGTCCCCTGCGCTCCGGACAGGATACATGCTGACGGAAGGCCGTAAGATCGCCAAGATCCCTAATGACGCGCCGATCATCCGCTGGAAGAAGTTCATGAATTATCACAAATACTGGAACTGGGAATACCAGTATGATACCGGCCCGGATGAAACGGCGGTGATCCTGTATTCCGGCGGAACCACCGGAAGGACCAAGGGCATTGAACTGACAAATCTGAATTTCAACGCCCTGGGGGCGCAGATCATTGCCACAAATCCCATGTTCCGTCCCGGTGATGTGATGCTTGCCGCCATGCCGGTCTTTCACGGTTTCGGGCTGGGCGTCTGCATCCATGCCATGCTGATCAGCGGAGGGACTTCTTCTCTGGTACCCCGATTTACCCCGAAGAGTTATTCGAAGCTGATCACCCGGAATAAATGCAATTTTATTGCCGGTGTGCCGACGCTGTATGAAGCGCTGATCCATGAACCTTCCATGGAAAATGCAGATCTGAGCAGACTGAAGGGCGTGTATTCCGGCGGAGATTCCCTGAGTATCGGCCTGAAAAAGAGCATTGATAAATTCCTGTATGACCATGGCTCTCCGGTTCAGGTCCGTGAGGGCTACGGCGCGACGGAAACGGTCAATGCCTGCTGCCTGACCCCGCCGACCATGTTCAAGGAAGGAAGCATCGGGATTCCGTTCCCGGATACCTATTTTAAGATTGTGAAGCCCGGGACCGAAGAGGAAATGCCCTACGGAGAAGAAGGGGAGATCCTGGTTGCAGGACCGACTGCCATGAAGGGCTATCTGAAGCACCCGGATGAAACTGCACAGACCGTGAAGACGCATCAGGACGGGATGCGCTGGGTTTATACCGGGGATCTGGGGTATATGGACGAAGAAGGATTTGTCTATTTCCGGGGCAGGATCAAGAGGATGATCGTAAGTTCCGGGTACAATATTTATCCTGCGGAAATGGAAAATATTCTGGATAACAATGAGATGGTTCACATGAGCTGTGTCATCGGTGTTCCGGATCCGTACAGGATGCAGAAGGTCAAGGCCTTTGTGGTCCTCAAGCAGGGATTTGAACCAAATGATGAAACCCGGGAAGAGCTTCTGAAGTACTGCAGAAAGAATATCGCCAAGTATGCGATGCCGTATCAGATCGAATTCCGGACTTCCCTGCCGACCACGGTGGTGGGGAAGGTCGCCTACCGGGTGCTGGAACAGGAAGAAGCACAAGCGCAGAACAATGAACGAAGGCCTGAAGATTGACTGGAATGATCTGCGAAAGACAGATCTTCATATGCATACCGTTTATTGCGACGGCAAAAATACGCCGGAAGAGATGGTGCTCTCGGCTCTGGACAAGGGCATGCACTGCATCGGCTTTTCGGGGCACAGCTACGTGGAGTTTGATCCTTCCTGCGGGATGAATCCGGAACAGGAAGCAGCTTACCGGAAGGAGATCCGGTCTCTGAAAGAAGTATACGGAGATCGCATCCGGATCCTCTGCGGCATCGAAATGGATTATCATTCCACGCTGTGCGGATCGGAGGACGCCCGGTCCTTCGATTATATAATTGGCTCGGTGCATTATCTGGACACGCCGGACGGGCCGAAGGCATTGGATGATACGCCGGAAGTTTTTTCGGAAACTGTGGAAACCTATTTCGGCGGAGATTATTATCTTGCCGCGGAGCAGTATTTTGAACACGTCTCGGATGTGGTGCGGAGAACCCGCTGCGATATCATCGGGCATTTCGATCTGATCACCAAGTTTAATGAAGTCTGTCATTTTTTTGATGAACAGCATCCCCGATATATCGCTGCCTGGAACAAGGCCCTGAAGAAGCTGATCCCTTCCGGCCGGCTGTTTGAGATCAACACCGGAGGAATTTCCCGGGGATGGAAGCAAACCCCGTATCCCTCGTCTGACCAGATTGCCGTGATCCGTGAGCAGGGGGGCCAGCTGATCCTGTCCAGCGACAGTCATAACTGCGATACCATCGGCTTCGGTTTCAATACCTTCAGCAGCCTGCTGTGATGCCGGACTGTGAGCCGGAACCGCCTCCGCATGACATTTTCATTTCGGATGTCATGCGGGTTTTTAATTTCTCGATTTCCGCATGACATTAAGTAAAAAATAAAAAAACACTTGAAAAGTTAGCAGAAGGTAACTAGAATAGCTGACAGTTAGCGAAGGCTAACTAAAACAGGTAAAAATCATCTTTCTGAGATGCTGACAAATCGGGAGGAAAGGATTATGGCAATCGTAGAATTTGAAAATGTATCGAGGGTCTATACCAGCGGAGACCATGAACAAAAAGCGCTGGATCAGGTCAATCTGTCTCTGGAGGAAGGCAGGTTTATTGTTGTACTGGGGCCCAGCGGAGCAGGAAAAAGTACGCTGCTGAATCTTCTGGGCGGTCTGGACAGTCCGACCGAAGGACGGATCGTTGTGGATGGCAGGGATATCTCGGAACTGTCCGAGGATGAACTGGCGGATTATCGTTCCTATGCGGTGGGCTTTGTGTTCCAGTCCTATAATCTGATTCCGACCCTGACGGTGTATGAAAATGTGGCCCTGGTCAGGGAAATTGCGCCGGAGGCGCTGGATCCGAAGGAGATGCTGACCAAAGTCGGGCTGGAAGATCATATGAAACAGTTCCCCTCCCAGCTGTCGGGAGGAGAGCAGCAGAGGGTTTCCATCGCAAGAGCGCTTACAAAAAACCCGAGAATCCTGCTCTGTGACGAACCGACCGGAGCGCTGGACTCCCAGACCGGTGTTCTGGTGCTGAAGCTGCTTCTGGAAATGGCCCGGAATTACGGAAAAACAATCATTATCGTGACCCACAATCAGAATATTGCCAGAATGGCAGACGCCGTCATTCACGTCAAAAACGGGAAGATCGAATCTGTGGAAGAGCAGGATCACCCGCTGTCAGCAGATGAAATAGATTGGTAGGTGAGAGGATGTTATTCAGAAAACTGATCAGAACTGCGGGCCGGTACAGGGCACAGTTCATTTCCATGATCATTATGACAGCTCTGGGAATCGGGATGTTTCTGGGATTTAACATGGAATGGGTAAGCCTGGAAACCAATATGCAGCAGTTTTTCTCGGACACCGGATTCGCAGATTACAGGATCCTTTCGGAAGACGGATTTTCCGAAGAGGACCTGGAAAAGATCCAGGCAATCGAAGGAGTGGAAAAGGCCGCCCGTTATCTGTCCGTCAATGCGGATCTGGCGGGAACTTCCAAGTCTCTGGCGATCACGATTACCGAGGATGCGGAGGTATCCGGTTTTGTTGTGATGGAAGGGGAGGCGTATGACGAGACCAGTACAGATGGAATCTGGCTGTTTGATAAATTCGCGGAAGAGAACGGGATCACAGTCGGGGAGGAACTGGAACTGACCTATGAGACCCTTTCTGTCAAAGGAACCGTAAAGGGCCTGATCGAATCCTCCGAATACATGATCTGTCTCCAGGATGAGACCCAGATGATGCCGGCCTTTGATGCCTATGGGTATGTGTATGTTTCTCCGGCAATGCTGAAAAAGATCCTGCCCGTTAAGATCAAAGGGATCATGGACAGACTGTTTCATCAGATCAATGTCCGTTCCGGACTGGAGAAAAAAGTATTTCAGGAAGCAGTGGATCAGGCATTGGGAAAAACCATGGTGGTGATTGGGAAGGAGGACACCGTTTCCTGGTCAGAAGCGATGGGAGAGGCCCAGGAAGGAAAGACCATGGGAGCGATCCTCCCGGTTTTATTCCTGCTGATTTCCGTGCTGACCATGGTTACAACGATGCACCGGATCGCCACAAATGAAAAGACCCAGATCGGAACCCTGAAAGCCCTGGGATTTAAAAATAAACGGATCCTCAGGCATTACTGCTCCTACTCCCTGCTGATCGGAATCACGGGGGCGCTGCTCGGAATCGGGCTGGGATATTTTGTGGCCTGGTTCATCCTGAATCCCAATGGGATGATGGCAACCTATATTGTGATGCCCCGGTGGACGCTGTATATCCCCTGGTGGTGCTGGCTGACGGTGGCGCTGGTGGTCCTCCTGATGCTTGTAATCGGCAGGATCTCGATTGCGGAAATGATGAAGGGAACTGCGGCAGATGCGCTGCGGCCCTATGTTCCCAGGGTATCAAGGCCGATGCTGATCGAGAAAACAAAATTGTGGGAGCGGCTGAAGTTCGGAACAAAATGGAATCTCCGGGATATTATGCGTCATAAATCCCGGTCCATCGTCACACTGATCGGAATCCTGGGATGTATGATCCTGATGGTTGCGGCCATTGGCATGTATGAAACCGCAAATGCCTTTATCGAAACAACCTATGTGCAGAATGCAGGATATTCTTCCCGGATCTTTCCGGCTTCCTCCGGAAGGGAAACCGCGGATGCCGGAAAAGCCAATCAGACCGCCCTGGAACTGGCGGAAGAGTATCAGGGGGATTACAGTGTCTCCATGAGTGTCCAGGTGGAAGAGGAAACCTATCTCATGGACATCTATCATATCGAAAATGATCTGATCCGGTTTATGGATCAGAATAACCGGGGTATGGAGCTGCCGGACGACGGCGCCTTTGTCTGCCTGCGGATCCGGGAAGAGCTCGGACTGAAAGAAGGGGATGAGATCACGGTGAGTTTGTTTGGCACGGACGCGAAGTACCGGATCCGGATCGCCGGCTTTAACCGCTCCATGACGGAAAGCATCAGCCTGTCGGACACCTATGCCTCCACGCTTCTTTACGAGGGGGAGCCTCTGACAGAAAGCGATGGTTACCGGATCGGCGCCGTATATACGGCTGTGTCGAAATCCCAGGTGAATCAGGATGAGCGGATCTCTTCCGTCCAGAGCCGGGACGATATTGTTAACGCCATGGATTCCTTCATGGACATCCTGAACCTGGCGGTTGTGATTCTGGTGATCGCGGCAGTGGTGCTGGGCATTGTGGTGCTTTATAATCTGGGAGTCATGAGCTATACCGAACGCTATCGGGAAATGGCAACGCTGAAGGTTGTGGGATTCAAAAACCGTCAGATCAGGACCCTGCTGATCAGTCAGAATCTGTGGATTACGGTGACCGGGATCATTGTGGGAATCTTTGCGGGAATCGGAGTGCTGGTTTATCTGATGAAGGCCCTGGCGCCGGAGTACGAGATGAAGGTTGTGATCGGGCCTCTGACCATCATCATCAGTGTGGCTGTAACATTCGCAGTTTCTCTTCTGGTGGGGCTGATGGTATCCCGGAAGAGCCGGAAGATCGATATGGTCGAGGCGCTGAAGACTCCGGAATAAAGACCAAGGCAGAAACATCAGCGGCGAAGGCTGTCTTTATCACATAAAATCATATATAAAAAGGGGCGCCGGTGATCGGAACCGGCGCCCCTTGAAGTTTGTGATAAAACGTAAACTGCTTCAGTTGAGTCCGAAGTCGTGGCCGAGGGCCACAAAGCGGGATCTGGAACGTTCGATTCGGTCGTAGGGAACGCAGTACGCGATCCGGAGCCATCCCGGGCAGTCGAATGCGGATCCGGCGGACAAAAGCAGCTGGTATTCGTCCTTTGCTTTGGCGACGAAGGCATGGTCATCTTCGATGGGCGTCTTCATGAACAGATAGAAGGTCCCCTGGGGCTTTGCATATTCGAATCCGGCCTCGTCCAGGATCTCCATCAGGAGCCGGCGGTTTTTATCGTACTCTCCCACATCGCACAGATGATCGATGGCGTCGATGATCGCCAGCTGCTGCAGGGACGGCGCGTTCACACAGCCCAGCACCCGGATGCCGATGGAAGAGGCGGCTTTGATCTGATCGGATTCCTCCACCTCGTCCGGGATCAGAAGATACCCGATCCGCTCTCCGGGAACGGACATGGCCTTGCTGAAGGAGTAGGCCACCAGGGTGTTCCGGTAATATTTGGTCAGGAAGGGAACCTCCACGCCGTCATAAACGATCTCCCGGTAGGGCTCGTCGGACAGCAGGAAGATGGAAGTGCCGTATTCCTTCTGCTTGGCTTCCATTACCTCTGCCATCTTTTTGATCGTTTCCACATCATACACGACGCCGGACGGATTGTTCGGATTGTCGATGATGACCGCGCGGGTCCGTTCGGTAATGGCAGCCGCAAAGGCATCCATATCCGGCAGGAACGTGGGCGGATTCGGGGGCACGACGATGGTCTTTGCACCGAAGTTGGAGATATAATTCCTGTATTCCAGGAAGAACGGAGCAAATACGATCACTTCGTCCCCCGGGTTGGTCAGGATCTTGATCGCGATCACGAGGGCATTGGCTGCGCCGACGGTCATGGTAACATTGGCTCCGGTAAAGGAGGTGCCGAATCTGCGGTTCAGATTGTCGGCGATCGCCTGTCTCGAAGAATCGTACCCGGCGTTGGACATATAGCCGTGAAGTGTCATGGAATCCGTGTTGTTGATCACATGGATCATCGATTCATTCATTTCCGGAGGGGTCGGCACGCTGGGATTGCCCAGACTGAAATCAAATACATTTTCCGCACCGTATTCTTTGACCATCCTCTTTCCTTCTTCAAACATGGCCCGCAGTGTGGAGCCGGTTGCGAGAAGCCGCTGCATTTCCTTTGAAATAACTTCCATGATAGTTCCTTCCTGTGTGATAGATTGTTTACTTTTACGCTTTAAAGCATGTGTCTGATTATTATATTCTCACTGCCCTGTAAAATCAAGTGGACACAACTTCTTCACAGAGGATTTGGTTGTTATTTGAAAATGTCTATATTATAATAAACAGGCATATTATTCGAACGGAGTGTAGATTATGAAACGATTTTTGATCTTTGCAGTCTGTCTGGCGCTTTCGGCTGCGCTTCTGGCCGGATGCGGGAATTCCGGGAAGGAAGAGGAGACCACACAGGCCGTGGAAAACGACAGCGCGGTGCTGGGAACCTGGACAGAGAGCTATTTTGATTCGGGATATACGTTCAATTCAGACGGAAGCGGCCTGGATACCTTCTGGAACCTTCCGTTTACCTATACCGCCCACGACGGGGTGATCACCATTACCTATGATGATGAGACCTACGGGATCGACCGGTATGATTACAGCGTCACCGAGTCTTCCATCACCATGACCCGCCAGTCCGGGGACGGCAAATCCTATACCTACAGCAAATCATAATGGAGGCAGAATCATCAATATGAGTTTCTTTTTAGCGACGGCTGCGGCAGGCAGCGTGATCGATACAACCTTTCTGAATTTTGATCTGGGTGTGTTTGAGTTTTTCGGGAACCTGCATAATGAGGTCCTGACCGTGATCGCCAAAGCGCTGACAGCCCTGGGCGAGACCAAATATGTGGTGATGGTCGCTCTCATCGGCCTGATCCTGATCCTGTTCAAACGGACCCGGAAATACGGCCTGGCGCTGGTATTTGCCATTATCATCGGTACGCTCCTTACGAATATCATCATTAAGCCGATGGTGCTGAGGATCCGTCCCTACAATACCCTGCAGGACATCTCCAGTTACTTCGGCTGGTACCAGAGTGCCGGCATGCTGGCGGAAAGCGATTATTCCTTCCCCTCCGGCCATACCACGGGAGCCATGGAGATCGCAGTGGTGCTGTGCATGTCCTTTGCCTCGGCGGGAAAGAAAAAGATCGCCTGGATCTTCCCTGTGCTGGCGGTGCTGACCGCCTGTTCCCGGGTCTATCTGATGGTTCATTACGCCACGGACGTGATTCCGGCACTGTTCATCGGAGCATTGGCCGGGATCCTGGGTTACCTGATCAGTTCCCTGATCACCCGGAAATGCAGCGGAGCCTTTTTCTGGCACCGGCTTGACCTGGAACGGCTGTTTGTGAAGAAGTCCCATAAGCAGATCTCCGCGAAGGCAGCCACCATCGCATGCCTGGCAGCCTGGGTAATCATCTTTGCAATCTCCTTCACCAGTGTGCTTCATGCGGGAGGAGATACCCTGCGGTGCGCCTATGACGGAGAGTATACCTGTTACAATGAAGCACAGACAGGATCGAAATACCCGGCGATCGACGGGAAATATTACTGCAAGATCCACTGGAAGGAGCTGAACGGACAGAACCAGACCGATTAACCGCTTTCCGGATCTTTCAGAAAGGGCAGAAGTGAACAGACGCAACGTCAGAAGACATCATAAAAAACACAGAAGAAAAAGTACCCTGACCAGAGCAGCCAACATTATTTCCATCGTTGTAATAGTGCTGGCTGCCTGTGTCCTGGGGCTTTCTGTATATAAACTGATCAATATCCGGGATTCCTATCAGGCAGCGGATGATGCCTATGCGCAGATCGAGAGCGTTTTTACCGGAGAAGCGGATCTTTCGGACAACGGGTTCTACTGGGATTATGACAAACTGCTGGAGATGTGTTCCGACGCCGTGGGCTATATTTATCAGAAAGGCGTCATGTCCTATCCCATCGTGCAGGCGGAGGATAATGACAAATACCTCCGGACCCTGATGAACGGGGAATACAATGTGGCGGGAACCATATTTGTGGACGCCCGGTATGAGGAGGGGATGGAAGGACAGTATTCCATCGTCTACGGCCATAACATGTACAATTCCGGCATGTTCGGGACGATCCCCAATTACGAGGAAGAGGATTATTATAAAGAGCACCCCTTCTTTGATATTTATATCGGATATAAGCATTACCGTTATTATGTTTTCTCCGCGTTTGTGGCGGAGGCGGACGGTTATGTCTACAATTTTGACCTGAATGAAGGGGAATACAAACAGCAGTTTGACCGGCTGCGCGCTGACGGAGGATACCCGACGGATGTCCGGGAGCTTCAGGAAGAGGACCATGTGATCGTGCTTTCCACCTGCGTCAATTTCCATGATTATACCTACCGGAATGTGGTGTGCCTGGTCAGAGGGGAAGAAGTGAATTGACCGGAGCAGAAAAAGGGTTTGACCTGCAGGAAGAACTGAAGAATCTCCCGACCGGACCGGGGGTATATCTCCACCATAATGCGGATGGAGATATTATTTATATCGGCAAAGCCCGGAATCTGAAAAACCGGGTCAGCCAGTATTTCCAGACGGGCCGGGACCGTTCGGTCAAGATCCGGATGATGGTATCGCATATTGCGTATTTCGAATACATCCTGACGGAAACGGAGAACGATGCCCTTCTTCTGGAAAACCGTCTGATCAAGAAATACATGCCGAGATACAACACGCTGCTGAAGGACGGAAAGACCTACCCCTATATCAAACTGACGGTGGGAGAGCCCTTTCCGCGGCTCATCAAGGTCCGCAATGTCTATAAGGACAAACACAAATACTACGGCCCCTATCCCCACGAGATGATCGTCAATGAGATCATTGACCTTCTGAATGCGGTATATCATTTAAGGACCTGCAATATGAATCTGCCGGAGGACATCGGGAAGAGACGGGCCTGCCTGAACTCCCATATTTCCCGCTGCGACGCCCCCTGCGAAGGGCGGATCAGTGAAGAGGAATATGCCGGGAAGGTGCAGGAGGTCCGCAAATATCTGGACGGCAATTCCAGCGGGATCCTTCAGTATCTGAAGGAGAAAATGGAAGAGGCGTCCTCCCGGATGGAATATGAGCGGGCCGGGGAGTGGAAGGAGCTTTTGTTTGCCGCCCGGAGGATCAAGACGGAGCTGTCCCGGAGAAAAGACTGGAAGATCCTGGAACAGAACGAAGAGAAGATCCGCAGGGAAGAGGTCCAGACGAAGGGGGCCGTGGAGGAACTGTCAGGGCTTTTGGGGATCCCCTACGCCCGGCGGATGGAATCCTACGATATTTCCAATACCTCCGGTTATGAAAGTGTGGGATCCATGGTGGTCTATGTGGACGGACGCCCCAGCAAAAGCGATTACCGGAAATTCCGGATCAAAACGGTGGAGGGCCCGGATGATTACGCCAGCATGGCGGAGGTCCTGGAGCGCAGGCTGACCCATCGGGCAGACGCCTCCTTTGACGCCCTGCCGGACCTTCTCCTGATCGACGGAGGCAAAGGACAGGTGCATGCGGTGCTGGAGGTGATCGACCGGCTGGCGGATCAGGGGATGCCGGTTCTCCGGAAGATCCCGGTCTGCGGGATGGTGAAGGATGACCGTCACCGGACCAGAGGCGTGATGTATCAGGACCGGGAGATTCTGATGGACCGTTCCTCGGAGGCATTCAAGCTGGTGACCCGGATCCAGGACGAGACCCACCGCTTTGCCATTGAGTATCACAGAAAACTGCATGCAAAGGGACAGCTTCATTCGGTCCTGGATGAGATTGACGGGATCGGTCCGAAGAGAAGGAATGCGCTGATCCGGCATTTCCGGTCCATGGACCGGATCCGGGAGGCGGGCCTTGAGGAGCTATGCGAGGTGCCCGGAATGAACCGGAAGGCAGCGCAGAGTGTGCTGGATTTCTTTGCATTGCAGGGATAAAAAAGGAGGCAGCCATGTCGGAAAAAAGTGTGACCATACAGCAGCTGACGGATGCTCTGGGATATGAGAATCTGACCCCCTGGATCGATCTGACCCGGATCCGTCTGGATCAGCGGAGCATTAACCGGCCGGCGTTTCAGCTGGCGGGGTTTTTTGATTATTTTGACAACGGACGACTGCAGATCACCGGGCTGGCGGAGAGCCAGTATATGAACCGTCTGACTTCGGCGGAACGGATCGAGCGGTATGACAAACTGTTTGCCCTGGGATTTCCGGCCATCGTATCCGCCAGGGGGATCATTCCACATCCTGAATCTCTGGACGCGGCCCGGAAATACGGCATTCCCATTCTGAAAGCCCAGGATGAGACCGGTAAGGTGATTGTCGACGTGGTTACCTGGCTGAGCGAACAGATGGCGCCGATGGAGACCCGGCACGGAGTACTGGTGGACGTTTTCGGCGAAGGGATCCTGATCACCGGCAACACCGGAATCGGAAAAAGCGAGACGGCCATTGAGCTGATCAAGCGGGGGCAGCGCCTCGTGGCGGATGACCTGGTGGAGATCCATAAGACCAACGAGTTCCGTCTGATCGGCTCCGCTCCGGAGCTGACCAAACATTTTGTGGAGCTCAGGGGGATCGGCGTGGTGGACATCAAGTCCCTTTACGGCGTCGAGAGTGTCAAGGAGCAGCAGGCCATTGACATGATCGTCAACCTGGAGGTCTGGGACGGCAACAACAGCTATGACCGGCTGGGCCTGGAGGAAGAGTATGAGGAAATCCTCGGAGTCAAGGTCGTAAGGCACAATGTGCCGGTACGGCCGGGAAGAAATCTGGCAATCATCATCGAGACCGCCGCTGTCAACAACCGGCAGAAGAAGATGGGATACAACGCCGCCCATGAGCTGGTGGACAGAGTCCGCCAGGAAGTACGCAGAAAGAATATCGAATAGGAAACCATATATGAATCTCAGACAGGAAATTACAGAAAAAATCAGGAAGATCGCGGGAGATGCGAATGTCCGGGTCGATGAACCCATGAAAGACCATACGACCATGCAGGTCGGCGGCCCGGCCGCATTGTTTGTCACCCCCGGCAGCGAGCAGGAGATCGTAAGGATCCTGAAGCTGCTGAAGGAAGAGAGGATCCCCTGGTATGTGCTGGGCAACGGATCCAATGTGATCTGCCGGGATGAGGGCTACGACGGAGTGATCCTCTGCCTTTCCGGCCGGTTCAAAGGATATGAGGCAAAGGAAACGGAGGACGGAACCGTGCAGGTGACGGTGAAGGCCGGAACAGACAACAAGGAGTTCGCGAAGGAAATGGCGGATGCCGGATATGCGGGATTCGAATTCGCCTCCGGGATTCCGGGATCCCTGGGGGGTGCCACCACAATGAACGCCGGCGCCTACGACGGAGAGATGAAGCAGATCGTGCAGGCAGTCCGGATCCTGGATCCGGATGGACAGATTGTGCTGAAGAGCGCGGAGGAAATGGAGTTTTCCTACCGGCATTCCCTGGTCTCGGACGGAAGAAGCATCGTGCTGGAAACCATTCTTGCATTGCACCGGGACGAGCCGGCAAAGATCCGTGAGCGGATCGCGGATCTGACGGCAAGAAGGGAAGAGAAGCAGCCCCTGGAGTATCCCAGCTGCGGATCCACATTTAAACGGCCCGAGGGATATTTTGCGGGAAAACTGATCTCGGATGCGGGGCTGAAGGGATTCCGGCTCGGAGGAGCCCAGGTATCGGAAAAGCACGCCGGATTTGTGATCAACCGGGAACATGCCAGCGCGAAGGATGTTCTGGATCTGGTGGAGCACATCCAAAGAACGGTTAAGGAAAGCCAGGGAGTGACATTGGAATGCGAAATCAAAATACTGTAACGGTGAGCTGGTCCCGACAGGTCCGGGATGAGCTCCTGGACCATTTTACGAAGTCGGAAAAGTGCCGGAGAGCGGAACTGACGGCGGTAATGCTATTGGCTCCGGACAGCGTCCGGTACGAGGAAGAGACGGGATTATTTATCTACGAAGAATCGCAAATTTCATCGAAAAATAACTTTACAGAAAGACGCAAAACTTATAATATAAAAGAGAAACCAGAGCTATCGGAAGATCCCAAAACGGTCTTCAGGGACAGGGAAAGTAAGAGAGCATTCCTTCGAGGTGCCTTCATAGCGGCAGGTTCTTTTACCAATCCTCAGAAAAGTTATCAGTTTGAACTGATCACTGAACATCGTTGGCAGGCTGAAGAACTGCAGGAGTTGTTGGCAGATTTCGGCATTAACGCCAGAATCATGGAACGCAGGGAACGATATGTTGTTTACTTGAAAGACGGACCCGCGATCGTCGATACCCTGAATGTGATCGGAGCCCATAAGGCTCTGATGGAGTTCGAAAATATCCGTATTATAAAAGAGATGCGAGAATCAGTGAACCGTCAGGTGAACTGTGAGACTGCGAATATCAACAAAGCCGTTGCGGCTTCCATGAAACAGCTGGAGGACATCGAAATCATTGAACAGGCCATCGGGCTGGACCGGCTGGATGAGAATCTCAGAGAGATCTGTCAGGTCAGACGGGACCATCCGGATGCAGCGTTATCGGAACTGGGTGATCTGATGACACCGCCATTGGGAAAATCCGGTGTGAATCACCGGTTCCGGAAGCTCAGCCGGATCGCGCAGGAGATCCGGAACAGACAGGGAGAAACCATATAAGCGTTAGTTCATTTTAAAGGGGTATCAAATGATCAGCAGAAATATAACCATTGGATTAAAGGACGGATTGGAAGCCAGACCGGTGGCGGTCTTCGTGCAGATCGCCGGCAAATACGAAAGCCAGATCACGGTCGTCTATAAAGGATTGCGGGTCAACGCCAAGAGCATCATGGGAATGATGAGTCTGGGCCTGGCAAAGGGAGAAGAGATCACTCTGGTCACGGAAGGCGCGGATGAGGATCAGGCTGCGGAAGGCATCGAGGCATATCTTACAACAGGAGCAGAATAAGGACGATGGCATTTACCCATCTTCATGTACACACAGAGTTCAGCCTGCTGGACGGATCCGGCAAGATCAGTGAGATGATTTCCCAGGCCAAAGCCCTGGGAATGGATTCCCTTGCAATCACGGATCACGGCGCCATGTACGGAGTCATTGATTTCTATAAGGAGGCAAAGGCTCAGGGCATCAAGCCGATCATAGGCTGCGAAATCTATATAACGAACGGTTCCCGATTTGACCGTGAAACAAGCCGAGGTGATGATAGATATTATCACCTTGTTCTTTTAGCGGAAACCAATCAGGGATACAGCAATCTGGTGAAAATCGTATCCGCCGGATATACGGAAGGATACTATTATAAGCCCCGGGTGGATTATGAGATCCTGGAGCGTTATCACGAAGGGATCATTGCGTCCAGCGCCTGTCTGGCCGGGATCATTCCCCGCCTGATCCTCCGGAATCAGTACCCGCAGGCCTGCGAGGAGGCGCTGCGGCTGCAGCGGATTTTCGGCCGGGGGAATTTCTTCCTGGAACTGCAGGATCACGGGATCCCGGAGCAGCAGACCGTCAATTCCGCCCTGATGCGGATGAGCGAGGAACTGGATATCCCCCTGATCTGCACTAACGACATTCATTATACCTACGACACGGACGCCAATGCCCATGATATTCTGCTGTGCATCCAGACCGGGAAGAAACAGGCGGATGAGGACCGCATGAGATATGAAGGCGGTCAGTATTACATGAAATCTCCGGAGGAGATGGCCGCGTTGTTTTCCTATGCAAGGGATGCCCTTAACAACACCCATGAGATCGCCCAGCGCTGCAATGTGGAGATCGAATTCGGCGTGCCCAAGCTCCCCCGGTTTGATGTTCCCGACGGGTTTACCGCCTATGAGTATCTGGAGAACCTGTGCGAAGAAGGTCTCCGGAAACGGTACCCCGATTATGAAGCCCACGAAGAAAGGCTGCGGTTTGAACTGAAGACCATCCGGGAAATGGGATATGTGGATTATTTCCTGATCGTATGGGATTTCATCAATTATGCCAAATCCCATGACATCATGGTGGGCCCCGGAAGGGGAAGCGCCGCCGGCAGTATCGTGGCTTACTGCCTGGAAATCACGGATATCGATCCCATCAAATACAGTCTGATTTTTGAGCGGTTCCTGAATCCGGAGCGGGTTTCCATGCCGGATATTGACGTGGATTTCTGCGTGGAACGAAGGGGAGAGGTCATCGATTATGTGACCCGCAAATACGGCAAGGAATGCGTTTCCCAGATCGTGACCTTCGGAACGCTGAAGGCCAGAAACGTGATCCGGGATGTGGGCCGGGTTCTGGATATGCCCTACGGTGCGGTGGACAGCATTGCCAAGATGATCCCGGAGGAGCTGGGGATTACCATTGACAAGGCCCTTGCGGCCAGCAATGATCTGCGGGCAGCCTATGAGACGGACAGCCAGATCCATACCCTGATCGATATGGCCAAAAGACTGGAGGGACTGCCCCGGCATGTCTCCATGCATGCCGCCGGCGTCGTGATCTCCCGGGAGCCGATCGTGGAATATGTTCCCCTGGCAAGGGGCACCGACGGCGCGGTGGTAACCCAGTATATCATGACGACGCTGGAAGAACTGGGCCTTCTGAAAATGGATTTTCTGGGCCTGCGCAACCTGACGGTGATCCAGAATGCGGTGCGGATGATCAGCCGCAATACCGGCAGTTATCTGGATCTGTCCCGGATTGATCTGAATGATCAGGCGGTGCTGGATATGATCGGCGCCGGAAAGACCATGGGGATCTTTCAGCTGGAAAGTCCCGGCATGACCCGGTTCATGCGGGAGCTGAAGCCCCATTCCATCGAGGATATTATCGCCGGGATCGCGCTGTACCGTCCCGGCCCCATGGATTTTATTCCCCGGTATATTGCCGGCAAGAATTCCGAAGGGGAGATCACCTATGACTGTCCGCAGCTGAAGCCGATCCTGGAGCCGACCTACGGCTGCATCGTCTATCAGGAGCAGGTCATGCAGATCGTGCGGGATCTGGCGGGATATACCCTGGGGGGTTCGGATGTCCTGAGGCGGGCCATGTCCAAGAAGAAGGACTCTGTGATGCAGGCGGAGAGAAAACGCTTTGTCTACGGGGACGTGGAAACCGGCGGAACGGTGCCGGGCTGTATCCGGAACGGAATCTCAGAAAGCGTGGCAAACAAGATCTATGACGAAATGATCGATTTCGCCAAGTACGCCTTCAATAAGTCCCACGCGGCGGCCTATGCGGTGGTTTCTTTCCAGACGGCGTACCTGAAGTATTATCATCCGGTGGAATATATGGCCGCCATGATGACCTCCGTGATGGGCAACATGGACAAACTGAAGGTCTATATCCAGGAATGCAAGAGCATGGGGATCCGGATCCTTCCGCCGGATATCAATCTGGCGGAGAGCGGTTTTTCCGCCCATGACGATGATATCCGCTACGGGCTTTCCGCGATCAAAGGCGTCGGCAGGAACCTTATCGACGGCATTGTACTGGAGCGGGAAACGAACGGGCCGTACAGGAATCTGCAGGATCTGGTGGAGCGGCTGATCGATAAGGACGTCACCAAGAAAACTCTGGAAAACTTTATCAAAGCCGGTGCCCTGGACTCCTTCGGACTCACCAGAAAACAGATGATCCAGATCTATCTGGAGGTGGTGGATAATGTGAGCTCCGACCGGAAGTCCTCCATGAGCGGGCAGATGTCCCTGTTCGATATTATTGATGATTCCCATAAGGAGCAGTTCCGGATCCGGGTCCCCGACGTGGGGGAATTCGACCGGAAGACGCTGCTGGATTTTGAGAAGGAGATCACCGGGATCTATATCAGCGGTCATCCGTTGGAGGAGGACCGGGATATCCTGGAGAAGAATGTTACCGCGACCTCCGCGGATTTCAATATTGACGAGGCAGGCCATGTAATCATTGAGGACCGGGCCGCTGCGGTGATCGGAGGGATTATCGAGACTGTCACTCCGAAAAACGCCCGGAACGGACAGGCCATGGCATTTCTGACCCTGGAGGATCTGCTGGGCAATGTGGAGGTAATCGTATTTCCGAAGGACTACGCGATCTACCGTTCTCTGATCTATCCGGGCAACAAGGTCCTGATCCGGGGAAGAGCCACGGTGGGCGTGGAAGAGAAGGGCAAACTGATCGCGGAGAAGATCCTGGGATTTGACCAGATCGAACGGGAGATCTGGATCCGGTTCGGCAGTTTCGCGGATTACAAGCTGCAGGAATCCTATCTGACGGATCTGGCCGGGATCGGCGGACTGCAGGGAAGTGCGAGGCTGGCGGTTTATCTTGCCGATTCCAGGCAGGTAAAATATCTGCGGCCGGAGTATTCCATCCGATCGGGAGAGGATGTGCTGGAGATGCTGCGGGCCCGGTTCGGCGCCGGCAATGTGAAGCTGAACATCCGGAAGCTTCCGGGATGAGAGAGGAACAAATAAAGATGCGGGAGACGGTCGTTTCAAAGACGCAGGGAACGGTCATTCTGAAGATGCGGGGACAGCGATGATCACGTCGAAAACAAATCAGCAGCTGAAAAATATCAAAAAGCTTCTCAGCTCCTCCGGAGAACGAAAAAAGAGCGGTCTCTTTGTGATCGAAGGGGTCCGGATCGTCCGGGAGGCACCGGAGAATCTGGTGGAGGCGGTCTTTGTATCCGAGGAGTACCAGGGTCAGGTTCCGTCTTCTGCGGCCTGCCAGGTGGTGGAGCGGAAGATTTTCCGGGAGCTTTCGGATACAGTGACGCCTCAGGGAATCCTGGCCGTCATCCGCCGGCCGGACTGGAAACTCCGGGCGGATGAGTATCTTCAGGAGGAAAACCCCTCCGGCCGGGTGCTGCTGCTGGACGGGATCCGGGATCCGGGGAACCTGGGAACCATGGTCCGGACTGCGGAGGCAGCCGGAGTGCGGATCATTTTCATGAGTCCGGACTGTGTGGATCTGTACAATCCCAAAGTGATCCGGTCGACCATGGGGAGCATTTTCCGGGTTCCGGCAGTGGTGTCGGATCTGGAATCGGTGATCGGAAGAATGAAGAAGCAGGGAACCTGCGTATATGGGACCAGCCTGTCGGCGGAGCGATCTTTCCGGGATGCGGATCTGTCCGATGCGGGGATCGTGATCGGAAGTGAAGCAAGCGGCGTCAGTGAAAAGGTGCTTTCGGCGGCTTCAGAGCTGATCCGGATCCCCATGGAGGGGAAGGTGGAATCCCTGAACGCGGCGGTATCCGCCGCGATCCTGATGTTCTGCTGACGGCGGCTGGCGGGCCGGAAAACCACGGTGCAGGCGGGGATCAGGACCCGGCGGCCGGAGGACGGGAAGACAGGAAACGGAGGAGCAATGGAAGCAGATACAATGAGAATTCTGTGCGGGGCCAATTATTATGAGCAGAAGTTTTACCTGAATCCTGCTTATGACGCCCTGCCGCAGGTGGTGAAGGATGAACTGAAGATCCTGTGCGTCCTGTTTGTCCAGGAGGTCAGCGGGATCATTATTCTGGAATTTTCCGAGGAAGGGGACCTGCGGATCGTGGTCACCCACAATGAGGACGACTTCTATTTTGACGAGATCGGAAGCGAACTGAAGATCCGGGAAATGCGGGAGAAGAACCGGGAACTGTTTGAGCAGCTGGAAGCGTATTATGATGCGCTCTGCGGCTGAAGCTTTCTGCAGGGAGTTCCTTAAGAGCAGGTTCCGGGGGATGCATTTTGCAGTCCCACAGAAGAATTAGAATGGAGAATGAGATGTTACTGGCGATTGATGTGGGCAATACCAATATTATGGCAGCACTGTTTGAGGGCGATGAGATGGCGGCGTCCTTCCGGATGACCACCCAGACTCCCCGGACTTCGGATGAATTCGGGATCATGCTGACTTCGCTGATCCGGAGCAACGGGTATGACGAGAAGCAGATTGATGCGGTGATCATCGCTTCCGTTGTGCCGGTGGTGATGCACGCTCTGATTAATGCGTCTATAAAATTTTTCGGAACCAGACCTTTGGTGGTCGGACCGGGGACCAAAACCGGGATCCGCCTGATCAGGACCAATCCGGCGGAAGTGGGGCCGGACCGGATCGTGGATGCGGTTGCCGCCCTTGCCATTTACGGAGGCCCCGTGATCGTGGTGGATTATGGAACTGCCACCACCTTTGATTATTTTACGGCGGACGGGGCGTTTGAAGCGGGAGTGACCTGCCCCGGCATTATGCTGTCATTACGGGCACTGTGGAGCGGAACGGCGATGCTGCCGGAGATTCAGGTGAAGGATCCGGGAACCATCATGGCCAAAAATACGGAGACCAGCCTGCAGGCCGGCATCCTGTACGGCAAGATCGGAGAAGCGGAATATATTATCGACCGTCTGAAGGCCGAGTCCGGCGTGGATCCGGAGACGATCAAGGTCGTGGCGACCGGCGGACTGGCAGCCACCATTGCCGACGCGACGGACCGCATTCAGTACCTGGAGCCCAATCTGACCATGTACGGGCTGAAGATCATCTATGACAGGAATAAGTAAAAGTCCTGCGGGAACTCAAGAGTTCAAACCTATATGAAAATCGGCACAATAGAACTGAAAAACAATCTGGTGCTGGGACCGATGGCCGGATATACGGATGCGGCATTCCGCAGTCTGTGTGTGGAGGAAGGCGCAGCCCTGACTTATACGGAGATGATCAGTGCAAAGGCTTTGTATTACAAAAATAAGAATACAAAGCCTCTGCTGCAGATTGCGGACAATGAAGGTCCGGTGGCGATTCAGCTCTTTGGAAATGATCCGGATCTTCTGACGGAGGAAGCCCTGAAGTTGGAGGAGGGACCGTATGATATTTTCGATATCAATATGGCCTGCCCGGTTCCGAAGGTTGTCGGGAACGGGGAGGGCAGCGCTCTGATGCGGGAGCCCCGGACGGTGGAAAAGATTATATCGACGATGGCGGGAAGGCTCAGAAAGCCGGTTTCCGTCAAGATCCGTAAGGGCTTTGATGACGGACACATCAACGCGCCGGAGATCGCCCGGATCGCGGAGGGCAGCGGAGCCGCCATGATCGCGGTCCATGGGAGAACCCGGGAACAGATGTATCGCGGCAAAGCGGATTATGAGATCATCCGTAAAGTGAAGGAAGCTGTAAAGATTCCGGTGATCGGAAGCGGAGATATCTACAGCCGCGAAGATGCGCAGAGAATGCTCTCCGAAACCGGAGCGGATGGGGTTATGGCGGCCCGGGGCGCCCGGGGAAATCCCTGGATCTTCCGTGCGCTTTCAGACCCGGAGTTCGTAAGACCCTCGGCGGAGGAAGTCCGGCGGATGATCCTGAGACAGCTGGATCTGATGATCTCATACAGCATGAAGATTTATGGGGAAACGACCCGTGGTTCCGGCCACGAGTATCTGCCGGGCGCCCGGGAAAATGCCGTCCGGCAGATGCGCAAACATGTGGGGTTTTATGTCGCCGGCTATCCGAATGCGGTATCCGTGCGCAGGGAGATCAATCGCTGCGGGACGGTTGAGGAATTTACGGAGGTCCTGAACCGGTACCTGGGGGATGACGATGAGCTTCGCTCATTGACATAGAGAATGTCATGTTTTATAATATTCTGACGTATTTCGAGAGAATTACGGCAGATTCTGATCATAGGAAAGGCAGAGGACATGGAAGAAAACAGACGCATTTTAACGAAAGACAGTCTTGCAAAACTGCAGGAAGAGTTAGATGAACTTAAGATAATCAAACGTAAGGAAATTGCAGCCAAGATCAAAGAGGCAAGAGAACAGGGCGACTTGTCTGAAAATGCGGAGTACGATGCTGCAAAGGATGAGCAGCGGGATATCGAGGCAAGGATCGAAGAGATTGAGGAGATCATTAAAAACAGCGAGATCCTTGACGAGAAGACCATCAACTTTGACAAGATTCATGTCGGATGTACCGCCACGATCCAGGAGACAAAGAGCAGGAAGAAATATGTCTTCCAGATCGTTGTTGTGACGGAGGTGGATTCCCGCGCCGGGAAGATCTCCTACGAATCTCCTCTCGGAAAAGCTCTTATGGATAAAGAGGTCGGTGATATCGTAGAGGTGGATGCGCCTGCAGGACATTTCAGATATAAGATTCTGGATATTACAACCCCGGAGAAATAATCCGGACAGGGCTTGGAGATTGGATATATGAAGGAACAGGTTCAGGATACAAATAATTTATTGCAGGTCAGAAGGGATAAGCTTCTTGCGTTGCAGGAAAAAGGCAGAGATCCGTTTCAGATCACAAAATACGATCAGACCCATCATACCGATGATGCGAAGGCGCTCTATGAGGAACTGGAACTGCGGCTTCTTTCCGGATGGAAATCCCCTGAGGTGGAAGGTTTGGAGGAAGAGCAGAAAAAGCAGGTGATCAAGGAGGATTATAACAAACGCCGTGCCCTGCTGGATCCTGCATCGATCCGTGTCTCCATCGCCGGAAGAATGATGTTCAAACGGGTCATGGGCAAAGCCTCCTTCTGCAATCTCCGGGATCTGAAGGGAGATATCCAGGTGTATGTCGCCCGGGATTCCATCGGCGAAGAGGCGTATGCGGAGTTCAAGAAATCCGATATCGGCGATATTTACGGTGTCAAAGGATATGTGTTCCGGACCATGACGGGGGAAATCTCGGTTCATGCGGAGGAAATGACCCTGCTGAGCAAGAGTCTGCAGATCCTTCCGGAGAAATTCCACGGACTGACGGATACGGATACCCGTTATCGTCAGAGATATGTGGATCTGATCATGAATCCGGAAGTGCGGGAAACCTTCGTCAGACGTTCCATGATCCTGAAGGAGATCCGCCGGTTCCTGGACGGCAGAGGATTTATGGAGGTGGAGACACCGACTTTGGTCAGCAATGCCGGAGGGGCGGCCGCAAGGCCCTTTGAGACCCATTTCAATGCATTGAATGAAGACATGAAGCTCCGGATTTCTCTGGAACTTTATCTGAAGAGACTGATCGTAGGAGGTCTTGAGCGGGTTTACGAGATCGGCAGAGTCTACAGAAATGAAGGTGTGGATACCCGTCACAATCCCGAGTTTACCCTTATGGAGCTGTATCAGGCCTATACGGATTACGAAGGAATGATGGAACTGACCGAAAGCATGTTCCGGTATCTGGCGGAGACGGTCTGCGGAACCACCCAGATCCGGTATGGCGACAAGGTGATCGATCTTGGAAAGCCCTTCGCGCGGATGACCATGAATGAGGCGATCCTCAAATACGCCGGGATCGATTTTGATCAGGTTGCCACGGATGAAGACGCCAAAGCTCTGGCCCGGGAGCGGGGAATCGAGTATGAGGAACGCCACAAAAAGGGCGACATCGTCAATCTGTTTTTCGAAGAATATTGCGAGGAGAATCTGATCCAGCCGGTATTCATTATGGACCATCCGATCGAGATCTCTCCGCTGACCAAAAAGAAACCCTCCGATCCCTCCAAAGTGGAGCGGTTCGAACTGTTCATCAATACCTGGGAGATGTGCAATGCTTATTCCGAACTGAACGATCCCATTGATCAGAGAGAGCGTTTCGCCCAGCAGGATGCCAATGCGGCAGCCGGGGATGAGGAAGCACAGCATACGGACGAGGATTTTCTGAATGCTCTGGAGATCGGTATGCCTCCGACAGGCGGTATCGGTTACGGCATTGACCGTCTGTGCATGCTGCTGACCGACAGCGCTGCCATCCGCGATGTGCTGCTGTTTCCGACATTAAAGTCCATCGACAGCTCCAAGGGGGAAAATCCTGCTCAGGAAGAAGCAAAGGAATGTGCCACTGAAGCCGATGAGAAACTGAAGGAAGCTGCGAAGAAGATCGCAGACCAGGCGGACAAATGGGAAGCCGTTGCCAAGGATACGGCTGCGGATGCTGCAGAAAAACTGGCAGGCACGGCAGACCGTCTGGCAGATGTCGCTAAAGATACCCTGGCAAGCGCCACTACTGCATTTGCAGGATTTGCAGACAAGCTGCTGGATGCACTGGCCGGAAAGCCGGCAGAGGAAACGGCTGCTGCAGAGGGTGCCGTCAAAGCGTCGGAAGATCCTGAAGTAGAGACGGAACCCATCGACTTCTCCAACGTGGAGATCGAGCCGTTATTTGAAGAATCCGTTGATTTTGAGACCTTCAGCAAATCAGACTTCCGTGCCGTGAAGGTCAAGGACTGCTTCGCCGTACCGAAGAGCAAGAAGCTCCTGCAGTTCACCCTGGACGACGGTACAGGCACCGACAGGACGATCCTTTCCGGCATCCATGCGTTCTATGAGCCGGAGCAGCTGATCGGGAAGACCCTGGTGGCGATCACCAACCTGCCGCCGAGAAAGATGATGGGAGTGGAGTCCTGCGGCATGCTGCTGAGCGCGCTGCACACCGTGAACGGGGAAGAAAAGCTGAACCTTTTGATGGTGGATGACCACATCCCGGCAGGTGCAAAGCTGTACTAAAAGGTCGGTTTTCAAGGAGCTTAAGGGTTCACAAATTCGTACCCCGGAAGGGCTCCATATGCCAAATATATGCCAATCGTATGCCAAATCCCCGAAAAAAAGAGGGAGGGTTCACGAAATCGCACATTTGACTAACGAATTCGTACATATGTCTATTATATGGTTTTTATCCAAACAGACAAATGTGTGAGACATAATTATAAATGACATTGAGGCGGTATCAGTTATCCTGGTACCGTCTTTTTTCTATTATATGAATATCTGTTTCTGATCTGCAAACGGGATTCCCAGACCGGAAATCCTGTTTTCTTTTCTGTTTCAAATCTCGTTTAAAAAATTTCAAAAATATTTTTGTTCAGGGGGTAAAAAACCGGGGACCTTTGTCAGTTAAGTGTGGAGGGCAAAGATCCGGATAACCGGAACCTCCGGAACCATGACAACTGAATATGGTCAGATCATCGGCTACGTTAACCGGACTGAACAGCCGCACGGCAGGTACGCGAGGATCCCTTCCCAGGAAGGAGGAGCGCTAAGGCAGTGCCGCAATCGGAGGACTGCAACCTCCGGGGCAATGACAGGTCCGGGGACAATGATACTTCCCCAAGGGGCTGGCGGAGAACCCGGCAGAGGTGAGATTCCTATGAGCGCTGCTTAGCAGGCGGGCGGCCAATGATTTCCCGGACGCAGGGGCACAGGGTTAAGTACTGCGAATCCTTACATCCATCTTATACGGTGGAAATAAATGTAAGGAGAAGAAATCCTATGGATGACTACACCGTAGTTATGAACCTGGATGACAGGTTTCTTCTGGACATCTGTGAAGGGAGGACTGCGTTTTGCGGAAGAGCCCCAACATAGAAATCAGTGAACTGGATCTGGAGCAGATCTTCTCAGATGATCATGAGATTACTGGAAACAGGATTCCGAAGATCCTGCAGATTCCTTTGGATATGATCGATGAGTTTCCGGATCATCCGTTTCAGGTAAGGTTGGATGAGGATATGGATCAGTTGGTTGAGAGTATTAAGGAACGGGGCGTTATCACTCCCGTTACTTTAAGAAAAAAGGAAGACGGAAGATATGAGACCGTTTCCGGACACAGACGGGTGAAGGCAAGTGAACTGGCAGGTCTTGATACGGTTCCAGCAGAGATCAAGGATCTGACGAGGGATGAGGCCATCATCCTTATGGTGGATTCCAATCTGCAGCGATCCACAATCCTTCCGAGTGAGAAGGCCAAGTCTTATAAGATGAGGCTGGAGGCGATGAACCGTCAGGGACAGAGAACCGATTTAACTTTTTCTCCAGTGGATAAAAAGTTGAGATCGGGACAGGATTTAGCTACTAGTACTGGCGAAAGCCAAGCTCAAATATATCGCTATATCCGCCTCAACGAACTGATTCCGGACATCCTTGACATGGTTGATGAAGGCCGTATTGCCATGCGACCGGCCGTGGAACTGTCCTATCTGTCAGAAAACGAACAGGAGAATCTTTTAGAATCGATGGATTACGCCGATGCAACCCCTTCCCATGCACAGGCGATCAAGATGAAAGAGTTCTCAAAGAACGGAAAACTGACACCGGAGGTCATCGAATCCATCATGTCAGAAGAAAAGCCCAACCAGAAAGAGAAGATCAACCTCAGCTACAGCCAGGCAAGGAAATTCATTCCTGCCAGCGTTCCTTATGAAAAGACTGCTGATTATATTTACAAAGCGCTTGAATATTACCAGCGGCACAGAGAACGGATGAGGGATGACGCAAGGTAACCTGTACACCAGGGGAGTATTATGCCCATTTTCAGCGATGCTGGAAAAAAGGGAGTTTCCCCCTCTCACACTCTCCCCTTTGATAAACATCTGTACTATCTGAAAAAGAAGAAGTAATACGATCAGCTTTTCTCAGGAAGTAGCAGTAAATCCCAAAGGGAGAAGCAACTGAATATAAGATCCGGATACTGCCGGATCATATGCAGAGCCTGAAAAGGCTCTTTTTTCATGCAATTAAATAAACCATAAGGAGAAACAATGAGAATCAGAAAAAGAAAAACAAAAGCCATAAAGCACCGTAAGTACCAGGGCTTAAAAAACGCCCTGACAACCACGGGCATTGCGATGGTAGCTTTAGGAGCTGTTACGGGAACCACTTTAAGCACAGTGTTTCCTGTCTTTGCCAATACAGAGGTCACTTATGAAACCGGAGAAATCGAGGTGGATAACACAGACGGCCAGGTGACCACCTATAAGGCGTTCCGTATCTTCAATGCTAATAAGAACGATGACGGAACCATGTCCAACTTTTCCTGGCCAAACAACGATATCAGAAATGCAGTGACCAACGTGATACAGCAGTTCACACCGTCCTATGTTTCCTTTAACGCACAGGATGCTGCTGATTATATTTCGGCAGCATATCAGGACGCAAAGGGGGAAATGACCACAGACCAGACAACGATCCTGGAAAGCCAGGAGCTGCTGAATAAGATCTCCGCCGCTGTTGATGATGTGGCAGGATTTACTGCTCTTTCAGCAGGTAAGACAACCGTTCTTCCGGAAGGCTACTGGCTGGTAGTCACCGACGGCAATTCTGTTGGGACCGATGAAGATGGCACTTCGCCGATCTTTGCCATTGTAAGCGGAGGAGCAGTGAAGATCGTAGAAAAGACCTCTGTCCCGACTGTGGATAAGGTTGTCCTGAATGACGCAGACGGTGCAGACTGGACCTATGGAGCAGAAGCCGAAAGAGGACAGTCCGTTGCCCATAAGATCACAGGAACTGTCGCTAAGAACATCAGGACCTACGATCTTTATTACTATGAGTTTGAGGATGTCATGAGCAAGGGCATTGATTATGACATGGGTTCTTACAAGGTCATGATCGACGATGTGGATGTCACGTCTTATTTTACGGAGACCATTGATCATAAGGACGGCGGAAATGACAGGCTCAGAGTAGCCTGTGAGAACATCTTGGCGATCAAGGAGGTGAAGCTGACTGCTTCCAGCAAACCCGTGCTGACTTATACCGTGCGGCTGAATGATGACTGTGTGGTTGGCGTTGCCGGCAATCCGAATGATGTAAGGATCATCTACAGTTCCAATCCAAATACCAGAGAGAAGAGTGAGACCCATGTGGTAAGGGACTACCTTTACACCTATGGACTCCATCTGGATAAGAGGGACCGTGATACTAACGTCTCACTGGCGGGAGCAAAGTTTACCATCGAGGCCACAAACCCGGATGATGGCGCATCGATCGGCATGTTTGTGCAGGAAGATGGTCGTCTTGGTACAGAACCATTCGAGTTTGTAACAGATGAAAATGGTGAGTTCGCCGTTACCGGTCTGGATGCGGGAACTTATACCCTTCACGAGACAGAGTGTCCTGAAATGTATCAGGTGATCAATAAGGACACAAAGTTTACGATTACTTCCACTTATAACGATGACGGCACGATCGCATCCCTTACCAATACCGTGGAAGGAAATGCGGATGCGGCAGCCGGTATCGATTCAACTAATGACCATGTTGTCAATGGTGATCCGGATACTGCGGCCATCGTACAGACTTGCTATGTCAATGTGACTGTAGGCAACATCGAAAAGGTGAAGATGCCGCTGTCAGGCCAGTCCGGTATCGGGGTGATCGTTGCCGCAGGAGCAGGAATCATCGGCATTTCAGCAGCAGGCCTGCTGCTGGCAAGGAGAAAGAAGAAATCAGAAATCACAGAATAACCTTTTGAAACAAGTCCCTGTCGGAAACCCGGCAGGGATTTTTCACAGGAAAGTAATGACAACAGAATGAGAAAGGAAATGTATGAATAATCACAGAATCAAAAGAACATGTACAAAAGCAGCCAGTTTTCTGCTTGCGGTACTGATCTCAGTTTCTTCATGCTCTGCAGTGGCGATGGCGGAGGAACTGTCTGAAGCCATGCAACCGGAATCAGCAGCAGAGTATGTTTCTGAAGACGAGGGGAGTCTCGTAGAAGAACTGGTATTTGAGGATACCGTGTCACTTGAGGAAACAGAGACTGCGAATAATATGGAAGATAAAACGTCTGAATTATTAAGTGAAGCAGAAGAAATACCTGCCGAAGAAACACAGGAGACAGAGGCAGAAACTACTGTACCGGCAGAGACAGAAACAGCTTTACCGGCAGAACATGAGAATGTTACGGAGAAAAAAACTGAATCTTCAGCTGAAGAAGAAACTGAATCAGCAACAGAAACGGAAACTGAAACTGTTGCGGAAGAGGAAACTACTAAAGAGGAAGAGCAGGAAGCTCTAACTGAAGCTGAGACAGAAACAGAAACTGAAACTGTTGCGGAAGAGGAAACTACTAAAGAGGAAGAGCAGGAAGCTCTAACTGAAGTTGAGACAGAAACAGAAATTGAAGAGGAATCTTCTGAACCAGAAAAAGAAACCGAAAAGACAGAGGAAACTGAGGAAGCAGCAGATAAATACGGTTTGGAGGATTTTAATCCTGCCTCTCTTGCGGGAATCGACTTCAGTTCCATGCGACTGATCATCGCCACTGCAGATGATAGTATCTTTGTGGAAGATGAAAGCATCATCGGATCTTTCGGCAATATCTATCTGCTCCAGTTTGAGGATGTGGAAACAGCCATGAAAGCCTATACCTATTATCTGGATAAGGTCGACATCGTGGATATCGACACCGGCATCCAGATCTGCGAAGGAGAAGCTGCTGAAGATGTAGCAACCGGAACCATCATGACAGAAGAGGAGAACCCTCTTTCAGAACTGAAACAAGCCATGGCCGAAGGATCTGCATCCTATGATGTTGCGCTGATTGATACCGGAGCCTTCGGTAGCAATATAGCTGCAGCTATATCCATGATTGGTGACGATCCTTCTGATAATAACGGCCACGGAACCAAAATGGCAGAGTATATTACCGCTGAAAACGATGATGTGTCCATCTTGTCTATCAAGGCACTCGGAAGTGATGGTAAAGGAGATATTTCGGCTGTTTATGCAGCCATCGAATATGCCATCTCACAGAATGTCAAAGTGATTAACCTTTCCGCCAGTGCATATGCATCTTCCGGAAACCTGATCCTGAGGGATGCAGTCAGGGATGCTGTTAATGCGGGGATTATCTTTGTTGGATCTGCAGGCAATAACGGAAAGAATGCCCAGTACTATGTGACCGGCAATATTGAAGAAGCCTTCATCATCGGCGCAGCTGACGAAAACGGTGTGAAGCTGGATATCTCCAACTTCGGTGAGACCGTCGATTACAATGTTGCTGCATCGAGTACTTCGGAAGCAGCTGCCAGGATGAGCGGGTGGCTTTCCGTGCATGATATCAGCGAAATCGATGAGATTCTGAATCAAGACTTTGTTTATGCGAAAGACTATAAACCAACTGACGATGATAACAAAGAGCCGGAAGATCAGGATGAGCATTTCAAAGCAGATCAGACCTGGCCCTCGCAGTACAGCAATTCCTTTGCCGGTATCACTCTGAATACCAGCATTGAATGGTCCGGTATGGATGCCTGGTGGCCTGACAGCAACGGCCTGATCACCAGATCAGCGGCATGGGAAGCGATTGGTGAGGTAAGCAGTATTTCGAGTATCAAACCAGGAGATGTCCTTGTTTGGGCAGAAGGAAGTTATGCCAATTGGGTAAACCATATTGCAATCGTAACAGAAGTGGCGTCAGACGGATCTTATTTCTATACAGCTGACGGAAACCTGGGAAATGCTACCGGTGTCGGCATCACGAAGAGAACAGATTTTTATAAGAGAAACAGCACTTATGGAAAAGTCCTTGTATGGAGAAATACGACAAACGGGGCGGCTATTGCAAAGTATGTTGATCTTTTTACCAGAAAAATGATCAGCGAAAATGATACCTCTATGGCAGTGCAGTGGAGCAATATCAACTGGTGCTACTGTTTTGTCGTAGCAGCACTGCTGGAAAGTGAACCGGTGGAAGAATATGGGAGCCTGAAAGTCATTAAGGATATCTCTGTTCCAAATGGCACGATTAAGATTTCCAAAATAACCAATGGAAGTGCAGCAGATAAGGACGAAGAATTCATCTTCACCCTTAAGGTAACAAATACCAGCGGCAGTGTGGTATTAACAAAGTTCAGCTATACAAAGTCTGACGGGACAACAGGAACGATCAGTGGAAATGGCGGAACCGTAAAACTGAAAAACGGACAGAACGTTGTGATCACAGGCATCCCGCAGGGATACGGTTACACCGTGACTGAAAACGATAATGCGAACTACACCACAAAAGCATCCCAAAACGGAGGCACGGCAACTGATACAAACACCATAAGCGGCTCGATCCCTGCAGCATCTTCCAATCAGAGTTTTTCCTTTACTATCAATTTCAAAAACGGTTCTGATAATGTCTCCTCATTGACTATCGCGGATGGATTGACAACCGACTCCAACGGAAATGTGGTATTTACCCTTAAGCCTGGGACAAGCGGAAGTGCATCAATGACTTTTTCCAATATTCCGGAGGGATACAGCTATACCGTTACTGAAGATGAGGTAAGCGGATGGACATCTTCCCCGTCTGACAGGACCAGGAGCGGAACGATCGTAAAGGATACCACAAAGGAAGCAAAGTTTACCAACACTTACACACCGGTGCAGCAGACAGCCGCATTTACGAACACCAGAAAGACTACAACGCTGACGGTCTCAAAGACCACATCCGCAGACAGCACCGTTGCGAACGAGCTGAAGGGAAACAGTATGTATTCACAGGACTTCTCCGGAGCAGAGTTCAGCGTAAAGATCTATGACGCAAATGCGAAGACCTGGGGAAACGCCAAAACCTATAAGACAGGAACAGACGGAACCTTTACCATCTCAGGGCTTTATGTGGGCAATCAGGTACAGGTAACAGAAATAAAAGCTCCTGCAGGATATCTGCTCCCGGCAACCGTAACACAGACGATCACCCTTGCGCAAAGCGGCAATAAAATGACATTCAAGGATGCACCGACCTTTGCTACGGAAATGCCGGAAGTAAAGAAAGCAGTTTATGCGGAGGGAAAGATCAATGCAGAAAAGTCGGTCGCAGGGGCAGTCTTTATGATGGAATATTATGATAATACCAACTGTACCGGAAAAGCAGTAAGAACTTGGTATTTCAAAACAGATTCCACGGGAACCATCGATTATGCGAAGAAGTATCTTGCTTCGGGCTATACCAGTTCAGATTTCTATACAGATACTGCAGGTAACGCAAACCTTCCACTAGGATCTGTCCAGATCACTGAGGTGGAAGCCCCTGCGGGATATAAACTGTGCAAGGATGTCCTGAAAGCAAAGATCATTCAGAACAGTTCTGACGGAAAAGCAGAGTTTTCCTGGATTACTGCAACAGGCGGCCAGGTCAGCATCGCGAAAGACAAAGTCCTTACACTTGGAGATGAAGAGCTTGTGATAGTCATTAATAAGATCAACGCCGGGACTGGAAAATCCTTAAAGGGAGCAGTCCTGCAGATCCTTGACGGGAAGAATGTTGTATATGAGTGGACGACTGACGGTAAAGCAAGGGAAATCAAAGAGACCCTGTTCTTAAACAAAACCTATACGCTTCACGAAAAGGAAGCTCCGGAAGATTATATGCTTGCAGAAGATATCAAGTTCAGCATTGACGGGGACGGAAACATCAAAGTGCTTACCGAAAATGTTGATACTTATGAGACGGAGGCGGGATTCCTTGCAGTGAAAATGGAAGATGTAAAAATGGTGATGCTTCCAGTAACCGGCTCTTCTGACATGATGAGCTTTCTTATGATCGGTTCTCTTTTGGCTCTCGGAGGTGCTGGTGCTGCAATCGTAATGAGCCTCAGAAAACGGCAGGGAAGGACAGCAACAATGACAAAAGCAATGAAAAGAACAGTAAGCGCCATTGTAGGAGTGATTGCCGCAGCCATGTTTACAGTACCCACATTTGCGGCTGGAAACATCGAAGTGGTATCGGAAGTAAATGATATCCATACTTACAACGTGTACCAGCTGCTTTCTGGAACAAAACTGGAGGAGGACGTCTTCTGGGATATCCATATTGCGGAGGACATTCCGGATACGCTCTGGGATGAACTGGGTGCGGATAAGCATGAACGGGCAGCTACCGAGATTGCGTACTGGCTTGCGGAATCCATCAAGGCGGATACGACCGGCAGCTTTGCGGTGAAGGTCGCAAAAGCTGTGCTGGCGGAAGAACAGATCGGGATGGATGCGAAGTTTACTTCCGGGCAGGAGATCGAACTGGAAGATGGCTTTTATCTTGTGACTTCCGATGATGCACAGCCGATGCTGGTGCTGATCGGAAACGGGGAAAAGCTGACGATCAATGAAAAATCCTCCGTTCCGAAGATGGAAAAGGAGATCGGTGAGGTACAGATCAATGACATTGTAGTCTACGGTGATGCGGCTGATACAGGCATCGGCAAGATTGTTCCGTACAGGATTATCGGAACACTCCCGAGCAATTATGACGCATATGACGAATACTCCTATGAGTTTCATGATGTATTCGACCCGTGCCTGGTTGTACAGAAGGATTCTGTAAAGGTCATAATCGAAGATGCAGAAGGGACCAAGCAGGCAGATATCACGAAATATGCGGATGTTAAGATCTCCGATACTACACTGGATGTCTGCTTTAAGAACCTGAAGCAGACATACCTCCGCTATTCAAAGGATGACACTATAGTCGTATATTACGAAGTCATGATCACAGACGAAGCCTTTATCGGAACCGATTCCAATGATAATTACGCCTGGATCGAATATACGAGAAGCCCTACCTGCGACCAGCTGGGAAAGAGCGAGCCGGACCGGTGCAGGCTGTACACCTGGGAACTGGATCTTAACAAACTGGCGACCGACACAAAGGAAGCACTGAAAGGCGCCGAGTTTACCATTCACGACGCAAAGGGAAGATTTGTCAATACAGACGGAACCCTGACTGAGGAGCAGTCACAGGTATCTGTATGGACCACAGATGCAAACGGACATTTCGCAGTGCCTGAAGTGGACTCCGGTACGTATACCGTGACAGAAACCAAGGCACCCGAAGGGTATCAGGCTGTCGGCGCGTTCAACATAATGATCGAAGCGGATTATGAGGATGAGAATAACGTGACCATCACAGCATCCTCCACCGGAAATCTTGCAGAGATCGAATCCGTGGACGCAAAGACAGGGATCACTTTCGTCCGTGTCAGTGATCTTCCGGACAATCCGCCGCCAAAGACAGGAGACAATACGAATGTGATCCTTTTTGCTGTTCTGCTTGCAGCCGGCCTTCTCGGGCTTAGTACAGCCATTCTTATACTGATACGCAAGGATGAAAGAAACAGGGAAGGATGACATAAAGAGTGAAGGCGGTACTTAAAAAGTGCCGCCTTCCTTCATCTGAAAGCGAGGAGCGTGAATGAATGGAAAGAACAGGAAACGAAGGAGAGGACTCATTGCCATTCCCATCATCGGGATGGCTTTAGGACTTCTCTTTCTCCTGTATCCGTATGCTATGGATAAATACAACGAATACAGGAATGAACAGGCGATCAGTTCCATGTCTTCTGTATATGACCGGTATGCAGATAGCAAAGACGTGATTGAAAAACAGATCGCCGATGCGAATAACTATAACTTAAAACTGGCCGGGGAATATAACGGTACAGCACAGATACCAGAGTATGAGGACCTACTGACGTTTGACGGCGAGGGCGTCATGGGATATGTGGAAATCCCAAAGGTCAATGTAAAAATGATGGTTTATCATGGGACGGATGACGATACGCTTGCGATCGGAGCCGGCCATTTGGAAGGCACATCCCTTCCGGTAGGAGGTTCTTCCACGCATGCGGTCATCACAGCGCATTCCGGTATGAAGACAATGAGGGCGTTTGACGATATCCGTGAACTGAAAAAGGGAGACCGTATCCTGATATCAGTTCTGGGAAAGAAACTTATTTATGAGGTGGAAAACCAGGAAACGGTGCTGCCGCATGAAATGGAGTCACTGAAGATCGTTCCCGGAAAGGACCTTCTGACACTGATCACCTGTACACCTTACGGGATCAATGACCACAGGCTTCTGGTACATGCGGAGAGGATTGCAGATGCGGAAGCGGTCCCGGATGCGTCTGCGGACGAACCGATGGAAACGGAAACTACCGAAGTGACAGAAGGAATTAGATTATTTGATTTAAGAACCACGCCTCTCATTATTGCGGTTGCGGTCTGCCTTGGGGTGGTGATCATCATAATCGTAATGAACAAAAAGGAAAAAAGAAAGGAATCGGAACAATGACCTGGAAAACGGGAATCATGATCGGCCTTGCGGTGTTTATCATCGGAGGCCTTATTTTTTTGAAAATCAGAAACAGGAAAAACAGATAACAAGGAGAAGAGAAACAGTATGGAAATAACTGCAGTAAAGATCAGAAAAATTGAAAACGGAGGAAATCTTAGGGCTGTCGCGGAAGTGACCTTTGATAACGAGCTGACCGTAAAGGATGTGCGCCTGATCGATGGACAGAACGGGTGGTTCGCGGCCATGCCTAGCAGGAAGGGCAGTGACGGAAGGTTCCGTGATGTTGTGTATGTGCATGACAGAGCCAGCCAGGATCAGATCAGCGATGTTGTCATAGAAGCTTATGAGAAGAATTCTTCAGTCCGGGAGGTAGAGAAATGACATTTGAACAGTTTCAAAGTGAAGTAACAGGCAGGATTAAAGACTTCCTGCCCTCCGAATACGCCAATGCGGATATCCGGATCATGGAAACGCACAAGCTCAATCAGAGCTATCCGGCACTGATTGTAAGGCTGGAAGAGGAAGGGGCAGCTCCGTCCATCGATCTGGCGCATTTTTATGAAATGTCGGAAAACGGATACAGCATGGAGGCCGTTCTTACAGCCGTTTCAGAACAGGCACAGCAGAGAGCAGACGGTTTTGATCTAGGAATCTTTTCCGATTACAGACAGATAAAGGACAAGCTTTTTATCCGTATCAGTGACGCGGATGTGAATCACGCAGTGCTTCAGAATGTGCCGCACAGAAACATCAGCGGCATTGCAGTGACCTGTCATGTCATGGTGGAAATTCAGGATGGAAACGTGGGATCTGCCATGGTCAACAACGGCATGCTGAAATCCCTGGGTGTTTCCTTTGATGAGCTCTATCACGATGCCATGGAGAACAGCCCGAGGATCCTTCCTCCCTCCATCCAGTCCATGGAGGACATGCTCGGAAGAATGATCGGCTTCGGACCCGGAAAGGAGATTCCGCAGGATCTTGAAAGCCAGCTGGACGCAATCGATTTTGAAAACGATCCGATGGTCGTGCTGACAAACAGGGAAGGTGTAAACGGCGCTGCGGCCATCCTCTATCCGGATGTGCTGCACAGGATCGGAGAACGCGCGGAGACGAACTTCTTTGTACTTCCGTCATCCGTGCATGAGGTGATCCTTGTTGCGGATAACGGTCATATGAAGCTTCCTGAGCTGTCCGCCATGGTAAAGGAGATCAACAGCACACAGGTGGCGCCGAAGGACAGACTCTCGGACACCGTTTACCACTATGACAGGAAAGAGAGGCTTCTGGAAAAAGGCTCTGATTATGAAGTCAGGATCAGCGCAAAAGAAACAAAGGCTAGAGCCCACAAGGAAAAAGACTGGGAAAGATAAGAAAAAGTATGAATGGCTGCCGTCATCAGACGGCAGCCGGAAAGGAACATTATGAATACAGGAAATATCTGCAGAATGTGCAAAGAAGAGGACTGCCCGGTAAAGGAGCAGATCAGACGTGAAACGAAACAGGAAAAAAAGAGCATGATGGATAGTAATAAGATCATCCTTCTACGCTATCTGAAAGACCGTCATACCGGAGAAGAAAACGCGGTTTTCAGCCGTGAACTGGAATATATGCTTGATATGAGCGGCAGGGATATCCGCAGGGTCATCAGTGCTCTAAGAAAAGACGGCGTTCCCATCTGCAGCAATTATCACAAAGGCTATTATTATGCGGAAAAGCAGAGCGAGATCGAAAACACCTTGAAGGGACTCGGGGAACATATCGAAGGGGTATCCGATACGATCGCAAGGCTTACCAAAGCGAAGGCACAGATGATTCCGAAGATCAGAAGTATTCGTATCATCATCACTACGGATGAAGGCCCGGAGCAGGAGATGCGGATCCTCGTGTCATGAAGGGAGAACGGTATGGGAAAAGAAATCGTTTTTATTGATGATGTGACGCTGACGGAAGAAGAGCTTGCAGACATAGGAAAGGAGGAACAGGAGGACAATGAGCAGACCGCAGAATAAAGATGCGTTCCGGAAGGAAATGGCTGAGGCCTTTGCCCATATCCTGGAAGAAAAGGGATTACAATGGAAAAAGGAATGGTCCGGCTTTGCCTCTGCTCCACAGAATGGAGTTACAAAAGCGAACTATAGGGGCTGCAATGCCTTCTGGCTTTCCATCGTTGCCATGTCCAAAGGCTACACCGATCCGAGGTGGGTGACCATGCGGCAGATTCAGGATTTTGACGGCAGATACCATCCGAATGAAAAATGGCATCTGAAAAAGGGATCCAAAGCTTCTTATGTGGAATACTGGTATCCCTTGGACCAGAAGGAAAAGAAGGCTGTAACATGGCCTGAATACAGGGAGGCCTTAAAGAACGGAAGAAAGCCGGATGAGTTCCGGTTATCTACCAGATATACGCCGGTCTTTAATGCCTGCGATATCGAAGGAATGCCACAGATCGAGGCACCGGTTCAGAATGATATTTCAGAAGATGAACTGATCAGGCTCTTAAGCGAAGGCATGGGAGTTAAGGTCTTGAATGATGGCGGGGACAAAGCCTATTATTCTCCGATGCAGGACATGATCCATCTTCCGGAAGCATCCGCATTTACCAGTGACTATGCTTACAATGCCACAGCGCTCCATGAACTGAGCCACGCCAGTGGGCACCCGTCCAGACTTAACCGTCCGCATGGCGCATTTTTCGGGACAGGCCAGTATGCCTATGAAGAACTGGTAGCGGAAATGAGTTCCTGTTTTATGGGAGTCAACCTGAATACAGAGTTGACACCGGAGCATATGGAGAACCATAAAGCGTATGTGCAGTCGTGGATCCAGAGCATCCGTGAAAAACCGGAGATGCTGGTAAAGGCAATCAAAGACGCGCAGTCCGCCGCCGATTATATGGAATACAAGGCAGGACTGCTTCCGGAGCAGGAGTATGAAAAACGCAAAGGCACTGTCATGGAAGTGAAACCGAAGGAGAAGGAGCTGGAACGATAACCGGATACGGAATCGCACATTTCACAGCGGAGTCAATCATCCGTATACTGATGAACAGCACGGAAAGGGGCTCATCAGCTATGAAAATCTCACTGAAAGAAAAGCATCCGGAACTGGCAGGGGAGTGGTCCGAAAGGAACGCTCCTCTGAAGCCAGAGGATATTTCCTACGGATCCAACCGGATGGTCTGGTGGAAAGGAACATGCGGCCACGAATGGCAGGCAATCGTAAAAAACAGAAGCAATGGGGCAGGCTGTCCGATTTGCAGTAGCCGGACAGTAGTTCCCGGGCTGAATGATCTGGAAACGCTTTTCTCCCGGATTGCAGGAGAATGGTCGGAACGCAATAAGCAAGTAGAACCTTCCGATGTCCTGCCTTATTCCAACCGGAGGATCTGGTGGAAATGCGAGCATGGGCATGAATGGATCGCGCGGATCGCCGACCGTACTACCGGGCATGGCTGTCCCTACTGCTGCGGCAATACCTTTGAGGAAGGCATCAACGATCTGGAGACCTTACATCCGCAGATCGCAAAAATGTGGTCTGACCGGAACGGATACCTGAAACCATACATGTTCAGCCCGAAATCCAGGGATCTGGTCTGGTGGCAGTGCCCGGAATGCGGCCATGAATGGCAGGGAGTGATCGCAACTGTTGTTAACGGTCCCGGCTGCCATGTCTGTAATGGACTGAAGACAGCTGCTGGTATTAATGATCTTGCAACAACAGATCCGGAGTTGGCGGCGGAATGGAACCATGAAAGGAATGACCGGAAGCCTGAGACTGTACAGCGAAATGCGTTGTGGACAGTCTGGTGGAAGGGAAGATGCGGCCATGAATGGCGAGCCAGAATTATGGACAGGGCAGTTCACGGAGAAGGCTGTAAAATCTGTGAAGCACAGTTTCAGGAAGCACTGCCGTTGCTGCTTATGATCTTTTATGCGAAGAAAATGGAACTGCAGATGTTTTCCAAAGACGTAAAGGCAACCGGTCTGGAACTGGAGATATATCTTCCTGAAATCAGCCTGGCTGTGGAGTTTGGCAGGGAAAAGTCGGAAGAAGCGAAACAGCGCGAAAACGTGAAAGATTATCTTTGCAGGAAAAAAGGGATTATGCTAGTCAGGATCGCAGAATGGAGCACAGAACCGGAATTAGCTGACAAGATACTGCAGGCTTTTGCTGCAGCTGATATCTTTATCAGAACAGACAAAGAGGCCGACCTTGCAATCGTAAGACACAGATATTTTACATGGCTGGAACATAAGAAGGATTGAAATCCAGCCGGGAAAGACCGATAATATGAAAACCACATGATTAAGGAGGTTTTTCATATGGACAGATATGTACCGATCAACAAGCGCAGTAAGCGTGAACAGAAAGAATTCTATTCCTCGCAGAGAACAACTTGGAACGGATTGAATCCGGTAACCCGTATCGTACCAAACGGAAAAGGTTATAACAGAAACAAGCTCAAAGTGGAGGAAAGACGAAACAGCAGGAGGTCAAATGATTATGGATCACCTGCTGTTTTTGTTTGTGGAGAAATATGCTTTGGATTATAATGAGATCAATCAGTATTTACCAGGATGGTTTGTTAGAAAAAGGAAAGGCAGGTTTACATTGATGTGAAGGATGCGTTGGATATAATTCACTTATTGTTCGATAGTATACTGTACAGTACTTTGAATAAAGAAATGGAGTAAAGACCCTAAAATGACTATTATAGAAAAAATCGATGACACCATTATTGCGTTAGAACACAAAAAGCTCTCAGACTTACTTCCGGTAGTATGTTCATTGGCGTTAGATTTTTCTGATGCAGAAGGTTTTTGCTTTTTCTCATTTTGGGGAAAACCTGTTTTTAAAGATAGTAATCAGAAAATGAACTACGATGATATAGAACGAAGTTTAGCCGAAATTGGAATAACCAATACCGATGATAGAAGGAAAATGCTACAGATTTCTTTCGAAAAATATATGTCATCAAGAACTATTAATAAAGACAAGGTATGCATGTACACTGCGAAAGAATTGGAGGATGTTTGTGATCAATATGAAGATATGATTAACAACTGCGATACACCAAAAAATCTGCATCCAGTAGATTTGTATTTTAGAAGTCAAGAAAATGAAGCACTAAAATCGAAACTAATACTTCAACGCGCTGATATTGAAAGGCAGTATGCTTTGTTGAGAAGTCAAATGGCGGAAAAATTAAATCTATATAGAATTCAAGCAAAAAACGTTGAAAGAAAGCAGGAAATTAATAACGCAATGTCTACTTCGAAAAAAGTATTTATTATTCATGGACATAATGAAGCCAAAAAATTAGAACTAGAAAAAATGATTAAAGAATTTGATTTGACTCCTGTAATCCTTAGCGAACAACCAAGTCAAGGGATGACAATCATTGAGAAGTTTGAACACTTTGCTTCGGAATGTGGTTTTGCATTTGCGTTGTTTACCCCGGATGATATTGTCAGTGATAAAAATGGTAAACAATATTTTCAAGCAAGACCAAACGTTATATTTGAATTGGGTTGGTTTTATTCTTATTTGGGAAGATCAAAAGTATGCATATTGAGTCAGGCAAGTGAAAAAAACACAATATTCTCTGATTTACAAGGGGTAATGAGAATTCAATTTGATAACGATATAAGTGAGCGTTTTATAGAGATTAAACGCGAGCTAGAATCAGCTGGAATGATAAAATGATATTATCAAATGAGATGGTGGGAAAGCGAATAATTATTATTGGTAGTCCTGGTTCAGGCAAGAGCACTTTTGCAAGGAAGTTAAGAGACAAGACTGGGCTCCCGTTATTTTATTTGGATTTGCTTTTTCATCAGCCTGACCGGACAACTGTGAGCAATGAGAAGTTTGACGAAGAACTCAAAAGGATAATAGAAAAAGATGAGTGGATCATCGACGGGAATTATCAGAGGACTCTGCCGCTAAGGTTTGAAATGTGTACAGATGTTTTTTTCTTCGATCTTCCTTTGAATGAGTGCCTTGAAGGGGTTACATCAAGAATAGGGCAAGTCCGAGAGGATATGCCCTGGGTAGAACAGAAATTTGACGCAGAATTCAGGCAATATATCATCGACTTCCCAAAGGATCAGTTGCCAAAGATTTACAGTTTGATCGATCAATATAAGGATAAACGTATAATAACAATATTCCGGTCAAGAGACGATGCTGAAGAGTGGATTTCGCAGGAGAGATAATTCGCACATTTTACTTTTCTTCAGAAACGAAATACAATCCCGAAAAAGGAGGGTTGCTGTTATGAGGAAGAAAAAGTACAGAGTGCAGGTAAAGCTGAATCCCAAGGAACTGCGTGTGCTGCTTGAAGGAATGATGTGGTTCCGGAACCAGGTGATCAGGACCGGAGGACCAACAGAAGATATCGATGAGTTCCTTCTCAGGATCATGAAATAACTGAATACCGAATGTTTACATACCGCAGAGATCAGAAGATCCCTGCGGTTTTATTATGCCCCAAATTATGACTCAGGGAGGAGAAAGAGATGTCATTGAACAAGGCAATTGAACATGGAAAGGAATGGAGAAAACCCTATTGCAGGGAAAACGGAACTTATGAAAAGGCGGTAAGCAAGGCCTGCAGGAATCACGGCGGATGTATGTGGTGTTTGGGAAACCGGCTTTATAAATACAGGAAAAAAGAGGGAGCTGCAAAGCAGGCTCTGAAAGAGTGGCTGAGATTTCCGGAACCTAAGCAGGAGGTGATGCTATGCCATATATAGAACCGGAGGCACTGCAGGAGGCAAGAAGTATGGATCTTCTGACATGGCTGAGAATGAATGAACCAAATAATCTAGTGCATGTATCCGGCAATACCTTCTGCACAGCGGAGCATGATTCGCTCAAGATCAGCAACGGAAAATGGTACTGGTTTTCCAGAGGGATCGGAGGTGTATCGGCGCTTGATTATCTAATCAAAGTAAAAGAGATACCTCTTCCTCAGGCAGTGCAGATGATAGCAGGATCTGCAGAAGTCAATTATAAGATCCCATATCAGCGGACTGAAGCGAAGCAGCCAAGGAAATTGCTGATCCCGGAACTGGAACGGTATCCGGTCAGGGCAAAGAACTATCTGCGAAGCCGTGGGATCAGTCCGCAGGTCATTGACTATGGTCTATCCCACAGTCTGATCTTTGAAACGAAGGATTACCACAATGTCATGTTTGTCGGATACGACAGCGAAGGCCGGGCAAGATATGCTGCGTTGCGAGGAACCGGATCTGCATATAAGGGGGAGGTGACCGGAAGTGACAAACACTATTCCTTCTCCATATGTGAAAGCAGCCATCCAAAAGAATTGCATCTTTTTGAGGCAGCAATCGATCTTTTAAGTTATGCCACGCTGGAGGAGGTGAATGGGAGGGACTGGAGACAGGATGCACTTTTATCTCTTGCGGGAGTGTTTGCCGCAAAACGCAGCAATGTTGTCCCGGTAGCTTTGCAGACATTCCTGGCTGGTCATCCGGATATAAAAGTGATCCATCTGCATCTCGATAATGATGAAGTGGGAAGGGGAGCAGCAGAAGGAATCATGAATGGACTTGGAGACCGGTACCAGGTTTTAAATGAACCGCCGGAGACCGGCAAGGATGTCAATGAGCATCTGATGAACCGGATCAGAAATACGAGAAGAAAGGAGGTGCCGGAGCGATGAAGGAAGTATCTTACAATGATAAGATTTCTCTTTTTGAGAGGCTGAAAAGCTATCAGGATGCAGTCAAAGACAGCCAGACAAAAGAGGAAAAATGAATCTCAAGATAGACGCAAAAGGGTTGCGGCATTATCTTAGCAAGCATCGCCCTTTTACGTAAGGGCAGCTTGTTGGGAAATCCCAAACCCTTTTGCGCCTCCTGAGAGTCGTGTGCACACCGCGCACGGAAGTTGAAAGGAGAAAGATGACAGAAAGAAAATACAAACTGACGGTGACACTGTCCGAGAAGGAATATCTGAAGCTGAACCAGTTGAAGAAAAAAACAGGGCTGAGCACGCAGGCATATTTTCTGAAACTGTTTCATGATATCAGGCCGAAGGAAAGACCCTCCGAAGATTTCTTCGAGGTGCTGAGCAGCCTCAGGCGGATCGGTAACAACCTGAGACAGGTCGCACTGAAAGCTAATGCGATCGGGTTTATTGATACAAAAAAGTACTGGGAGAACGTGGACGAACTCGACAGTGTGATCAGCGAACTGAAAGATTTTATGATGCAGTAAAGGGGGTAAGAGAATAGCAACCACATCGTTATGGCGTGTGCACGGAAACATCGGGAAAGTGATCCTGTATGCTGAAAACCCAGACAAAACTTCCGTGCAGGAAACAGTGCTGGCTGCCAGAGCAAAGCCGGAGGAGATGCTTGGTGATGTGATCGATTATATAGCCAGGGGCAATGCAACCGATGGAAGGAAGCTGATATCCGGCATCAACTGCTCTCCGGACAAGGCACGGTTGCAGATGATCGAAACAAAGAAGCGTTTTGGCAAGACTGGAGGCGTGATCGCCTATCACGGGTACCAGTCTTTTGCGGAGGGAGAAGTGAACCCGGTGCAGGCGCATCTGATCGGAGTGGAACTGGCAAACAGGCTGTGGGGTGATGCCTATGAGGTGCTTGTGGCAACGCATATTGATAAGGCATCCCATATCCATAATCATTTTGTGCTGAACACGGTTTCTTTTGTTGACGGAAGGAAATATCACAGAACAAAGGATGATTATCGGAAAATGCAGGCAGAGTCCGACGCCCTGTGCAAAGAATACGGTCTCTCGGTCATCCGGCACCCGGAAGGAAAAGGAAAAAACTACAGCGAATGGTCAGCGGAGAAGAATGGAAAGCCGACCTACAGGAGTATGGTGAGAAAAGATATTGACGCGGCTGTCAGAGCTTCTCTGACTGAAAAGGAGTTCTTTGTGTTTCTGGAGAAGCGGGGGTATGAATTCAAGCTGTATGCAATGAGCGGGAAGGAACTGGAGCGGCCGTCACTGAAACCGGAAGGCGCGGAACGGTTCTTCCGGTTTGACCGGTTGGGAGAGGAATACAGCCTGGATGAGATCCGGGAGCGTATTCTGGAAAATATCAGAAGAGAAGTACCGTTCCCAGAGGAGGAGCGACAGAAGATTTTGCAATACCGAAGGGAACATCCGCCGCACACAAAAGCCAAAGGCCTGGCAGCGCTATACTATTATTACTGCTATGAACTCCATATTATTGTGAAGTTTCCGGCATCTGCAAGGCAGGTGTCCTTTTTTATGCGTGAAGATATCCGGAAGCTGGAGAAACTGGACGCACAGGTACGGTTTCTGGGAGAGAACCATATCGAAACTGAGCGTGATCTTTATCAGTACCGGACACAGGCGAAGGAACGGATCCGGGTTCTTGAGTGGGAACGCCAGGTGCAGAGAAATATCCTGAAACGGGATGTCAGGGCATCAAAGATTCCGGAGCAGATCGCCACAAAGCAGAAAATAGCCGGGATCACCAAGGAAATAGGGTGGCTCAGAAAGAGTCTTACCATCTGCGACAGCGTGGAAAAACGCTCCGGGCAGATGGCAAAGGAACTGGAGGAGTTAAACAATTCATTAGCAGAGAGAGGAGAACAGAAGAATGAGCAGTTCAGGAGACGCAGCGGAACAGGTCGTGAGGATGTCCCTAAACGGCATTGAGATTGCTGCAAAGATCAGCGGCAAGGCGGCGGAAAGGCTGGCAGTGCTGCTGTATGCGGTCCTGAAGGACCAGAAAAGAACCAAAGGAAAAGTCCGCCTGACGAATATGCTCCGCAGCGGCAAGGAGCTGAAGGTCTTTGCAGTGCAGGACGGGGAACTGGAGAAATTCAGCAGGGCGGCAAAACAATACGGCGTTCTGTACTGCATGCTGAAAGACCGGAAGGACAATTCGGGTCTTACGGATATCATGGTGCGTGCAGATGACGCCGGAAAGATCAACCGGATCTTTGAACGTTTCAGCCTGGCAACGATCGATATGGCCAGCGTGAAAACCGAGATTGAAAGATCCAAAGCAGAGCAGGTAAAAACAGGGGAAGGACAGCCTGCGCCGGAAAGGAGTGATCAGGTGAAGGACAAGGTGGACGATTTCATGAAAAAAGTCGTTCCGGAAGAGAATCCTTCCAAAGAGAAAAATACGAATGAAAACCCCTCTTCGGCCCGGACTGCGAAGTCCAGTCTGTCCGGGCCTTCTTCCGGGGACAGAAAAATGGTCAGATCTGATATGGCGGGAGACAAAGCCAGGACGGAGGCAAGGAGCAGTGAGGAGGAGCGTATGTTAGGGAACAGACCTTCCGTAAGAAAAGAAATGGACGAGATCCGGAAGGAACAGAAGCTGCAGAAGGAGACCGGCAGAAGCCGTGACCGAAACCGGCAGAAGACGCTGCAGCATAAGGCTCCGAAACGGAAACGCTCCGGAAAGGAGAGAAGTTCATGACAGATACCGGAGTAACCGTAAACCTTGACAGCTTTGAACAGCGGCTGGTCGTTAAAGGAATGAACAACTTCCGCAATGAGCTGATACGGGATGAAAAGCCCACAGAGGATGTGGACGATATCCTGCTCAAGATCATTGATGCCCCGCAGCAGAAACGAAAGAGGGACAACCGTGAAGCAAGATAAAAACAAATGGTCGAAGCAGAAGATCTTTATGTATGGCATAGGAGGGGCGGCTGTGATATGGCTTGCCATTCTGATCGCTCCGGCTATGGAAAACGGACTGGGAGGGCTGATACAGAACTTCGGAAGCATCATGCAGAATCCATTTCGGATCCGATGGTGTGATAACAGCGTAAAGACAGTCCTGGTTTTGTTTCTTGTATATGTGGTCGTGCTGATCGTATATCTTTCCTCAGAGAGAAATTACAGGAAACGGGAGGAGCACGGATCCGCGAAATGGGGCAATGCACATCAGCTGAACCGGAAGTACGCGGACAGGGCAAATAACCAGAACAAGATCCTGACGCAGAACGTTGCCATCAGTCTGGACGGAAGAAAGCACCGGAGAAACCTGAATGTGCTGGTCTGCGGCGGATCCGGATCCGGCAAGACCCGCTTCTATGCCAAGCCGAATGTGATGCTGGCAAACTGCAGCTATGTCTGTCTTGACCCGAAAGGCGAACTGCTCCGTGATACCGGCGGACTTCTGCAGGCCAAGGGGTATGACATCCGGGTGATCGACCTTGTGGATATGAAAAAGAGCCACTGCTATAACCCGTTTGTCTATCTGAAGGATGACAATGATATACAGAGGCTTGTTACAAACCTTTTTAAGAACACGACGCCGAAGGGCAGCCAGAGCCAGGATCCTTTCTGGGATAATGCGGCCATGATGCTTCTTCTGGCCCTGGTATTCTATCTTCACTATGAAGCACCGCCCGAAGAACAGAATTTCCCGATGGTCATGGAAATGATCCGGGCAGGCGAGGTGCATGAGGACGAAGAGGATTTCCGGTCCGTTCTGGATCTTCTGTTTGAAAGACTGGAGATGCGGAATCCGGAACATATCGCGCTGAAATATTATAAAAGCTATCATTCCGGTTCCGGAAAGACCCTGAAGTCGATACAGATCACACTGATCACCAGGCTTGAAAAATTCAACCTGGAATCCCTGTCCGGCATCACGCAGAACGATGAAATGGAACTGGAGCAGCTGGGTGAGAAGAAGATGGCGATCTTTGCCGTAATCCCGGATAACGATAGTTCGTTTAACTTTATCGTGGGCATGCTCTATACGCAGCTGTTCCAGCAACTATTCTTCCAGGCAGATAAAAAGCATGGCGGAAGGCTTCCGGTGCATGTGCATTTTGTCATGGACGAATTTGCAAATGTAGCGCTTCCGGATGAGTTTGATAAGTTGCTGGCCACCATGCGAAGCCGTGAGATCTCCGTATCGATCATCATCCAGAACATGGCACAGCTGAAAGCTCTGTTTGAAAAACAGTGGGAAAGTATCGTCGGCAATTGTGATGAGTTCGTTTATCTGGGCGGAAATGAGCAGAGTACGCATGAATATGTTTCAAAGCTGCTTGGAAAGGAGACCATTGATATCAACACTTATGGACAGAGCAAAGGAAGGAGTGGTTCGTACTCCACAAACTGGCAGATTACGGGAAGGGAACTGCTGGACAGTGCGGAGGTAAGGATGCTCGATAACCGTTACGCGCTTCTGTTCATCAGAGGAGAACGGCCGGTGCAGGATGAAAAGTATAACATCCTGAAGCATCCGAATATCGCCCTTACGACAGACGGCGGAGCGGCACCGTATGTTCATGGTGAAGATATCATGAGTATCGCAGTGCTTGAGATGGATACCAACCTGATAAAGAAGGCTGAGACGGAAGCGGTAGACAGGGATGAATATCTGTTCCTGTGTGAAGAGGAACTGGAAGAACTGATTGAAAAGAGAAAGGAAAAACTGAATGAAAAACAAAACAGTAATCAGAAATGATGAAGTCTGCGGCGGTGTTAAGAAAAAGCACGGCCGCTTCTTTTTTGCAGCTGCAGTGTGTGCGGCATTCTGTATCTGCATGGCAGTACCGGTACTTGCGGACGGGGATCCGCTTACCGTTGTAAATAACCTGAGCACGTTTATCTTCGGACTGATCAGGGCAGTCGGCATCATTATCCTTGCATGGGGCGTTGTGCAGGTGGGTATGTCCTTTCAGAGCCATGATCCCTCGCAGAGAAGCCAGGGCTTCCTGACATTGGCGGGCGGTCTGGTGATTACCTTTGCAAAGGAGATCCTGACATTGATCGGAGTTGCGTGAAAGAAGACTGGCGTGCCCCGGTTTCCGGGACCTGTCAGAAGTAAATCGAAGGGAGAACATGAATGTCAGATAACTGGGTAGTACAGATGCTCACAAATATCCTGAACACATGGAATTCCAAGCTTGCAGAAATATGGACGCTTGTCACGATGTCTCCGCAGGAGTTCAAAGGCGGCGCAGTGTGGGGTGTTATCGTCAATATCCATAACGCACTGATGGCGATCGGAATCGGGCTTCTGGTACTTTTCTTTGTGGTGGGAGTCATGAAAACCTGCGTAAATTTCGCGGAGGTGAAACGTCCCGAGATAGCAGTAAAACTGTTTATCAGGTTTATCCTGGCAAAGGCAGTCGTGACATACGGCATGGAGCTGATGCTGAGCCTTTTGTCTATTATACAGGGAATCATCAGTACGATCCTAAGGTCAGCAGGAATGGGAGAGGCAGGAACAGTCACGCTTCCGGAGGAGCTTGTGAAAACGATCGAAAAATGCGGCTTCTTTGAAAGCATTCCGTTGTGGATCGTATCGCTCATCGGTGTCCTGTTTGTGTGGATCCTGTCGCTTTTGCTGATCCTTACCGTTTACGGAAGATTCTTCAAACTTTATATGTATACGGCAATTGCCCCAATCCCGCTGGCATCTTTTGCCGGAGAACCAACACAGAATCTGGGAAAGAACTTCCTAAAGAGTTATGCAGGAGTCTGCCTGCAGGGAGCGGTCATTGTACTGGCGTGCATCATCTATTCCGTATTCGCGGCATCCCCGCCGCAGGTGACTCCGGAGATGGCTCCGGTCACCCAGGTGTGGACCTATATCGGAGAGATTTTGTTTAACATGCTGATCCTTGTGGGAACCGTGCGTATGGCTGACAGGCTTGTGAAGGAAATGATGGGAGTGTAAAGGAAAGGAACATATATGGAAGTAAAGATCAACAGAGAGATCCGGGATTATACGGAATCCATGTTTTTTGGACTGTCGATGCGGCAGTTCTTTTTTTCTGTTGCGGCAATCGGCATTGCGGTCGTCCTGTATTTTGTCTTAAAGCCCATCGTGGGGCTGGAGACCGTTTCGTGGCTGTGTGTGATCGCGGCTGCCCCGTTTGCAGCAATGGGATTCGTGAAGTATCACGGAATGAGTGCGGAGCAGTTCATTTGGGTCTGGCTCCGTTCAGAACTGATAGAACCGCGGGAACTGAAGTTTGAAGCATCCAGTATCTATTACGAGATGATGGAAGCAAGTGCCCGTGAACAGAAAACAGCAGGAAAGGGAAGGAAAAAGAATGGCAGTAAAAACAATGAAGAACCTCATGAAGCAGGAGAAGGAGCAGTACAAAATCCCCCGGAAGGTTCAGGACATCATTCCGATCAAAAACATATGGACTGACGGGATCTTCTTTGCAGGAGGCCGGTATACAAAGACCTGGAAGTTCACCGATATTAACTATCTGGTGGCTAGCAGGGAAGATAAGGAGGCGATGTTCCTCTCTTACTCAGAACTCCTGAATTCCCTGGATTCGGAGGCAGTCACAAAGATTACGATCAATAACCATACAGCAAATAAGAATGATATTGAAAAAGCTGTACTGATGGAGCTCAAGGATGACGGACTGGATGTATACCGGAAGGAGTATAACGACATCCTCATGAATAAGGCGTTGAATGCCAACGGGATCATGCAGGAAAAATATATCACCGTGTCTGTGGCAAAGAAGAGCATTGAAGAAGCCAGACAGCACTTCCTGCGTGTGGAAGCGGAGCTGGAACAGCATTTTTCTACGCTCGGTTCCAAATGCAGGGAAATGAGCGTGGAAGAAAAGCTGAATGTCCTGAGGAACTTTTACCGTTCCGGTGAGGCGGATTATGAGCTTCCCGCGCTTTCGGATATCATGCGCAAAGGTCATGACTTCCGGGATACGATTTGCCCGGACAGTGTGGAGAAACACAGTGACCATCTGGTCCTCGGGAACCGGTATGTGAGGGTGCTGTTCCTGAAGGATTATGCCAATTATATCAGGGACAGTTTTGTGTCGGAACTTACAGACCTCAACCGAAACATGATGCTTTCCATCGATGTGATCCCGGTACCGACAGAAGAAGCCGTAAGGGAAGTGGAGAGAAGACTTCTGGGCGTGGAGACCAATATCACTAACTGGCAGAGAAAGCAGAATCAGAACAATAATTTTTCTGCCGTGGTTCCTTATGACATGGAACTGCAGAGAAAGGAATCCAAGGAATTCTTAGATGACCTGACCACCCGCGACCAGAGGATGATGTTTGCGGTGATCACCATGGTCATATCTGCCGATTCCCTGGAACAGCTGGAGTCCGATACCGAAATGATTCTTTCGACTGCCAGAAAGCATATGTGCCAGATGGCGGTGCTGAAATACCAGCAGTTGGACGGGTTAAATACGGCTCTTCCGATCGGGGTAAAGAAGATCAACGCCTTCCGTACCCTGACCACGGAAAGCCTGGCAGTGTTCATGCCATTTAAGGTACAGGAGATCATGGACAGGGGCGGCATCTATTTCGGAGAAAATGCCATTTCACACAACCTGATCCTCTGCAACAAAGCCAACCTGATGAACCAGAGCGCGTGGCTGCTTGGTGTGCCGGGTTCCGGTAAATCCTTCAGCGCGAAGGAACTGATCACGTTCATCATGCTGAATACAGAAGATGATGTCATGATCTTCGATCCGGAAGGTGAATATGCACCAATCGTTGAGGCCATGGGAAGTATCGGAACCGTTATCAGGATCGCAGCCGGCGGTCGTGACAGGCTGAATGCCATGTATATGGTAGAGGGCTATGGGGATAACAATCCGATCGTAGTAAAGAGTGAATTCATCATGTCCCTGATCGAGCAGATCGATAAGAAGGGTGTCGGTCCGCAGCATAAATCCATCATCGACAGATGCATTGCTGCCGTCTACCGGGAAGGCGATGAGACTGGAACGATCCCTACGCTCTGCACTTTAAGGGATAAGCTGCTTTCACAGCCAGAACCGGAGGCAAAGCAGATCGCACTTTCCCTGGAACTTTATACCAAGGGTTCCCTGGATATCTTCGGTAAGCAGAGCAATGTGGATTTGGACAGAAGAGTCATCGTATTTGATACGCATGGACTTGGAGCTCAGCTGAAGCCGGCCGGACTTCTGGTCATCACGGATACCATGCTGAACCGTGTAACATTGAACTGGAAGAGAGGCAAGCGTACTCATATCTTTATTGATGAGATCCATGTGGTCTTCGAAAATGAATACTCCGCCCAGTTCTTCAATTCCGCATGGAGGCAGTTCCGAAAACGTAACGCGTATCCGACGGCTATCACACAGAACGTGGAATATCTTCTGGATTCTGTGCAGGCCAGCACCATGCTGTCAAACTCGGAGTTCATCATCATGCTGAACCAGGCGGCATCTGACCGGCAGAAGCTGGCAAACCTTCTGGGAATATCCGGGGAGCAGATGAGCTATATCACGAATGCGGATCCCGGCTGTGGATTAATAAAGTATGGTGGATCGCTGGTACCGTTTACCAACCGCTGGCCGCATGGAAAGATCTATGATCTGATCACAACAAAACCTGGTGAAGGAGCATTTGCAGGGCAGGCGAGATAAGCCTGCCCCTTTAAGGAGGGACTTAAGTTGAAACGAAAAAAGAGAAAGATCATTGCAGGGATTTTGATCGCACAGATGGCCGGTCTAATCATCTTCTCCGGCGTGAAGCTCCTTCAGTATCTGGATGAAAAAGCACAAGTGGAGGAGCAGTTCGATACGTTAAGCCGGATGACAGATACCGAAAGAAGCAGCAGGGAAGATAAAGAACAGGCAGACGGAAACCGGTTGAAACGATATCAGAAGATTTATGAGCAGAATCCTGATTTCATCGGCTGGCTCCGGATCGAAGGCACCAATATCAATTACCCAGTCATGCAGTCCGGGACAGATGATCCGGAGTTTTACTTAGATCACGATTTTAATAAAGATTACAGCGTGTACGGGGTACCGTTTGCGGATGCAGCCTGCAAAATCGGTGAGAGCAACAATGTGATCCTGTATGGCCATCACATGACAAGTGAGACTATGTTCCATGAGATCACCTATTATGAGGATCCGGAGTTCTTAAAGGATCACAAAAGAATCCTTTTTGATACGCTGGGATCCGAAGACGAATATGAAGTGATTGCCGTTTTCCGGTTCGATACTGATCATGAAAGCTTCCGGTTCAACCGATATACCGATATGGATATGAAAACCTTTGCTGAGTTCATGAAATGCGTCCACGAAAGGGAACTGTACAATACCGGGCTGGATGCCGTGTTCGGAGAAAAGCTGCTGACCCTTTCCACCTGCGATTATGTTTATAACAACGGAAGATTTGTAGTAGTGGCGAAGGAGGTGGACTGATGGCGGAAGACTTGGAAGAAAACAACGGAAGGGCCGGAAAACAGCGTGCCATAAAAACCAGGGAAGCGACGAAGAATGTCCGGGTGGTTGATAAAGCGCAGAACCTTTCCAGCCACCTGAAAGAAAACATGATCCGGACGAAGGAGAAAACCAAGAGTGTATTGGATGACAGCCAGGATGATGGTATCAATTACGCAGTTGACCGCTCGGAAGAGACGGCGGAAACAGTTGTTTATGAAACGAAGAGGGGAGTCCGTAAGGGAAATGAAAAGGTTAAGAATCAGGTTGAAAAGCGTGTGCGAAGACATATGGAAAACCATGAGAAAGCAAGGCGTAATGAGGCGTCACGAAAAAGAATTGATTCTGCCCGTTCTGACACTACTCATACAATAAAGACATATGGACGTCACTCGGAGGGTACTGTTAAAACTGCTGATAATATAAAAGGGATCCGGACAGTACGGGAAGGCAAGACGATCAAAACAACTGCTAGATCATCCGGAAAAGCATTCATTAAAACGGCCGAGCATTCTGTGAAAGGTGTCGAAAAGACCATAAAAACGGCAGAAAGCACAGCGAAGGCAACCGTGAAAACGGCAAAGACAACTGCAAAGGCTGCGAAGCAGAGCGCAAAAGCGGCAGCAAAAGCATCGGAAAAAGCAGCCATTGCAGCCAAGAATGCTGCAGCAGCGACAGCCAGGGCAGCCTCTGCATCAGCAAAGGCTATCGCAGTGGCAGTAAAGGCGGTTGTGGGCGCATTCTGGAAGATCGCGGCTGCAGCCGGAACAGTGCTTGTGGCAGCTATTCCTTTCATTGCCCTTGGTGTCGTAATCATAGCTGTTGCGGTCCTCTGTACCGGAGATACTGCTCACAACAGCACAGCGAGCGATGCAACATCAGCAATTGCGGAGATCAATACCGAATGGCAGACCCAACTAGATGAAATCAGTAATGGTATTGAGGATGTGACAATGGGAGGCGGCAGGGCAACATGGCCACAGGTCTTTTCCGTTTATACTGCCATGTCGGATGAAACGTCTGTGGAAACATGGGATGAGATCATTGACCTGAAACAGATCTTCTGGGACATGAACCTGATCCATTATGATATCTATGCAGTTGTTGAAGCGGAGAAAGCTCCGGAGGCAGATGTGAAAATACTGATGAGGTCCGTAGATGCCAGGTTCCTGTGTTCTGGAGCCGGGCAGGTCCTGCGAATGGAAGAGGAAAGCTATCAGAACAAGCAGAAACCTGAAGACATTGCAAAGCAGTATAAAGGCAGGAAGATTCATTCCGTGATCACGATAATTGCGAACCACCGGTCAGTGGAAGAAATGGCGGAGCGGCTCGGGTTCAGCAAGTACCAGATCGAACATGCACAGGCACTTTTGGAAGACGAGTTTGCTTCCTTCTGGCAGGAACGTCTTTACGGTGTGGCAGGAGCGGACGATGATATTGTGAAAGTTGCTGCTACGCAGATCGGAAATACCGGCGGTTGGCCATACTGGGAATACGTCGGCTTCCCATCCCGAGTCGAGTGGTGTGCCTGCTTTGTGTCCTGGTGCGCAGGCCAGTGCGGATATATTGACAAAGGACTTTTCATAAATACCGGATACCCGCCCGGACAGGTCGAGTTTTTTCGGAGTAAAGGACACTGGATGGACGGAAGCGGCACGCCGTCACCAGGAATGATCATATTCTTTGATTGGTATCACGCTGATTTCGCCGATCACGTCGGTATCGTGGAATATGTGGAGGACGGATATGTCCATACCATTGAAGGAAACTCAGGAGATGCAGTGCAGAGAAGAGTAAGAACACTAGGAGACAGTCAAATTCAGGGGTATGGATGGATATTGGATAAGTAACGAATATAAATATTTAACATCATGTCAGGCTTTGCAAGGCTAAAAACGGCGAAATGCCCGTTTTTAGCCTTGTGACGCTTGCTTATTTATACATAGGTGGCTCTAAATATCGACAATTGAACGATAATCGGCGATTACAAATTGTAAAATCGGTGTCTTCTCGTTATAATATAATATGTATTCCTATATAATTTTTTACACAGAGGGGCTATATGGAAAATAATACCAAGCTAAGACCGTTATTCCTTGCAAGGATATTGGCTGAGCGCACAGACGAAGAGCATTATCTGACGACAAATCAACTGATCGATATTTTGAATAATGAGTTTGGTATTCCAGCTCATCGTCAAACGATTGCTTTTGAAATTAAGATGCTTCAGCAGGCAGGGATGGATATAGACGTTCAAAAGTCTGTGCAAAATAGATTTCGATACATTGGGAGGCAATTTGATATTGCAGAGCTCAAACTGTTAATCGATGCAGTTGATTCTAGCAAGTTTATTTCTCCTAAAAGAAGCATGCAACTGACAGAAAAACTTTGCGCTCTTGCCGGTCCATATAAAGCGACAGAATTTAAACGGAATATTCTTGTTGAAGGGAAAGTTAAAACTTCCAATGAAAAGGTAACATTCATAATTGACGCGGTAAACACTGCTATCAATAGAAAAAGAAAAATATCCTTCTTATATTTCCATTATAACGAAAAAAAGAATAAGGTTTATAAGAACGATGGAAAACCATATATTTTCAGTCCTTATTATCTTGTCTGGAATGGTGATTATTATTATATGGTAGGCTGGTCTGATAAACATAATAAGATTACTACATTCAGAATAGACCGGGTGGTGGAATCTCCGGAAATACTTGATCAGAAAGCAGCACCAAAGCCAAAGGATTTTAATATCAACAAACATATAAACGAAGCGTTCCATATGTTTGATTGTGACAAAGAAGCGGTTACGCTGCGCTGCGACAATGATATGATGGATGCAATCATTGATAAATTCGGCGAGAATGTGAAAGTAAAAAATAACAGCAATGGAACTTTTGAAATTACGGAAACAGTGGCCGTAAGTAATGTTTTTTATTGCTGGATCTTTGGCTTCGGAGGAAAAGTAAAAATAATAAAGCCAGATAAAATTATGAAAGATTACATGGGATTGAAACAGAATTTAATCAATTGATAATATCAGTAAACGAAGAACTAATGGAGGATTAATAATGAAAGAAGAAAAGCATCCATATGCGCCAAAAGTAGTATCAATCTTTTCCGGGTGCGGAGGCTTAGATTTAGGTTTTCATATGGAGGGTTATGATACGGTTTGGGCCAATGATTTTGAACAATGGGCAGTAAAATCTTTTGCTACAAATTTTGGCGATGTTATAAAGCTTGGAGATATAACAAAGATTGACCCATATACGGACAAAACAATTCCGGAATGCGATATTGTTCTCGGTGGATTTCCTTGTCAGGATTTTTCTATTATTTGGAAACAACCCGGGCTTAATGGAACAAGAGGAGGACTCTTTAGGCATTTTGCAGAATTTGTGGATGCAAAAAAACCGAAAGCGTTTGTTGCTGAAAATGTTAAAGGGCTTCTTACGGCTAATGGGGGAAAAGCTATAGATACCATAGTAAAGGATTTTGAAAGCATTGAACCAGGATATGTAGTTAAACCGCATCTTTATAATTTTGCGGAGTATGGTGTGCCTCAGTTTAGAGAGCGTGTATTGTTCGTAGGAGTAAGGATTGACACTGGATTTGATTTTGTGCATCCTAAGCCCTCTCATGGTCCTAATGGTGCGCTGCCGTATGTTACTGCGGGCGAAGCATTAAAAGGTGTTGAGAAAGTTTCTGCTAACAGTGAGCAGATAAATATAAAAGAAAAAACACGGAAGATGCTAGAACTAATTCCCGAAGGCGGTAATTTTTCAGACATACCCAAAGACCATCCTTTATATGTTAAGGGAATGATAAGCCATGTTTATCGCAGAATAAAATTAGATGAACCTGCAAAAACCATTATTGCTGCCGGAGGAGGAGGAACTTGGGGCTATCATTATCCGGAACCAAGACCGTTGACGAATAGAGAAAGAGCGAGACTGCAATCATTTCCAGATGATTTTGTATTTGAGGGTAGTATTGCAGAAGTTAGACGGCAGATTGGAAATGCAGTTCCTCCGGTCGGAGTGCGTGCTGTGGCAAAACGTTTGCTGCCCCTTTTTACAGGGGATTATGAGAAGATTGATCTAGTCCCTGAATACGAAAAGATGAAAGCGATGACAGTCAAAGAAAGACTGGATTATGTAACATCTCAGATGAACTGAAAGGAGGCATTTATGGAATTTTTGTTTTCAAATTATCCTCCAGTCAAAACAGGAAATAAAACATTTATAGATGCATTCTATGGCTTATTAAATCAGGCGTCGGAAATGAACATTGCTGTTGGATATGTTTCTTCTGACTCGCTGGTGGAACTACAGAAAACGATTGAATTAAATGAGAATATTCATAAGTTGAATCTTGTTATTGGAATGCATTATTATGAGCGTTTTACAAAAACACAATATAATGCAGCTAACAGATTGAGTAAGTTTTTGCGTGATAATGAGATTGGGGATGTCAAACTGGTCACCGCCTTTAAATATCACGGCAAGTTATATTCGTATAGCAATGACCAAGGTCCATTTGCTGGAATTATAGGCTCTAATAATTTAGGCAGTATAGTAGAGGGCGGATCAAGAGTGTATGAGAGCTCGATCTTGCTAAATGATTATGAGTCGGCAAGGAAGATGAATGATTTTATAGTCAATCTTTCAAACAATGCATCAAAAAGTATCTCTGAATTAGAAATTACAGAATTTAATGACGAAAACCCTTTGCTTGAGGGACATGAATTTGTTAAAAGAGTAATGCCGTATGTCCTCGCTCTTACCATGAATAATAAAACGGATTTGTCTTTTGAGATACCCATCAAACCCTATGAGGTTTCTCCTCAGAGCAACCTGAATGTTTTCTTTGGAAAAGGTAGAGAATCCAAAAATGGATTGGTAAAACCCAGACATTGGTATGAGGTCGAACTCATTGTCCCAAAAGATGTTACGTCTAAACCAGGATATCCTCAAAGCAAGACAGATAATGCAGTTTTTGATGTTGTTACTGATGATGGGTGGTCTTTCAAATGTAAAGTTAGCGGGGATTACAGCAAAAACTTCAGATCAGAAGGGGATTTGAAAATACTTGGCAAATGGCTTAAAGGACGATTAGAAAATGCTGGCGTTTTAAAAGTAGGAGAACCTGTTACAGCAGACACATTGCGAAAATACGGGAGAAGTTCCTTCACGTTAACAAAAACAACTGATTCGAATGTATGGTTTATTGATTTTGGGGTTAAGGCATGAGTTATTTAGAATCTTATTTGAATAGAATAAAAAACAAAGGGAATCAAGCCCTCGCAGATGCTATAAAAAAAACAGTTGACGATGTAGTTCCTCAATACATTTCTAACTTTTCATTTACTGATCATGTGGTCAGCTTGTTGGTCGGTGATGTCCAAAGTGGTAAAACTAGTCACATGTTTGGACTCATGTGCGCTGCTGCTGATGAGAGCTTCTTAAATTTTGTTTTACTTACCACTGATAACATTCTTCTGCAGCAGCAAACATATAAAAGGGCTGAACGAGATCTTTGTGATTTTTGTGTATGTGACGAAAATGATTATTTGAAATTCGTAGATAATAATCTTCGAAAGCCTGCAGTGATTGTTCTGAAAAAGAATTCTTCGGTATTAAAGCAGTGGAAAAACAATTTTTCTTCAACAAACTTTTGCGCGGGGAATCCTTTATTCATAGTTGATGATGAGGCTGATGCAGCCAGTCTCAACACACAAGTTAATAAAAATACACAAAGTGCTATAAATAGACACCTTGAAGCAATTAAGAAAACATCGTCAAGTAGTATATACATGGAGGTAACTGGAACCCCTCAGTCTATCTTGCTTCAAACGGTTAAGAGTGGATGGAAACCGTATTTTGTTTATTATTTCAAGCCTGGAAGAGGCTACTTAGGAGGAAACTTTTTCTTTCCGGACGAGCCTCCGAAGCAGGTTGTCTTGACAGATAATGACGAGGCAACAGAAATACTTAACGATGATGAATTCCCGGAGAATGGATTAAAGACAGCATTGATAATGCATTTATTAACGTCCGGGCATATTATGTTAACTGGTGGAAGAGTATGTAATTTCCTTATTCACCCAAGTGTAAAAACAAGTCAGCATTCAGCATTTGCGACTAAGATCGGAAATTATCTAAACGAAATATCTCATTCCCATGACGAAGAGGAAACTTACGATGCATTTAAAAGTGTCTACGAGTCATTAAAGGAAACAAAACCTGATATAGCTGATTTTGATGCAGTGTATTCATATATATCACAGCAGTTGTGTGAGGATAAAGTAAATATACTGATGCTTAACTCTGTAGTTTCATACGAGGACAATACGCAGTATGAAGAGGGAATCAATATTATTGTAGGGGGAAACAGCTTGGGTCGAGGTGTTACTTTTCCACAGCTTCAAACAATTTATTACTGCAGAGTAGCAAAAAGCCCGCAAGCTGATACTATGTGGCAGCATGCTAGAATGTTTGGATATGACAGAGATCCAGAGTTGATGAGAGTATTTATGCCTCCTAAGCTATTTAAGCTTTTTTCAGACATAAACAGAACAAATAATAGCATAATTAAGCAGATTGAAAGCATGAATAATGGGACAGACATAAAAATATTCTATCCAACGAGCTTAAAACCAACGCGTAAAAATGTTCTTGATAAAAAGGCGGTAAGTATATATTCCGGTGGAGTGAATTATTTTCCGTTTTATCCCATAAACAAAGATATTGAAACTATTGATAAAATTCTTGAAAGATTTTCTGATGATATATATACAGTCAGCTTAAAGATAATTATAAAATTGCTTGAACAAATGGATTCAGAAGTCAACGATTGGGATGCAAAAGCATTTATCGGATTTGTGAATACATATCTAGCTGATAATCCTGCAGCACAAGGTAAATTAATCGTTCGCAGGAATAGAGATATTGGTAAAGGAACCGGTACTTTACTTTCTCCGACAGACCGCAAGATTGGTGATAGTTTTACAGAAGAAGTTGTTCTTACAGTATATAAAATAATTGGAAATAAGTCTAAAGGATGGGACGGACAGCAGATTTGGATTCCCAACATCAAACTTCCCGGAGAATACGCATATTATAGCGGAGAAAATGTATAGAATAATATTGGAGCATTATTATGGCTGATACAAAAACGTCAGAAGAACGAAGTCTCAATATGTCACATATCCGCAGCGTCAACACAAAACCGGAGGAGATAGTTAGAAAATTTTTATTTTCTCAGGGATTTCGATATAGGAAGAATGACAAACGGCTGCCGGGCAAACCTGATATTGTTTTGCCAAAGTACAAAACAGTAGTATTTGTAAATGGATGTTTCTGGCATATGCATAATTGCTCAAGAGCAAGATTACCAAAATCAAACCTGGAATACTGGGCACCTAAAATACAAAAAAATATTGAGAGAGATCAAGATAATTATAAAAAATTGCGTAATATGGGTTGGAAGGTAATTATTGTATGGGAATGCGAACTTAAGAAAAAAGTTGCTAATGATAGGTTGAATCGTTTGTGTTCTGAAATATTGGACGTCAGGGTTTAATGTTGTAAACCCAAAAAGTCGAAATACTAAAGATGGTTATGAGTTAACTGTTTAATAATGAATAGTATGGGAGATATGGTATTTATGAAAACTAAAATTGATAAAAGGATTCCACGAACAAGGCAACTAATCCAGGCAACTTTTGATGCTTTGAAGAAACTTGGCGGATCAGGGAAGAATGAAGAAATAGTCAACCAACTTATACATGACTTAAATATCCCTGATGATGTTGCAGATATCCCTCATAAGGGAAATCCTAATAAAACCGAATTATCATACCAAGCAGATTGGGCTAGAACATATTTAAATAAAAGTGGAGTTATTGAAAATAGTGCAAGGGGAGTTTGGTCAATTAGACCGGATTATGCCGGGATTGATATTTTAGATGAAAAGCAAATTGTATTGTTAGTGCGACTAAAACAAGGTCAGGCAAGTTCCGAATCAGATGATTTAAGTGACAAACCGGATGATGATGATCCGTCAAATGACTATTTGGAGTATCCGGATGAATTAAAACCATGGAGGGAAAAACTGGCAGATATTTTACAAAATATGGATCCGTACGGATTCGAACGGCTTGCGCAAAGAGTACTAAGAGAATGCGGTTTTACCCAAGTTGAAGTTACAAAAAAATCCGGCGATGGTGGAATTGATGGTACAGGGAAACTTAGGATAAATGGCATCTTTAGTTTTAATGTTGCTTTTCAGTGTAAAAGGTATAAAGGCATGGTTGGCGCTGGGGAAATAAGAGATTTTAGAGGATCTCTTACGACTGATATTGAAAAAGGTGTCATGATAACAACAGGCACTTTCTCTAAAGCAGCCAAAGAAGAAGCTTCAAATCCTGGAAAACAACAAATAGATTTAATTGATGGAGAAGATTTTATTTCAAAAATTGCAGAATATGGTATTGGCGTCCGCCCTGTAACAACATATGAGATAGATGAGGAGTTTTTCAATAAAATTTAACTGCACAAAATGTATAAGGGGAATGAAAGCGTATGCCACTTGGATGGACAGATTTTTCAAAAACTGAACGAAATAAGGTATTGAGCGTGCTGGATCTTTTATCGGAATCCGGCACTCTTGATGAATTGGGAATTGCTCCAATTCGAGATGGCTTTGCCAATGTTTTCTTTCCCGGAACGTCCACAATCCAGACAAGAGCAAAGTATTTTTTAATTGTTCCGTATGCTTTAAAGGAACAGGAATATAGCAATGAAACAAACCCTAACCGCATGCTCAGGATATTTGATGAAGTTGAACGGAAATGCGGAGAAATATTGATTGGTGCAGGAAATGACACAGATGGAATTATCGGGAGTAGATCGCTTGCCCATAACACATGGGTGAAACGGACACCGGCAGATATCTACTGGGCAGGTCTTAGGAATTATGGAATCTTTACAGGTGGCAATATGTCTCTAACGGAATATGTCCGGGCTATGTGCGCACTTAAAAACCAGAAGGATACTTTGACCAAATTGGGGAACCGTAATGATAATGCGGAAACTGATGAGGGCGATGACAAGGATGCGGGGGAACTTTTCCGGATGCAGTTTTGGAAAATTCCAACTTACAAAGAAAGCTGGATGGATGATCTCAGCATAAAGCTTTCTTTTGAAGAGGGGGATTATCTTAAGGGACAGATCACAGCGTCATATCCGGAATCCATGCTTTCATATATTCTGAAAAACAACCTGACGGAAGTATTTGCCTGCGAGTCTTTCCAGGATATACATGCATTGATTCATTTATTCCCTGAGCAGATTCAAAAGGATTATATCCTTGCCTGTGATTTCTCTGATTTTCTGTTTGCTTTAAGAACTATTTATAACATGATCGTTTCCGATGGCCAAAATAATGCGGCTCAGGCGTTTTGGCAGGAGATGCTTCCTGAGCTTCCTGCAATTGCAGAAGTAGATCTTGAAAGCATTTTCACCAGGCTAAGTATTTATGGAAATGTTTTCTTGTGTAATTTCTTACGCAAATCTCAATCACTCATGAAAATGTCTGATCTGGAAGGAATAAAGACAGAGATCAAGCGGAGAGAAAGGGAATTAAAACAGTCCCGTGCAAAAACGATGCATACGGGCGAATTTGACCCGGACGCATGGTTTGGCGGCGGTGAATTGGATTACCGATTTGGGAATGCAAAAGTGATTATTGAAGATATCTTTGAAAGCGAGGGGATCTATGTTAAATCCAAATAATGACAGACTGGATTATGGGCAGATCCTTGCTCCGCCGGCAGGATATTACCTTGATTTTGCAGTTGGCACAACTTATTCACTAGACCTTGATGCGCTTGTCGGAGCCAGCCTGGCGCTTGGACTTTCTGAAGAGACGGATAGTGAACTTATGAATAATCCGGTATGTCTGTTGGAAGCCCTTAGAAGCACAGGAGATAAAGTGGCGCTGTTATGCGAGGGCGGCCAAATCCATATGCCGGGAAACGTTACACCGCTTTACATTCTTCTTGAAAAGATGGTGTTTTCCGTTAAGACTGCAAAGAGGCGGGGGATAGCTGCTTACCCATCGTTTCACCCAAAGTTCTGGCTGATCCGATATAAGAATAATACTGGAAGCTCGGCTTACAGGATTATTGTGCTGAGCAGAAATCTGACCTTTGACCGCAGCTGGGATGTCACATATTACATGGATGGAAAGACAGTAAAATCAAATACTGATAAAAATGAGCCTGTCTGTGACTTCCTTCGGTATCTTTTAAAACAAATGCCATCCGATGAAAATGGAAAAGAAAAAGCCAAAGGTATCCGTTCGCTGATCAAGGAGCTTTCAAATGTTGTTTTTGAACCTGCGGAAAAGGAATTTTATGATTTTGAATTTATCCCTAATGGTATTCCAAAACAAAGCGGCGGTTCTTATCAATTTGATAAAACTGCACTGTTTCAGGATACCTTTCACGAGATCCTGATTATGTCGCCATTTGTTTCCGGAGGAATTATCCGGAATTTCAACGATAGAAATGTTAAATCTCCAATCGAAAATCCCAGATATATGCTGATCACAAGAGAGATGTCGCTTGGAAGACTAAAACCGGAAGATGTAAGCAATTTCAGAATATACACAATGCGTGATGCCGTAATCGACGGCGAAACTGCAATTTCCGAAGACACATTTGAAATCCAAAAACAGGATATCCATGCCAAGATTTATATGATCCGTAAGTATTCCAATACAGACCTTTATCTAGGCTCTTTGAATGCTTCCCATAATGCTGTTTATGGAAATGTGGAGTTTATGATCTGCCTGAAGGCAAAGAACCGTTATCTGAATATGGATAAACTAACGGATTCTTTGTTTGGAAGTGAAAAGGACAGATCTGATAATCCATTCCAGGAAGTCACACTGCAAAATGCGCTCATCGATGAAGATGATGAAAAGACAAAAGAATTAGACAGTATTATAAAGACAATCAACAGGAGCAGTTCGAATGCACAAGCTGAGATTGCAGAAGATGGCCTGTATACAGTTAAGATTAATTTTGATAAATGCGATATAAAGAATTGCCGCATTCAGGTCAGACCGCTTTTATCAAGAAAACAGGAAGACTTTGCAGAGAATATTATTTTTAAAGGGCTTGCTGTTACACAGCTGTCAGAGTTCTATGTAATTTCTGTCTCAGACGGATCGCAAAAAGTGGAAAGAGTTTTGATTATCCCGACAGACGGTATGCCGGAGGACAGGGAAAAACAGGTGGTATCCAATGTCGTTAGCGACAGGGAATGTTTCTACAGATATATAGCATTTCTGCTTGGAGATGATATGATCCTCTCTGTACTTGAGGCAAATACAGCAGCAGAAGAAACAAACGGATTGATAAGCAGACAGTCATATCATGTTCCGGCTCTTTATGAAAAGATGCTTCAGACTGCAGCAGTTAATCCAGAACGGTTTAAAGGCATTGGATATCTGATGAAAACAATCTCCGAGGATGGTATTATTCCGGAAGATTTCAAGAAGTTATATGAGACATTCAAGAGGGCGGTAAAAATCGATGGCTAATGTAGCAGACCAGCTTGACATAATTGAAAATAAAATAATGAGCGGTCTGAAGGATTTTCAGAAAGCTACGGTAGAACGCATAGATTATCTGTACCGTCATCATCAGCGCCGTGTACTGGTTTCTGACGAGGTCGGATTGGGCAAGACACTGATAGCCAGAGGCACGGTAGCCAAAATGGCTATGCTTCGCCGCGAGGAAGGCGATAACCTCTTTAAGGTTGTCTATATCTGTTCCAATGCTGCCATAGCGGAGCAGAATCTCAGGAAACTCCGGATCACGCATGAGGCTCAGACGGAAAGTACTTCGTCTTCGCGTCTTTCAATGCAGCATCTGAATATTTTCAAACAGGAAAATGATGCGGATTTATTGAACAGGTATATACAACTTATTCCGTTGACACCGGACACATCTTTCAGGATGACGGCAGGACAGGGAACCGTTTCTGAACGGGCATTAATGTTTGTGCATTTGCGCAGAATGCCGGAACTTAAAAACTATATCGGTGAGCTGGAGGTTGCCATGATGGACTGGGCAACCGCAGCGTGGAATTCATGGTGCAAAACCTGGTATGAAAAGGAAGCGTCAGAGTGCAATAAGAAATCAAACGGCAGATATTTTGAATACATGCAGACATGCCTCCATAAAGAGTTATTTGGCATATGGTACGATGATGTCAGCTTTATGGACGGCCTTATCGCTCTTTGTAAGGATATACGGCGTAATAATGGGGAACGTGTTGGAAACAATTCCATCATCGGGCAGCTGCGCGTTATATTTGCAAAAATCAGCCTCGAAAAGCTGGAACCGGACCTTGTCATTATGGATGAGTTCCAAAGGTTTAAGTATCTTCTGAATTCTGATCCGGAATCAGAAACAGGCATGCTCGCAGACAAGTTCTTTCATGCAAAGGATGTACGTATACTGCTTTTGTCTGCTACGCCATATAAGATGTATTCGACTCCGGAAGAGATTGATGAAACAAGGATTGATGAGCATTATACAGAATTTCTTTCTGTTATGAATTTCCTGAATGAAGATCCGGAAATCGAGAATCAATTTCTGACGGTATGGAAGGATTATTCCATCAAATTGAAAGAAATGACATTTGGCGATACAACGATCCTGTCTGCGAAGGATGCTGCAGAGGAAGCAATGTATCAGACTGTATGTAGAACAGAAAGAATTACAGCGTCAGAAAATGCAGATATTATTGACGACAGCGATGTACATATACCTTTAGAGGTATTGGAACAGGATGTCCGTTCGTATGTGCAGGCACAGGAATTACTTGACCAGATCGGGGCTAATTATCATGTTCCGGTGGATTATATAAAATCGACCCCATATCTGATGTCCTTTATGCGTGACTACCAATTAAAGAGAAATGTTGAAAAATACTTTAAGTCACATCCGGATGAACTTAGGAAAATCAAAAAGGATTCATTTTGGCTGAAACGTAATGTAATTGACCGGTATGAGCGCATTCCAAATAATAATGCCAGACTGGAAAGAGTCATGAACAGCGTATTGCAGAAAGGTGTGGAGAAGCTTTTGTGGATGCCCCCTTCTAGACCGTATTATGAGATGGAAGGTGTTTATAGAAATACGGAATTTTCCACCAAAACGCTGGTATTCTCATCGTGGGAAATGGTTCCAAGGATGCTGGCAAGCCTGCTTTCTTATGAAGCAGAGCGCAGAACCGTCGGAAAACTGGCGAAGGATTATCAGGACAGGGATGTGCATTATTTCTACAGCGGGGAAAAACGTTATCCGTCTGCACGAATGAATTTTTCTGTCAGAAACGGTGTTCCAGGATCAATGACACTGTTCTGTTTATTGTATCCTTCCAGCTTTTTATCTTCCTGTTATGATCCGATTGCATGTTTGAATGCAGGAATGGGAATTCGTGACATACGGAAGATGGTGCAGGAAAGAATCAATGAGAAGATTCAGACGTTTCCGTCTCCGGATCGCGGCAATCCGGATCGGAGATGGTATTATATCGCTCCGCTCATGATGGATGAAGCATCTTATGCGTATTCGTGGCTGGAAAGTGCCGGGAAGTTGGCAGATTATGAAGACGGGGATGAAAAAACAAAAAAACAGAAGGGATTCTTAACTCATCTGGATGCGTTGCAGGAACTTTTTTATGAGACTCATCGTGAGAAATTTGCAAATTTGGGAAAACAGCCGGACGACCTTCTGGAAGTGCTTACAGACATGGCGATTGCATCTCCTGCCGTTTGTGTCAATCGTACTTATCAACATTACATTACGGTTGAAGAAGAGCTCCCTTCGTATCTGCCGAGTCAGCTGGCAAGAGTGTTTATCAATCGCATGAATACTCCCGAGTCTACGGCAGTTGTGGAGCTTGCCTGCGGAAGAAAAACTGAAGATGCTCATTGGCAGAATCTCCTGACCTACTGCAGGCATGGAAATCTTCAGGCTGTTTTTGATGAGTATGCGCATTTGATTTCTAACGGTATCGATCATGATGAATCATTGGTATATCAGATGCATCGGCAGATGAGGGAAGCGATGGATATCCGTACAACCCAGTACAATGTTGATACATATAAAAGCTTTCAGAAACGAGCTTATGGGCAGAAGGAAAAGCCGACGAATATCAGGACTCATTTTGCAGTTGCTTTTACGAAGGGAGAGGGGAAAGAATCAGATACCGACCGGAAGAAAACCATTCGTAATGCATTCAATTCGCCGTTCCGTCCGTTTGTACTTGCAAGCACATCCATAGGACAGGAAGGCTTGGATTTTCATAATTACTGCAGGAAGATCGTCCACTGGAATCTGCCGTCAAATCCAATTGATCTGGAACAGAGGGAAGGCAGGATCAACAGATTTGAATGCCTTGCAATTCGCCAGAATGTTGCAAAGCGGTATGGCAAGATTGAATTTCATTCTGATATCTGGCAGGAAATGTTTGATGAAGCTGCTGTTGCTGAAAAGACCGGCGGATCATCTGATCTTGTTCCGTTCTGGGGATTGAGGGAAACTGCCGATATGATCAAAATAGAACGGATTGTACCGATGTATCCGTTCAGCAGAGACGGTCTGGCATATGAACGGCTGATAAAGATTTTGTCATTATACCGGCTTACACTTGGACAGGCCAGGCAGGAGGAACTTCTGGAGTATCTGTTCAAAAACTGCGATAATCCGGATAAACTGAAGGAACTGTTTATCAATCTTAGCCCGTTTTATAAAGACAGGGGGAAACATAGTGAGAGTACTGTTTCGTAAATGGATGATAATATAGTGAAATTATCAAAAAAATAAAACTGATATCAAATAATATATGTTACGGGCCGTGTCCGGAACCGTCAGCAGAAGTTGAACAGCATCTAACGATTAATTCTGCTGGTAAGGTATGGTTCTCTGCCAGAAACTATGAACAGTATTTGGCCGGAAAAGGTTTTTGTAGAAAAAAACAGGTAAATATCGGGACTTGGAAAGCAAGCTTCCTGCTTAATTTAATTAATAAAGCGGATGAAGGAACATTTGTGACAGATGTCGGAGACTATGAACTAATCATTAAATATGACGATGAGAGTAAGAGACGGATTCATGGCTCTTTGGCAGGAGATATTAAAGGTTGTTCCTATGGAAATAAACCGATATCTTTAACAAAACTTATGCGCAGGTATGTGCCGATATATGCATTGTGGGGATTTGACGGAAACTTATCTCCTGATTACGAAGGAAAGAAAGCAGTATATTTGTTTGCCGATAAATGGGAGAAAAAGTTTGCAACCAGTATGATTATTGAAAACGAATTTGAAGAACGGTTTGGCGATGAATGTATAGCTCTGGGATTTCAGATGGATTGCGGGAAAGAGGCGGAACGGTTATATCCTGGCTGTCTTCGCATGAATGATTTTGATCCGGAAGCTATAGTCAATCATATAAATGATATTGATCTTATTGGTTCTGCTGTATTTTCTCAATGGAGATATTTGACACACTGGGCAGGCGTATATGAGCTTAATTATGAAACATGTCAATGGTTTTCAGCAATGCTCCGCCAATTAAAAAAAAGAGCCGGAAAGTAGGGCATGTCAATGGGTATTACTAAAACGGATTTCATGCGCGGAATACAATGCAAGAAAATGCTGTGGTTGGATAAACATAAGCCCAAATTAAAGGTGATTCCACCGGAAATACAGATGCGACTGGATGCGGGGAACGATTTCGGTGACCGTGCTATGGGAATGTTCGGGGAATATGAGGAGATGACTATTTATCGGCCAGGAACGACCATTCCGGATAAAAAAGCAATGGCTGAGAGAACCCAGGAACACATAAAGATGGGAACCTCTGTCATTTGTGAGGCTGCTTTTCTATATTATAATAATTACTGTGCTGTAGACATTCTTCGAAGAACAATTCAGGGATTTGATTTTTATGAAGTAAAAAATGCTCCGCAGGTGCATGATCAGTTTATTAAAGATGCCGGTTTTCAGTATTATATTATGAATCGTTGCGGACTAAATATAGGGCATATTCATATTGTTACTCATGGAGAAGACGAAGAACATCCATTTGTAGTTAATGATGTTACAGAAGAAGCTAAAGGATACTCCAATTGGGTGAATGACAATATTTGGGATCTGAATCGAATGCAGAAACAAACGGATGAGATTCAAATAGAGCCTGGGGAGCAGTGCTGCAAGCCATATGAATGTTGGTATTATGGATATTGCCATGACGGACAGCTAAGTATTAGTGATATTAGTAAGTCAAATGATCCGCTGAATTAAAGACCCTTTCTATATAAGGTGACATGATAATTCGTCACCTATTTCCCGTTATGAAATAATCTATTGAAATTCATTTATTGTCTGCGTATAATACGAACCACAAATGGGAATTGAATTCCCGTTTTGAAAAAGAAAGGACGCAGGAGATCTCATGAGAACAAAAAATCCTCAGCTGATGAACGATATCAGGGAGTTTATCACAGATTATTACCAGGAAAATCTGGAAAGCCCCGGACTGGTGATGATTGCGGAACATGTCGGTTCATCCAAATCCAATGTCCAGCGCTATCTTGTAGAAATGCAGGAAAAAGGCATGTTGGATTATGATAGGGGAGTGAAAAATCCGGAAGTCTTAAGCAACTGCAGCGGCGAATATTCTGCCCACCCGATCACGGGCAATATCAACTGCGGCGACCCACGGCAGCAGGAAGAAAATGTGGAGGAATATGTCGTTCTCCCGGATGCGATCTTCGGAAAAGGCCCGAAATACATCCTGCGGGCGGAAGGCGATTCCATGACAGACGCGGGGATCGAGGAAGGCGACTTCGTGGTGATCCGGGTCACGCCGGAAGCTTTCAAAGGAGATATCGTGGTTGCTCTGGACGGGGAAGGCCAGAACACCCTGAAACGGTATGAGGGATTCGATGAGAGTACCGGAGAACACATCCTGGGATATATGAATGAAAAAACATATCCGGGTGAGAAGATCCGTGTAAAGCAGTTATGCGTCCAGGGCGTAGTAAAAAATGTGATCAAATCCTTTTAAAAGAATTCAGCAGCGGAAAGGAGTGTGCAGAAATATGAAGCAGTATGATGCAGAGTGCCCGGTATGCGGAAGAATAAATAAAGGTCTATATCTGGAAGAGACCGGAGGCTGGATGGAATGCGAAGCCTGCGGGAACGAAGTAAAAGTGCGGAAGATCAGGCCTACGCAGTCTGATACAGAAGCTTCAATGCCACAATATACTTTCATGCAGATGCAGCACTGCTGACAGATTTCCGGAAGGGCATCTTGAAGAGATGGTAAAACGGAAAATGCAGTGAAAGGAAATGCAATGGAAGCAAGTTGTAATGGAAAATATAAAAGCGGTGAGACGGCTTATATCGTTGAAAACGGATGGAACATCAGGACCGTGATGGTACTGTCCGAAAGCGGAGGCTTATACAAAGTTCGCTTCCGGGAGGGCGGCGGCACATGCCTGAAAGCCGGAAGGCTTTTTAAGACCGCAGAAGACGCAAAGCAGGCTGTCACCGTAAAGGAGAAAACTGTAAGGGGACCGAGAAGCCCTCACAGTTTCGGGTACTGGTAGGTTAACCGGCAGATGCGGCTGCATAAGCTGACGTAGTGCCGGGAGCATATTGGGAGATAATGAAATAAATTGAAAAGTGATCAATGGGCGGTATATACGTGGTACTGTGTCAACTGTTCAGCCAAGGTGACCGGATACATGAATCCGGAGGGCAGGATCAAATGTACATGCGGCCGGTGCGGATCCGTGATGGTGCGGACGATCAAAAGCCGGAGACACGATTCCATCGAGGTTTATGCTCCTGCGGGTTATGAACATTATGAGGACAGTTGCTATATACCGGATGAAGAAGAACCAATAGTGATATAGAGGACATTTAAAACTGAATGAAAGCGGAGGAAACGACGGAACGGCAAGGATAAATGAACCCTGTAAGTCCGTAAAACCAGGTCATCCGTCCGCGCGGCAGGATTCGAAAGATCTTCCCGCGAACCACCGGCAGGCTATGCCAGATGATGAACATGTGAAGCCGCCGGCAATGACAGACCAGAGTAAGCTTATAAAACTCTGAGAACTGCCATTGCCGGCGGCTTTTTTTGTAGCCGTTTTTGACCGGCATAATACAAATAGCGGCAAGTGCTGCAGACAAAATAATACAAGACGCCTGAATTCTAGAACAACAGGCCGAAGGATACAGAAACACCTGACCTCCGATTTTAGGGGAAGGTGGGGAAGTACCCTTAGGTTTCACGCTCTTTTTTCGGGCTGTCCAAAGGCTTCCTCTGCTTAAGGTGCCCTGTATCCGCAGGCATCGGGCAGAGGGAGTTTTCATGTATAAGCGGATACGCAGCCCTCCGGAAATTTCTGAAAAACAGCAAACGCAAATTTCAGAAATTGAAGGAGGCCGAAGATGGCAAACAGAAAAGCATATAAGGAAACATTTGATGAAGCGTTCAAGGATGATTGCACCGTGATCAATCTTGCAACCGAGTATCCGGGTTTTGAGGGAACGGTGAAATACCTCATCCTCACAGACCTTCCCCGGGAAGAGCTCGAGGAAAAATACGGGAACATCCTTTCCGGATACAGTCCATATATTACATGGCGAAAAACAGACATGCTTGAGATCAAGAATGATTTCCAGCGCAATGAGGACAAGTATGCCAAGCGTGCATTACGGAATGAGGAAAGCGACTGGGATGAAACATCCCAGTCACAGGGATGCAGATTTACGAAGGCTTATGACGAAGGATTTGAAAAGAAGATGGAGGAAGATGTCGTCGTGTATGAGCAGGATGCGGCGATCCGTATGGCCTTTCTGTCGCTTCCGGAGCACCAGAAAAAGCGCATCTGGCTGCGGGCCGGAGTGGGATTCACCTATGAACAGATCGGGAAGATCGAAGGCATCAATGGAAAAAACGCCTGGAAAAGCATCGGAGCGGCAATGGAGTCCTTAAAGAAGAACTATGAAAAGAATATCAGGAAAATCTTTTCTGAAGGGGTAAAAAATGATGGGTCTTTGTCAGTTACATATGGAGAGACAGATTTTAACAAATACATTGAGCAGCTCTCCGGAGAATATGGCAAAGGAGAAAATGAAGAATCATGAGTGACATCAAAAACATAAACAGAGGAGATATTTTCCTGCTTGACTTCGGTCAGAATCCGGGAAGTATACAGTGCGGAAAACGGCCGGTCATGGTACTGCAGGATCACGGGACAAATGAGAATTCACCGGTAACCGTTGTTGCAGCGATTACCAGCATTATCAAAAAATCGTATCTGCCATGCCATGTGTATCTGGGATCCAGGTTCGGTCTGAGGAGCGAGTCACAGCTTCTGCTGGAACAGATATTTACAGTGAACAAGAACGATTTCATAAAGAAAATCGGGACTGTGGATGACCCGGAGATCTTCAAGGAAATAGGAAGGGGTCTGAAGAAACAGTTCGGACTGTGGTCATACCGGAAGGAACATTCGGAAAAACTGAGATGTCTCTGTGGCAGATGCGCAAACGATTACAGAGCCTGTGACGAATATATCGTACGCCGTGTTGACCCGTTTGATGATTCCACGGAAAACTGCCAGCGTTGCGGCAGCCCCGGACATGACTACATTGTTTACAGGAAAAGCCAGACAGGAAAGGCGGTGAAGTCATGAATGCATCAGAGAAAAGAGGCTGCACCAAAAAATCAGAAATTCCCTACTGGGAAAAACTGACTCTGACCCTTGAGGAGGGTTCGGCATATTCCGGGATCGGCATCAACAAGTTCCGGGCGATGACCAATGAAGAGGACTGTCCGTTCGTGTTGTGGGTCGGCAGGAGAAAATGCATCAAGCGTAAAAAGCTTGAGGAATACCTCGACCATGCATATTCAGTATAGACGTTGGATTAGCGCCAGACAAATGTGCGAAAGCCGAAAAAGGGAAATCGCACATTTGTAAAAACAGAAGCACGTGATTATCATCTGCTCAAAAGAACGAAACGAACAGAAAGGAGCTGCAGAGATGGCATTTAATAATAAACCGAAAAGCAGGATCAGGTATGACAGCCGGCATATAAGGCTCAGGACCGGCGAGTCTGAAAAAAGGGGCGGAGGCTATGTTTTCCGGTGGACGACTCCAGACGGGAAAAGACATGCCATATATGAAAGCACGCTGGAAAAACTCCGGATCAGGGAAGAGGAGATTACCGAAGACGCAAAGGACGGAATCCGGGAAGACCTTGCGACTTTTACGGTCAATGAACTATATGAGCTCTGGAAAGATCTGAAAAGGGGAATCAAGGACAGCACGTTCAAGAACTACTGCTATATGTATGACATGTTTGTGAAGCCGGTGTTCGGGACTCATTATTTAGTGCGGGTAAAGAAATCAACCGTACGCGCTTTCTATAACAAACTGGCAGACCAGAACGGCCTGAAGATATCAACGATTGACGGCATCCACAATGTACTGCACCAGATCTTTCAGGTAGCCGTGGATGATAATATGATCCGCTACAATCCTACCGACAATATGCTCAAGGAACAGAAAATGGCAAGGCAGGAACGAGGGAGCAAAAGAGAAGCGCTCACGCTCAGTCAGCAGAGACTGTTTTTCGATTTTCTGAGAAAGAACAATCAGTACAGCCATTGGTACCCAGTATTCTTTATCATGGCAAATACCGGGATGCGTGTCGGCGAGATCACCGGCCTCAGGTGGAAGGATGTAGATCTTGAAAAGGGTATCATCAGCGTGAACCATACGCTCGTTTATTATAATCACCGGGACGAGCGGGGCTGCTACTATTCTGTTAATACGCCCAAAACTAAGGCCGGTGAGCGCAGGATCCCCATGACAGCAGCCGTCAGGGAGGCGTTCCTTACGGAAAAGGAATTCCAGGAGGCTGCGGGGATCGAATGCAGGGAACGTGTGGACGGTTATGATGATTTTATCTTTCTTAACCGTTTCGGGAAGGTGCACAACCAGGCATCCCTGAACCGGGCACTTAAAAGGATCATGAAGGACTGCAACCTCGCGATCCTTGAAAAGAAGGGGGCGGATTCTGATCCGGTGCTCCTGCCGAACTTTTCCTGCCACATACTCCGGCATACGTTCTGCACCCGTGCGATAGAGGCGGGCATGAGCCCCTCCGCTTTGATGGGGCTGGCAGGACATGCGGATATCAAGACAACGCTGCAGCTTTATGTAACGCTGACGGAAGAGGAGAAGAACAAGGCAGTGAATTCATTCCAGGATTATGTTTCCAGGGAGATCAGCGGCACAGAAGCCACCGATGGGGAGGAACAGGCTGATGATGTCGTATGAGAAGGAACCACTGACTGTATCACATCCGGAGCTGGCGGCGGAATGGTCAGAGAAGAACTTTCCGCTGCGTCCGGATCAGGTAACGTATGGCAGCCATGATCTGGTGTGGTGGAAGGGAAAATGCGGACACGAATGGCAGGCTGTAGTGGGTAATCGTGTGAGAGGAACAAGCTGTCCCTACTGCAGCAGCAGGAAGGTGCTTGCCGGGTTCAATGACCTTGCAACAAAGAGGCCGGATCTTCTTGCCGATTGGGATCATGAGAAAAACATGCCTTTAAAACCAGATGAGATAGGTCCCTGTTCAAACCGGAAGGTATGGTGGAAATGTCGAAATGGTCATGAATATCTCATGACACCGAACCTGAGATCGAAAGGCTGCGGATGCAAAATCTGCAGTTCCGGCCAGGGACACCTGACTGGCTTCAATGATCTTGCAACACTTCATCCGGAACTGGCGGCGGAATGGTCGGAAAAGAATCTCCCACTGACACCGGGCAAGGTGTTCGGACTGAAAAAAAGACAATTCTTCTGGTGGAAGTGTCCGGACTGCGGAAGTGAATACAAGTATGACCTGCGGGGAAGGCTTGAGGGATATGGGTGTCCATATTGTGCGGGATTCGAATTGAAGCCCGGGTTCAATGACCTGGCGACGACGGATCCGGATATTACTATTGAATGGGATCACAACAAGAATGATGGCGCAGTGCCGGAACAGTTTTTCCGAACATCCCGCAGATTTGCATGGTGGAAGTGCGGAAGGGGGCATTCCTACGGATGCAGGATCAATGAAAGAACTGTAGGAAGAAAAGAGTGTTATATATGTGAAGCAGAGTTTTCCGCCTGTCTCCCAGGAATGCTGGCGATCCGATACGCAAAACAGAACGGACTGACAGTACATGTATGTTATGAACTGGAGGAAGGCTGTAGTTTCGAGATTTACATCCCGGAGATAAAGCTTGCGCTGGAAACTGCAGGAGTATCTGCGGAAAAACAGCAGAAGCAGAAGGAAAAGTGCCGCCGATGCGAGACTTATGGATTCAGGTGCGTGATCATTGAAAGAAATACCGACCGGGTCAAGATGGCACAGGCAGTGATAAAGACCTTTGGGGGTGCAGGCATCAGGATCACCTCCGTGATCGAAGAGGATATCAGGATCCTGCGGGAGGAGTTCCTTGGCCCGCCACGCAGAGTCAGTAATGCCGCAAAGCCATTTCTGGAAAAACATGGAAAGGTCCACGGTTACAGAAGCAGGAAAAGAGAATCTCTCTCAAGGACAAATCCGGAACTTATCCCGCAGTGGTCAGAAAGGAACTATCCTTTCACGATCGATGATGAGAATGCATCGAGTCCGGATAAAGTCTGGTGGAAGGGCGCCTGTGGTCACGAATGGAAAGCTATGGTACGGAACCGTGCCGGTAAAAAGAAAACCGGCTGCCCCTACTGCAGCGGGCATACAGTATTGAAAGGTTTTAATGATCTGGCGTCACAGCATCCGGAACTCCTTAAGGAATGGTCAGATAATAATAAGCTGCTCCGTCCGGATGAGATCCTGGCAACGAGCTGTAAAAAAGTGATCTGGAAATGTGCGATGGGTCATGAGTGGATGACAAGTCCGGCAAACAGGGTCAAAGGAAACGGATGCCCCATATGCGCAAGGGACCCGCTCATCAGGGGAGTAAATGATCTCGCAACTGAACACCCTGAGCTTGTCCCTATATGGTCAGAACAAAATCTGCCACTAAAGCCTGGAGATATACGGGCAGGATACAGAAAACAGGTATGGTGGAAATGTCAGCGGTGCGGGGAAGAATTCCAGGCGCAGGTAAAAACGGAAATCTATTACATGAACCGCTATGGTCATGCGCTATGCAGGCGGTGCAGGGAAAAAGAGGGCAATGCAGATGGATGAAGAAACCAAAAAACTGATCCGGAAACTTCTGGCTCAGGAAGAAGGGGATACACAGGCCGGCATGAATATCAGCAAACAAAAGAAATCCCCGGAAAAGAACGAAAACCCCAAAGAGCAGGATTCTGAGAAAAAAGCAGAGAACAAAAAAAGAAGCGATGTAGTTCCGCTGTGGGAAAAGTATGCGCTAACCATCACAGAGGCAGCCCAATACTTTAATGTTACCCGCAACAGGATCTACCGCATGATTGAAAAAGATAAAAATGCACCGTTCATCATACGTGACGGGAAGCATGTTCTCATCAAGCGTCGGATGCTTGAGGATTACCTGGACGGGAAGGAGGAATACTGACGATGGATGATGCTGTAAAGCTTATCTTAAGGCTCCTCCTGGAGCAGGCAGAAGAAAATGATAAAGAATCCTCCGCAGGCAATGATGACGATGAAAAGAAACAGGCCGGAAAACGAAGCGGGACGGATCATGTCAGGGCAGACCTTGAAAAAGCCAGGAGTCGTGTCTATCCGGAGCATACCGGGAGTATAGAAAACGTGCCTGAAGTGCCTATATGGGAAAAATATGCACTGACCCTTCCGGAGGCAGCAAAGTATTTCCATCTGGGATACAACAAGATCCGGGAAATCGTAAGAAAAGACCGATACGCGGAGTATCTCCTCTGGAACGGAGGCAGGGTTTACATTAAACGGGAACTGTTCGAAAAGTTCCTGGACGGCGAGTCGCAGGTTTAAGGAGAATAAAGTTGATAAGGGAAAGAAGAGATAATAAGGGAAGGCTGCTGCGGACAAATGAGTCGCAAATCAAAAACGGCAGTTATGTCTTCCGCTATTTTGATCCGGAAACAGGAAAAAGGAAGAGCGTCACATGCTGGCGGCTCATGCCGGAGGATCCTCCGGTGGAGGACCGTAATGAGCCGGATTCGCTCAGGGAACTCGAGGATCGGATCAACCGGGCAATCAGCAAAAAAGCAAGGAAACTGGCAGAGCCGAGATATACGTTGAATGATTACTGGGAGAAGTTCATCACAACGAAATGCAATATCGCTGAGAGTACGATGGTCAAATATGTATATCTTTATAACAAACACATCCGGGAAGAACTCGGAAGGCGCCTTGTCACAGTGATCCGGTATGAACACATCCGCAGATTCTACGCAAAGAAGATGAAAGAGGGTCTTTCATTTTCCTCCATTTCACATATGCACAACATCATAGAACCAGTGCTGGAGATCGCCTTCCGTGAGCATCTGATCGATGAAAACCCTGCTACCGGCGTGATAAAAGAATTCAGCGGCAGGCGTGAATGGGAGCCGAGAAGCATGGACGCATTGACAGTGAAACAGCAGAAGGTGCTGGTTGAGTATGTCGCTTCATCCCTGACATTCCGGGAAGTCAGGCCCATTCTGACAGTGTTTCTGGGCACCGGCTTACGCGGTGGGGAGCTGATAGGGCTTACCTGGCAGAATGTGGACTTCGAACGGGGCAGTATCATCATCAACCATACGCTCCATTACGATACGACACTGGAAGGGCGGTGCCATTATTACATAACGTACCCGAAGACAAGACGGGGGATCAGGGAAATCCCGATGTTTACCGACGTTCGCAATGCTCTGCAGGAACTGTATGAGCATCGTGAAGATCACAACTCAGAGTGCCAGCCGGTGATTGATGGACACACTAATTTCGTGTTCCGGGACATCAAGGGAAAACTGTACACGACATCGCGGCTGAACCTCAGGTGGAGAAACATCGTGAAGGCATATAATGAGGAAGAGCTGCATAAGGCGGCGAAAGAGGGAAGGGAGCCGTACTTATTGCCCAAGTTCACATGTCATACACTCAGGCATACGTTCTGCACACGCCTGTTCGAATCGAACAAGGTAAGTATAAAATCGGTTCAGAAATTGATGGGGCATGCCTTTGCCGAAACCGCGATCCGTGTGTATTACGCCTGTACGACGGAGCGGAACAGGGAAGAGATGCTGTCGCTGGATGGGGAAATAAAATTGCGCTGATGGTGTCATATATTAATGTGAGACTAAAGCCTTGGTAAAGGACCAGATAAGCACCAGTCTTCTGCTTTGCCATGAAAGAAATCTAAGGCGCTACGATCAAATTTGCCAGCACAGCCCCAGTAAGCTGTTTCATATTCCTCTTCCCGGTCGACCGAACTGTAATAATGATTATATCGAATTTCTCTATATACTTGTTTTATGAACTCGGGCTCTTTATTATATGTTTCTTCCCAAGTCATATTGTACATTCTCGCAAGCGGTTCGTCTGGGTGGAATGTTTCCCATGTTTCCACCCACGAGAGAAAGTCCTCGAGAGTCGGCAGTTCATCCCACTCACTCTTCGCGTTATCAGCCACCATCTTAATTGCTTTACTGGTGTATAGAGCACAAGCCATCCGATACCAGCTTTCTGGAAGTTGGGTGAACAGGTCGCTTTCAATCAATTCACTCCAAAATGTTGAAATGGGGGCATATGTTTCTAGAAAAAAATCATCCAACTCAGGATCGTAAGTACCACATTTGGGATCGTCAAGGAGTCCGTAATTATATACCGTTTGCAGGAAATCTTCTATGCATATTTCTTCACTAGACATGAGCCGTTTAACTGCTTTTACTGAAAGTCCTGTTTTATTACTGATATTCAGTACCTCTACGTTTGGGCACTTGTCTTCTATCTTTCCGTACAGATAGTCCATGGAACAGTCAAAAAGAATGCTGTAGGCCAACATGTAATTTCCTGGTATTTCTGTAGCAGCTTCAGAATCAAAATGTCTTTGCACGGTACGAGCGATAGCATCAGTGTCCTTGTCCTTATTAACTTTATATTTTGCACTTCTTCCTCTAGGACGTACCAGTTTATAGCAGTCGTCATTATCATAAAGAGCTTCTGCAACGGCCGCAGGTCCTTTGATATCAATTCCGGCACCCAGTTGAAAAAGCTTTCTGCCGAATATAGCTTCAACTCTTATGTCTTCCAGATTCTTTATTGCCATTGCGCCAAAACAGACAAAGATGTCTGATAACTCCTTTAATATAATTATAAAATAGACAATTATAAGACTAAATTGTCTGGTATTTTTATATCACGATCAGCTGACGAATACAAGACGGTGATATAGAAAGGACCAAAACAATGAGTGCTAATTTAAAAACAATCGGGTATATCCTGGGAGGAGCGGCTGGATGTGCAGGACTTATTCTTGGCATTGATGCTATGATCAAAACAACTATGAAGTCTGGCGGGGACGGATTCGATTCTGAAGGATATGACAGAGACGGTTACGATCGACAGGGCTATAACCGGCAGGGACGGGATCGACAGGGTTATAATGCTGCGGGATTTAACACTGAGGGTTTTAACCGTATGGGAATCGATGCAGATGGTTATGATAGACAGGGCTTTGACGCTGACGGATACAATCGATCCGGTCGAGATAAACGAGGTTTTGACCGTGATGGATTCGATATCGATGGGTTTGATCGTTTTGGAAGAGATGCCGAAGGATATCGACGGAACGGGTTTGGGACCGACGGTTTTAATCGCGAAGGTTTTGACTGGGAAGGTTTTGGACGGGATAGATATGATGCATCTGGTCTGGACAGAGCAGGTCACTGCCGCCAGTTCTACTCTGATCATATTGAGCAATTAAGAGAACGGCTGGATGATGCTTATCAACAGTTACAGAAAGGGGAGTACCGTTACGCTGTGTATGATGCACGTGTTGTTATGGAAGATGCGCTTCGTATGATCGTGCAGCACGATTCGGGCTCAGATGGATCAGACGATCGGATGCTGGTCAATCTGAAAATATGCGAACGAAAGAGGCTTCTTGATAACAATGAGTTTCTTGAGCGTTTGCATGATGTAAGAAGGATATGCAATATCAATGGACATGAATTAGGAAGTGAAGATACTTTGTCTCATAATAAGGTGCATTTCGTAGTCATGCAAATAAGGGATCTTCTAGATGCAGCAGAAGACAACCTTGTACGAAAAAAAGAGTGAATTCAATATCAAACTAAAACCGCGCTTGATGCAATTATAAAAGTTATTCAGAAGGAAACCCGAAACAATTACAAGATAGGAGGGACAGAAAATGATCTGGAGCAGAAAGAAAACACTGGAAGAATGCGAAACTGAAGGCGAGAAACAGGAATATTATGATCGGCATATCTCCAAAGTACCTGAAGGGTGCCGGGCATGTGGTGGACCATATCCTTCATGCATGGATAGCTGCCCAATGTTTGATGATGACTAAGACAATTGTTTAGCAGTAAAGGCCGTGATAAAAAGCGGCCTTTATTTATTTGTGCTTTATTTATTTGTGGTAAAGGTGAATCAGAAGGAGAATCGAATTCGCCAATTTCCGGTCCGTTTTCATTTTATAATATGATGGTGACGGCTCTGTTCGACATTTGAAGAAAAGTCTATGCATTTATTCCGAAAAGGCTTGGTATTCCTATGTTGTTTTTGGTAAAATTAACTCAATTATACCCTTATGTATCTAGATATGTGTAACTTAGTAAAGATTTTTGGTGAAAATGAGCACAGTCCTTTTGATGGCTTATTCCGGACTGATTCTCATATTTATACGTTATCTGAAATTATCGAAGAAAGGTAACTGTTATGAATCATGGATATATTATAAGCAAAATGAATGAATACATGTTCCAGCTAAATGAAAAGCTGGGCATTTGGCTTGATAATAAACTTCCGAAAATCACCGAGAACTGGTGGAATGATCTTGTTTTCAGCAACCTCAGTTCTCTGCAGCGCGAGAAGATTGAACAGGGAAAAATCAATGAAATAAGAGGGCTGGATTTAGCTGCGGTATTACGAGTTCTTGACAGAAACTGGTTTGTAATAACGAGCTATTTTTTCATCAATAACAAGGAACGTGCAAAAGTCAGACAAATGCAGCAGATCCGAAATGATTGGGCGCATATTGCACCGCAGGATATTGCCAAGAAAAAGGTGATCTATGATGTTGAGGTGATAATAGATCTCATGCAAGCATTTGGAGCGAGCATGAAGGAAACTCGTGATTTGGAAAACTTTATTTTCGATGTTGAAGAAGATAAAGACATACAGCCGGTAATTGAAACAAAAGAAAAACCAAAATCTTCCGAACAACGACATGAAAATTCAGATATTAATGTTGGAAGCTTAGTTATTATAGGCACTGATACCTCATTAATAGGAGCAGTTGTTTCGATTGCTGAAAATAAGTACAGCGTTTTAATCGGAAACAAGCTTGAAACATTCTATAGGGAACAAATAAATCCCTATATTGAAAAACATGTATCCTCACTGGTTCCGCTTTCCAGAGTGAGGACAGCGTTGACTGCATATCAGATAAGTAACCCCGGGTCAACTAATCTATATTCCCTTAATTCTGCAAGAATAGATTTTGTTCCATACCAGTTCAGACCAGCTTTGAAAATAATCAAGGCAGATAATCCGAGACTCCTAATAGCAGACGATGTTGGTGTTGGAAAAACCATAGAGGCTGGATTAATACTAAAAGAACTTGAGGCAAGATCAAGCGTTAATTCAGTTCTTATTATTTGCCCGCGTCCGTTAGTAGCGGAACGCAAATGGGAACTGGAAATGAAACGTTTCGATGAAAAGTTCACCCAACTCAATGGAAAGGAACTGACTGAAGTAATATCTGAAACAGATCGTGATGGCGGAGTATGGCCGGATCGGCATAAAAAAACAATCATCCCGTACTCACTATTCAGCGAAGATATGGTGATGGGCACAAAATCAAGATCTGACAAAGCTAAAAAATCACTCGGTCTTTCGGAACTTGATCCTATCCCGAGCTTTGACCTGGTAATTGTAGATGAGGCTCATAATATCAGGAATGCAAATACCTGGGCTTATCAAGGCGTTGAACTTTTCTGCAAAAATGCAGGTGCAGTTGTTTTTCTGACAGCTACCCCGTTACAGAATAGCAATAATGACCTGTATACACTGCTTAATCTTTTAAGACCTGACGTTGTAATTGACAAGGATACCTTCAAGACTATGGCTGAGCCTAATCAATTCGTCAATAACCTTCTCAGAATTGTAAGAAATCAGGAAGACGGATGGCAAAAGGCAGGACTTGAGCAGATAAACTTCATGCTAGGGACTACATGGGGAAGAAACGTAATTCAGCATAATCCTGATTTTGAGAAAATATACGACTTTTTAGGTAAGGATAGTGTAACAAGAGACGAAAAGGTAGATATGATCGGACGGATAGAATCTCTGCATTCTTTCCATACGATTATTAACAGAACAAGGCGTAAAGATATAGAAGATTTCTGCATAAGACGTAACCAGACAATTAAAGTCCCGTTTGATATAGAACAGAAACAGCTTTATGACGCACTGATGGAATTTGAGGCAACCTCGCTGACTTTGTTGCACGGAAGCAGAAGTGTGCGTTTTATGATGTGTACAATTATGAGGCAGGCATCAAGTTGTATCTATGGCTTAAAACCGCTGCTTAATGATATTGTTTATCGCCGGATCGATCAGTTGCAGGAAGATGGCGAGATGTATGAAATCGATCTCAGCCTTTCCGGGGATGAAGAAAAAGATCTTGTAATGCTTGCGGATGAAATTATCTCCATGGCTGATAATCTCACAGATGATGATCCTAAATTTGAACGCATGTACGAGATTATCTGTCAAAAGCAAAAGGAAACAAATAACAGGGTTATTATTTTCAGCTCTTTCAGACATACATTGTCGTATATAAGAAACAGGCTTATAGAACGAGGGATACGGGTTGGACAAGTCGATGGAAGCGTTCCGGATGATGAGAGATTCAGCCTGAGAAAACGGTTCCTGCTGGGACGTGATGACGAAAGTGCAATAGATGTCCTGTTATTTAGTGAGGTCGGCTGTGAGGGCCTGGATTATCAGTTCTGTGATACGATGATCAACTATGATCTTCCCTGGAATCCTATGAGAATTGAGCAGCGTATCGGACGTATTGACAGACGTGGTCAGGAGGCTGATACGGTAAAAATCTATAATATGATCACCGAGGACACAATTGATGCGACTGTGTATGACAGATGCCTTAGCAAAATCGGAGTATTTGAGGCAAGTATCGGAGACTGTTCGGAAATACTTGGAGATATCAGTGATCAGATCATGAAGATCATGTTTGATCCTGAACTTACTGATGCTGAACGGACTTTAAAAATTGAACAGATGGCAGATAATGAAGTTAAAAAGGTTCAGGAACTGCAAAAACTTGAACAGGATGAAAAAACTTTGTATGGGTTTGATCTGTCGAATTATATACAGAACAAGGATGTTCAGGATGCAGAGAACACCTGGATTTCTCCAGAAAGCATTCAGGAATTAGTTGAAACATTCATGGATGATTTACTCGGTGATGGCGAATACATCAAAGGCAAAAACGAATTAAAGAGTCTTCGCCTTTCAGGAGAAAAAAGAAAACTGCTTCTTGATAACCTGAATAGTGTAAGCAACATTAATGATAATAATGCAACTAAAATATGGAAGGCATATCTGAAATCAGACAAGCAGACTCTTCCGATTACATTTGACAGTGTTTGCGCAAAGGATAACCGAGAGACCGTTTTCCTGACGCAGATGCACCCTCTTGTCATGCAGGCAGCGGCATATGAAAGTAACGAGTTGCCTTGTGAGGTCGGTATTACTGTAAGCACCGATGAATTACCGGAGGGTGATTATGAATTTTTAATCTACGTTTGGAAATATGTCGGACTGAGGCCTGATGTCAGACTCGTAGCAATCAGTGGAAATGAGGTAGTACAGAAAAATATCCTAAACTACTTCCAGTACAGCTCAGAATATGAATATGAAAATCCGAGCGAAGCTATCTGGACGGATATGGATCAGCTGCATTACCAGTTATGGCAAACCGAAAAAAATAAATATGCTACTGATGTGAAAAATGAATGTGAATACAGGCTCGAGCAACTCGGCCTTTCGTTCAGACAACGTCAGGATATCCTTCGCAAGCAGTTAAACAGTGCCGATGAGGAAAGAATTAGAAGAATGAGACAGTCTCAGCTGAATAAGCTTGCTTCTGACTTTGAGGACCAAAAGAAATCTATAGAGGAAACCATAAGCAAGGTAGATATACATACAAATCTTCAGGTAAAGGGAATCCTTCATGTAGAAGGAAGATAGACTTCAGATGGGTAGTATTAATTATAAACTAAAACTTCCCATACCTAAAATGGGATTCGCACCTTGAAAACTCAATAATACAGGCAATCAGATAGGTAGTTCAGGCCGACAAGGCTGCTCTTGCCAGTGAATTACGGATGTAATCCGGCAAACGGCCAACGA